>NZ_JWHR01000132.1 GCF_000808015.1 Terrisporobacter othiniensis | reverse complement strand
TATAAAAATTTCTATTATTAATAAAGGGGGGTAAATTTTTGATAGAATACGAAGTTTCTAGAGAAATCTATAATCCTTGTGCTGGCATATATGTTTTTGATGATAATTTTTTCTGCGAAGTGAAAACTGACAATATTGAAAAAACTATTTCAGAATGGATTGGTGGAAATATACCAAAATATGAAAAGAATACTTTTCCTGATGGCTCAGTAGAATATATATTAGATTTGCCAAGAAAAGTAAGATATACGTTTAATATTATATAATTAAAGTATTTAATTTTACATAACCTTAATATAATTTATTAGTACATAAAAATTCGCTTCGCTTGAGCGACGTGTCGGCGAAACATTTTAAGCCACTGCGTGGGCGCTACACTTTATGTCGCCAACGGCTTCGCCCGTTGCTCAAGTCACAATGTTGGAATTTATAATTTCCCCACAAACCAGATAAATTATAAGTTCCTTCAATATAAAAGACAAAGTTAAAATTATTAACTTTGTCTTTTTCTATGCATATAATTCTTCTGAATTCATTTTATCTTTTTTAAATTCTTTATATAAAAATAACCCAACTATAAACATGGCAAGGAAATCTGCTATTGGCTGAGATGTCCATCCACCTTTTAATCCATAAACCTTCGGAATTATAATTATTACTGGTATTAAAATAATCACTTATCTTAATAAACTTAAGAATATTGACTTCTTAGCTTCTCCTACTGATTGGAAATAAACTGATCCAAGTGCTGACACTCCTACAATAAGTAGAGTTATTAAATTTATGCTTATCCCCTCAAAAGCCATCACCATTAAAGTTTCATCCTTAGTAAATATACCTACAAAAACTTCTGGGAATAACTTAATTAGAATAAATCCTATGGTTAAAATTATTGTTCCATATAAAATTCCCAGAAACAAAGTTTGTCTAGCTCTCTTTCGTTGCTTTGCTCCATAATTATAAGCAATAATTGTTTGCATACCTTGGCTTAGACCAAATATAGGCATTAAAAACATTAATGATATTGATGTAACTGTTGTCATTGCGCCTATGGATAAATCTCCACCATAAATTTTTAATATCTTATTTGTAACTAAATGTATAGAACCTGCTGCTATCTCCATAAAAAATGGTGTCATTGCTATGGCTAATATTAATTTTATTAATTTATTATTTAGTCTTATATTTTTAAGTTTTAATTTTAAGTTTGATTTCCCTAAGGTAAAATAATATGTTGACCAAATAAATATAAATAATTGACAAATCACCGTACCTAAAGTAGCTCCTTTTATTCTCATATCAAATCCAAAAATAAATATTGGATCTAATATTAAATTAAGAATACATGAAGTTATCATCATTCTTGCAGCCAGCTTTGGATTACCTTCTTTTCTTATACAGCTATTAAGTGCAAATCCAGGTAAATTAAACCATGCTCCAGCAAATATTATACTCATATAATCTCTTGCATATTTTATGGTCTGATCACTTGCACCAAAAGCATAAAGTATTTTATCCAAGAAAAATATTCCTACTAAAACCATGATAATTCCCACAACCAATTCTAAAGCAACAGTACTACCCATTACTTTTTCTGCTTCTTCTTTATTTCCTTCTCCTAATTTAATAGATACATTAGTAATTCCACCTACTGCTATGGCAACACAAAATGCTCCCAATATGGTGAACAGTGGCATTGTAATTCCAAGCCCTGATATAGCTAAAGCTCCTACATTTTTCATAGATCCTATAAATGCTCTATCTACAGTGTTGTATAATGAAGTAACCATCATAGCAAGTATTGCAGATACTGAGTATCTTACCAATAGTTTACTTATACTTCCATTTCTTAATGCTTCTTGATTTTCCATTTAATCTCCTATTCTAGCATATCATAAGTTATACATACAGGTTTTTTACATCTAGGATCTTCCACTATCTCCGCATCTATGTTGAATAGTTCTTTAAGGTTTTCCTTAGTCATAACTTCATGCTCACTTCCCTCACAAGCTATCTTTCCTTTTTTGATTCCTATCATATGATGTGCAAATCTTGCTGCATTATTTAATTCATGTATAACCATGACAATTGTTGTCTTATGTTTTTCATTCAATTCTTGTAATAAATTTAATACTTCCAGCTGATGAGCTAAATCTAAATAAGTTATTGGCTCATCTAACACTAATATATCTGTCTGTTGAGCTAGAGCCATAGCTATCCAAGCTCTTTGCCTTTGGCCTCCAGATAAAGCTTCTATTGGTCTATCTCTAAACTCTTTTATTCCTGTAACTTCTAACGCCCAAGTTACTATGTCTTCGTCATCTTCTTTAAATTTTCTAAAGCCTTTCTGATGTGGAAATCTCCCGTAAGCTATTAGTTCTTCAACTGTAAGTCCCTTTGGTGCTTGTGGACTTTGAGGCAATACAGCCATAGTTTTAGCTAAATCCTTCGAACCTTGTTCCTTTATATTTTTTTCATTTATAAATATATCACCACTTTTAGGTGTTAGTATTCTTGCAATAGTTTTTAAAATACTAGACTTACCACAACCATTGACACCTATAATTGTTGTTATTTTGCCATTTGGTATTTCTAAGTTTAAGTCCTTTACTATATCTAAATTTCCATAGGTGCTATTATATTTCTACTTATGGTATCCCCAACTAATAAAATTAGAGTACCTATAAAAGCTGCAGTAGGAATTAATTTATTGTGTTTAGGTCCTACTAATTTTCTTGCTATATGAGAAGCAACAAGTCCTAAAAATCCTATACTTCCTGCTACAGAAGTTGCTACCCCTGATAACACAACTGCATATATTATTAATTTTCGTCTTTCTTTCTCTACTTCTATACCAAGTCCTGTAGCAACTTCATCACCTAAGTTTAAAGCATCTAAATATCTAGACTTATAAACTGTAAGAGCCATAAATATAAATGGTAAAATTGCTATTACATACTTCTAATTAGAACCCCATATACTTCCAGAAGTCCAGGCCATGACTCTGTTAAATTCTTACGTTGTAAATTTAAGTTGGAAAATTGTGAGTAATGAAGTAAAAGCTATACTAACTCCTATACCTATTAATAATAATCTAGATGGATTAATACCCTTATTCCAGGCCAATATATAAACTAAAAATGCTGCAAATAAGGCTCCAGTTAAGGCTACTATAGGCATTGTGAAAATAGTTAAATTACATACACCGTCATATACATTTCCATTCATAAAGTAAATATAGATTACTACAAAAAGCGCTGAACCTGAGTTTATTCCCAGTATACCTGAGTCCGCTAAATCATTTTTAGTAATACCTTGTAAAATTGTTCCTGCTGTAGCTAATGCCGTTCCAACTAATATAGCTATCACAATTCTAGGTAATCTTAATTTGAAAATAGCAATCTCATGGGCCTTAGACCCTTCCCTATAAAAGTTTTTATCACATCTAAAGGCTATATTAATAAAGAACCCATATTTAAACTAACTAGGAAAGTTATTAATATTAAAGTGATTAATATTCCTGTAACTAATAAAAATTTCTTATTCTTCATAACTTATTAACCTTCCTTTCTGACAAGATAAATAAATATTGGAACTCCAAATAGTGCTGTTAAAGATCCCATTGGTGTCTCATAAGGCTGGTTAATCATTCTAGCCATAATATCACTATATACTAATAAAACAGAACCAAATACCATGGATAATGGTATTATATATTTGTAATCTGCTCCTATGACTCCTCTGACTATTTGAGGTACTATAAGTCCTACAAATACTATATTTCCAGCTACTGAAACTGATACTACAGTAAGTGCTATTACTATTATTAAGGAAATAAATCTTACTAAGTTTGTTCTTTGCCCTAAACCTATAGCAACTTCTTCACCTAAACTTAAAATTGTTATTTTAGGTGCCATTATCATAGCTGCTACTAAACCTATTCCACCTATTATTAAAAGTAGATTAACTCCTTGCCATTTAGTAGATGTTAATCCTCCAGCTATCCAAAAACTTAATTCTTGCGACAAATTAAAATACATTGAAATCCCCATTGCTAAAGAAATTAATAAAGTTCCCATGGCAGTTCCAGCTAACGCTAATTTTACTGGATCTACTTTTCTAATACCTCTTGAACTTATAAAGTAAACAAATAATCCACTTATACTCGCTCCTAAAAAAGCAAATATCATACGCGAAAAGCTTCCAAGAACTAAGTTTGGATTAATTCTTCATAAAACTAAAGCTAGTGCTATCATAAATGTAGCCCCTTGGGTAATCCCCATTACTGATGGTTCAGTTATTGGGTTTCTAGTTATACCTTGCATTATTGCTCCCGATACGGATAAAAAACCTCCTACCAATGCAGCCGCTAGAATCCTTGGTATTCTCACATCCCGAATTATTTTTATATTTACATCATTTCCATCGGAAAAAATACTACTGATTATAGTTTGTAAATCTATATTTTTAGCACCAAGAGATATAGATACTGCTATTCCACCTATTAGAAGTACAAGTCCTGATATCATAACTAAAAGTGCTATTTTTTTCTTTTTATATTTGCCCATTACTTCTCCTCCTTTATAAAATTCGCTTCGCTCATAACGCCAATGATATGCCTTTGCTATGCTTCAGGCAAATCCATTGCTTAAAATTCTACTTCGCTCATTGCACTAATAATGCAATCTTGACTCAAATTAAAGTAGGTGAGGAAATTAAATTTTCTCCCCACCTACTTTAAACAGCGTCCTTAACAGACTCTAATATTAATTCTCTTCCTATTGGATTGTAAGCTTGAGAGAAGTATGGACTTGCATCTAAGATTGTTACATTTCCTTCTTTTACTGCTCTAATTTGAGACCAAACTGAGCTAGCTTCTAAATCAGCCTTATCCGCTTCTGTTCCTATTACTATTATATGGTCAGCATCTATTTCTGATAAACCTTCCATAGTAACAGTTGGTAGAGTTATACTATCTTGCTTTGGCATATTAGTTGGTTGTGGTAATTTCATATCTTCTTTTAAAACTGTTCCTATTCCACCTTCACTAAATACCATAAATGATCCTGAACTAGCTAAAACTGTTAAGTAAGTAGTATCTTCACCATTAGCTTCTTTTATTTCCTTACCTAATTTTTCAGCTTTTTCATAGTAAGCATTTAACCAATTTTTTACTTCATATTCTTGTCCAAATAACTTAGCAACATCTGTTAACTTAGCTTCCCAATCATTTGACTTATCTTCTAGCATTACTGTTGGATCTATTTCTTTTAGCTCATCATATATTTCCTCTTGTCTTGGCGCCATTATTATTAAATCTGGTTCAGCTGCAAGTATTGCTTCTATATCCATAGTTTCCATCATTGAGTGACCAACAACTTTTGTATTACCTAATGAATCCTTCATATATGATGGTACATTTTCTGTATCATAAGAATCTACGTTTGCTGTCCCTACTAAAGTATGACCTAGTAATAATAACTCTTCACTACTTCCTGATATATCTACTATTCTTTTTGAATCAGCAGGTATTTCTACTTCTCCTTTTATTGTCTCAACTACTCTTGTATCTGTATATTGTTGCTCTACTTCATTAGATGAACAACCTATTAATCCGAATGTTGTAAGTGCTAATGTTAACACTGATAATTCTTTAATCTTTTTCACGTCAATTTCTCCTTATCGTCTTCCGTATTAATTCTTATTAATCATTACAAATAATAATCATTATCATATTGTGAATTTATTATATCATTTATTTTTCTCAAAAAACATTATATTCGTTGTTATTACTTAGTTTCACGAGTTTTTCATAGATTTAAGAACAGTATAGTTTCCATACATATAAAAAATCCCCTATTTGGGGATTTTATTATACTAATATTTCATATATATCTGATAGTTCCAATTCAGTATTATAATTATTTATATCATATATTTTATAGTTAATATATCCATCATATCTATTTGGAAGTATTATTTTAAAAGTACTCCCTTCACCAACTTCACTTTCAACGCTAATGTATCCACCATGAAGGTCAATTATTGATTTTACTATACTTAAACCAATTCCACTACCTTCATTTTCTCTAGTCAATGACTTATCTGCTTGAACAAATCTTTCAAATATAGCAGCTTTATCACTTTTAGATATGCCTATTCCTTCATCTTTTATATTTATTTCTGCAAAATCATCATTAACATATATATTTACGTAAATATTTTTATTTTCTGGAGTAAATTTTATTGCATTTGAAAGTAAATTTAGCAATACTCTTTCCATCATAGATGGATCGCACTTTGTTATAAACTCTTCTTCATTTGTATCAAACTGTATATTTATTGACTTTAAATGAGCATAATTTACAACAGATAAAGTTACATCTTCTACTATAGAAATTAGATTATAATAATCGAACTTACCTTTTAATATTCCCGTTTCAATTTTTGATTAATCAACAACATTATTAATTAGTCTTAACATTCTTTTACAATTTACATGTAAAGTTCTTTTATATTTTGCATATACTTCTCTGAAGTCTTTCTCTGATTTTAATAGTGAAATATCTAAAAGCTGTATAGTGGAATAAAAAATATTAATTGGTGTCCTAAGTTCATGAGAAATATTAGACATAAATTCAGTTTTTTCTTTATTATATACCTTCATTTTCTCTAATTCTAATTCTTTATTTATTACCTGTGATATATCCAAATAAGTTACAGCATACTCTTTTTTATCACCTAAAGTTTCTATAACTTGAAGAGAGCAATCAATGGACATATTTCCATCTAAATTTTTAATTATCCCTCTCCATACTCCTTTAGTATTTAAGCTTTCCATAATTTCATTCTTATTATCTATACGACTCCTTGACAATGAAAAATATAACTTTAATCTTTTCGCATCCTCTGGTGAATATATTTCATAATATTCCATAAACTTCTTATTCCCGTATAGTATATCTCCATCTTCATTACAAATACACATAAAACTATGTTTATTATTATCTGCTAGATTATAAAAGAGACTTAAATTGTCATTTAGTATTTTAGTTCTATTTATATATAAATATAACTCGATAAAAGAACCTGCAATAACTATTAAAAATATTGTATATGTAATAGACACTGATGTTAACTTTACATAAAATGATGTGGTATTAACTGCATGTACAGCATAAATTGCTTTAATAGCTAACATAAAAATACTAGAAGCCAATACTACAAATATATATTCTTTTTCTTTTATACCTAAAATAAATAGTCCTTAGCTGATATGAGATAAATTGCCATTAAAAAATAGTTATATATTATAAAAAAGTCTGTACTGTGGAAAGATTGAAAAAAATTAATATTTTTTTCTACCACATCAAATACTATAGTGTATAAAATTACAAATAATATTGATATTTTCTTATTCTTTACAATGAGTGTCTGTATTTTACTTTTAGGAATTATTGCTATTATTAATAAAATCATCCTAAAGATAGATGCAGATACAGTAATATAACTAAATAAAGTATATTCTTCATAATAAAAACTAAGAAAATCTATCTGTCCAAATGCTATTCCTACAGATAATCCTAAATACATTAAAGCAATAATAAAAATGCTATCTTTTTTTAATCTATTATAAGAAATTAAACAACTGCCAAAAGCTAATAAAGATAGTATAGAGCTAAAACTTCTTATAAAAAATAAAGTCGACTCTAAGTAGGATTTTTCCGCTCCTATCTTTGAAAATATATTAAAAATGTAAATACAGGAAATTAATAATATAAAAAATATTATTATCTCAAATATTTTTTTTTCTTTTTCTATTAAATTTTTATCACTTATGATATTGTTAATCATAAATTTAATCCCCCTCCATACTATATAATCTATATATAAATCTTTGTTTCACTATTTTTGATAATATTATACAAATTATATAGTATCAAATTTTCATTAATAAATATAGCATTTATACAAATATGAGCGTTTAAAAATCCTAGTTATTTTTTCAAACTAAGATTTTTTATTATTCAATAAAAATATATTTATTTCTTCCATATTGTTTAGCTTCATAAAGAGCTTCATCTGCTTTTTTTATATAATCTTCATATTCTTTTGTTGTACCTATATGAGCTGTTGTTATACCCATGCTTAGTGTCAACCTATCGCTAACAGAAGAAAATTCGTGTTTAATATTTAAATGGTATATATTTTGCATTATATTATTAGCATTTTTCATTGCTTCTTTTTTATCTTTGTTTAACATTATAACTATAAATTCTTCACCACCATATCTTGCCACAAAATCACCTTTTTCACAAGAAGCGTTAATATATGATGCAACTAACATTAATACTTCATCTCCCTTTAAGTGACCATAATTATCATTATATAGTTTGAAAAAATCTATATCTATCATCATAAATGATATTGGCATTTTTGTTTCTTTATATAAAACCCAATTCCACGCCAAAAACTCATCTAATGCCCTTCTGTTTGCCATATTTGTCAAAGGATCTGTTACACTTAAGTTTTTAAACAATTTATTAAATCTATTTATTTCCTTATTTCTTTTATAAATATTAAAACTAAAAAAGGAAATTATTGTACATTCTACTCCTAATATGGTAAAAATATTTTGTCCCTTTTACCTATCTGTTCTAATTCAGATATTTTCTCTAAATTCTTTTTATTTTCAAATTGATTATATATATATTGAGAATATTCTTTATCTTTATCATTAAATAAATTTGACTTTAGTTCATTATTTTTTTCCAAATATTTAATTGTATTTTCATAATCTCCTAGTCCTTTATAATCTAAGTATATCTTATTATAGTCTTCTTCTAAATATGTTAAACCCCTTGTCTTGACTATATCTTCTGCTTCTTTATGATATTTTAATGCTAAACTATAATTTCCTAATTCGTAATATGCATCTCCATATTCCTCTAGTAGTTTTACATCAAAATCATAAAAACTAAATTCATCACATTTTTCATATCTTTTTTTTGATGTATCAAGTAATTTTATAGCTTCATTTACATTGCCTAGTTGAGTTTGTAAATCTGCCTTATTTCCATACGTATATGTAATACAATCTTCTTTATAAACTCCATTTTTTTGTTTTAAAATTTCTTCTTCTAGTTCTTTAAAACTATCCTTAGCTTTATCAAATTCTTCTAATTTAATATATGCTTCACATATATTCATCAGTGAGTAGCTTTTAATTTTAGCATCTTCATATTCATCTTCTAGGTTATAAGATAGTACTCTAGATAAATATACTAAGGCTTCTTCATAGTTTCCAGAGTATAAATAATCTATGCCTAAATCAGTAGATATAATTGCAATTTTTTCTTTTAAATTTTTAAAATCTACTATATTTAATGCCTCTAACTTAGCATCTATACTTTCTATAAACTTATCATCAGACCAATAAGTTCTTCCTAAATTAAAGTATACTTCTTCAATTTCTTCATAATTTATTTCTTTTGCTAACTCCAACGCTTCTGTTAATATTTGCACTGATTCATTACTACCATCCGGAATACAATAAATATCATATCCTCTTTTTACACCATACTTCACTGCTTCTTCTTTTTTATTATATTTAAAAGCTATTTCTTTTAATTTTTCAAAAGATTCACTTGATTTCTCGTATTCATTTTCATACAAATACATTCTACTTAATTCATAATATACTTGTGTTTTAATCTTAATATTTTTTATACTATTAATGTTATCTATTGCTTTATTATACAATCTTATAGCTTCTTTATTATTTTTTTCCAATGAATTTAAAAAACCTAAAATATAATAACATTCTGATAAAATTTTTTTATCTTTACATTTATTTATTGTTTTATTTACTTTTCTTTTTATTTCATCTTTTTCTTCATCACTAAAATCTCGAATATTATAATCTAAAACATATTTAATTATTTTGCTATAAGTCATTTTATCATTATTTACTTCATTTATGTTTTTATTATAAACCACACAATAAATAATCCCCAAGACTATAGTTATAAAAATTCCAATTACTAAAATAAGTTTTGTGTATTTCTTCATTCTACCCCCATAGTTATTATTCATCGCCCTAAATTGAGATTACTTTTACATGTGATCTTTCAATAATATTTGTAGATTCTATATCTGATACCCCTGGCAAGAGTATAACAAATTCATCTCCACCCCAACTAAACTTTTTACATATCCAAGTTCATCTATAATGAGTGTTTTAGTTGTCTCAAAAATTCTTTCACCAACTATTTCTTCTATATATAGTTGTTGTTTTTTTGAAATAACAATTTGATAATGTTCATAAGCTACATCCTCCTTCTGTGTTGTTCATATTAATGTAAATATACATACGTATTCTTTCCTTTAGCTTTTGCTTCATATAAAGCCTTATCTGCTTTTTGTATGTACTCATCATAATTTTTATTGGTTCCTATATAAGCTGTAGTGATACCCATACTAAGAGTTATTCTATCGCTAATTTTAGAATATTCATGAGTAATGTTAATATCATAGATATTTTTTCTTATTCTTTCTGCTAAATTTATTGAATCATTTTTATCTGTATTTAACATTATTACGATAAACTCTTCTCCGCCATACCTTGCTACAAAGTCTACATTTCGACATGAGTTTTTGATTCCCATAGCCACCATTTCAAGGACTTTGTCTCCTTTTAGGTGTCCATAATTATCATTATATAGTTTAAAAAAATCTAAATCGATCATCATAAAAGATATTGGCATCTTAGTTTTTTTATATAAATCCCAATTACCTGCCAAAAATTCATCTAGTGCTCTTCTATTCTGCACCTTTGTCACTGCATCAGTTACACTCAATTTTTTAAATAATTTATTCAATCTATTTATCTCTTTGTTTTGGTTATATATAAAATAAAGAAATATACTAATGATAATTATTGCACTACTAAGAACAGCAAACAACAATAACATTTTATTTCTAGATTCTTCTAATAGAGATATTTTCTCTAAGTTTTTTTCACTTTCAAATTCATTTATCAAATATTGAGAGTACTGTCTGTTTTTATCCTTTGATAATTCAGTTTTTAATTCTATATTCTTTTCTAGGTATAATATGGTATTGTCATAATCTCCCATACCTTTATAATCTAAATAAATCTTTTCATTATATATTTGTTCTAGATAAGATAAATCTCTTTCTATTACCAACTTTTCACCTTTTTTATGATTCTCTAATGCTTTTTCATAATTATTTAATTTGTAATATGCATCTCCATACTCTTCACATAGTCTTGCATCAAAATAATAAAAATTAAAGTTATTTCTTTTTTTGTATCTAGAGTTAGCCAGATTAAGCAACTTTATAGATTCTAAAGGATTCCCTAATTCTGTCTGTAAGTCTGCCTTATTTATATAAGCAATAGTAATGAAATCTTCTTTATTCATTCCATCCTCAATATTTTTTATATTATTGTCTAAGATTTCAATACTTTCTTTTGCACTATCATAATCTTCTAATTTTATATAACATTCAATAAGATTTAGTAAGGCATAACTTTTTATAATGGGCCATTTGCTTTCATCTTTTAATTTGTAAGATAAAACATGAGATAAATAAGTTTCTGCTTCATCATAATTACCAGAATAAAGATAATTTACTCCTATATCTATAGATATATTGGCCATTTTACTTTTAATATTTTTACCTCTTGCAATGCTTAGAGCCTCAAGTTTAGTGTTAATGCTTTCTACTAATCTATCCTCTTACCAATATGCTCGTCCTAGTTCAAAATAAACATCTTCGATATTGTCATAATTTATTTCCTTTGCTAATTCTAAAGCATCTTCTAGTATTTCCACTGCCTTGTTCTTTCCCTCTGCATAAAAAGAAATATCATGTGCTCTTAACAATGAGTATTTAACAATATCTTCTTTTTTCCCCTCATTTATACCTAATTCTTTTAAATCTTTAAATGCTTCTTCCGACTTAGTAAACTGTGATTCATTTAAATATTCTCTACTTAGCTCAAAATATGCTTTCATTCCACTTATCTCTGTAGAATTCTCTTTTAAAGTTTTTTTTCTATCACCTATAAAATATATACTCGTTCCAAATATTATTACTATTATTGAAAATAATAATATAAGCTTTTTTCCTTTTCCATTTTCCCCCCACATTTAATTATTCATTAATGCCAAAACTTTATGCTAAGACCATTACGTTTATATTATCTATAAGATTTACTATGTCTGGATCAAATTGTGTTCCCGGACATCTTTTTAAAGCTCAAGATTATACTTATTACCATTTTATCCAATTATAAATTATTTCTTGAATTTTTAATACAATCATGTTTATTGTAACATCTTTCCATTTATATAGTTGTAAGTTAATGATTTTTTACATATTTTTAAAATTATATTTAACTTTTTTCTTTCCAATAAAAAAGCCTCAAAATAGAGATTCTTATTCTCTAAATTTCAAGGCTTTTTCTACATTATTTTATATTCTTTTTCATTGTAATTAATATGTATTACATGACCATAATCTAACCTTATATTTGTTATTTCATCTATAGGTATATTTGCAATAAAACACATCATGGATTTTATAATACCGCTATGACAAATTATAACAATATTATCATTATAATTTGCTTTACTTAGTTTTTTAAGTATACATTTTGACCTTTCATAGCATTCTTGGAATGTTTCTCCATGTTTAATTCTAAACGTTGATATATTTTTTCCTCTATTTTTATATTCTTTGGCATATTTTTCTTTAATATATTCAAAAGATTTATTCTCCCACATCCCCATATTAATTTCCACAAGTTCATTTTCTATATAATAAGGTACATTTAAAATTGTGGATACAATTTCTGCAGATTTTTTACACCTTTTTAAATTACTAGTATATATTTTACTAATATTTTTATCCTTTAAAAATCTACCAACTGACTCAGCTTGTTTAATGCCTTTTTCATTCAAATTAATATCTGTTATTCCTATACATTTTTTTATATTATCTTCCCAATATAACTCTCCATGCCTAACTAAATAAATATTCATATCTCATCCTTCTAACTAAATAGAAATAATTTTTCTCTTTCCTTTATATAAATTAATATACTCATCTGTATATATTAGTGTTATGTGTATTTTTAATATTCCCATCTC
>NZ_JWHR01000131.1 GCF_000808015.1 Terrisporobacter othiniensis | reverse complement strand
TCATTTATAATAGAATGAGATTATTGATTGAATTAAAAAATGAGAAAAAGAAAAATATAAAAGATCATGAGAAATATTTAGAATTAATAAAAAATAAAACAACAAAAGGATTAGATGAGATTATAAAATCTCATATTAAAGAATCTACACACGATTGGATGAAGATTATAGAAGAAAATGATTTAATTAAGTATTTAAAATAATGAAATTTAACTTTAAATTTAAAAAAATATAATATGGGGTGATGAATATGTTTCATTGTCCTTTTTTTATGTCTAAAATAAGAAAAATGCTTATTGGCTTATATATAAAAAGTATAAAATTTTGTACATAAATTAATAAAATAAAATTTCATAAAAAAAATGTAAAAAATTGCGGGAAAAAGCTTGCATAATATATTTTAGTATGCTAGTATACAAGTATAAATAAAACTTGTGCATGAATATCACAAACTTGGGAGGCAAAAAATGAAATTACCATTTAATATTGATTTAAGAAATAAAGTTGCAGTAGTAACTGGGGGAACAGGAGTATTATGTGGAGCTATGGCTGATGCATTAGCAGAATGTGGAGCTAAAGTAGCTATACTTGCTTTAAATCAAGAAGCATGTGATGCTAAAGCAGAATCTATAAAAGCTAAAGGTGGAACAGCTATAGGTATAGAAACTAATGTTTTAAATAAAGAGAGCATAAAAAATGCTCATGAAATAATATTAAAAGAATTTGGTCCATGTGACATATTAATAAATGGAGCTGGTGGAAACCATCCAAAAGGAACTACAACTAATGAATACTTACTACCAGAAGATTTAAATAATGAAGAATTAACTACTTTCTTTGATCTAGATGCAGAAGGTGTAAACTTTGTATTTAATTTAAACTTCTTGGGAACATTACTTCCATCTCAAGAGTTTTCAAAAGATATGATAAATAGAGAAGGTGCAACAATAATAAATATATCTTCAATGAATGCTTATACACCTTTAACTAAAATACCTGCATATTCAGGAGCTAAAGCTGCAGTAAGTAACTTTACTCAATGGTTAGCAGTACACATGTCAAAAGTTGGGATAAGAGTTAATGCAATAGCACCAGGATTCTTTGTAACAGCACAAAATGAAAAATTACTATTTAATGAAGATGGAACTCCAACGCCAAGAAGTGAAAAAATATTAAATAGCACTCCAATGGGAAGATTTGGTGAAGCTGATGAATTATTAGGTACATTATTATACTTAGTAGATAATAATGCATCAGGATTTGTTAATGGAATATGCATACCAGTTGATGGAGCGTTTTCAGCATATTCTGGAGTTTAATATATAAACAAGTATAGGGGGCGTATATTATCATGTTAAATAAAATAAAAGAAGAAGGTATAGTAGCTGTAATAAGAGCGAAAAACCATGAAGAAGCCATAGGATATATAAATGCTTGTGTAAATGGTGGAGTGAAAGCCATAGAACTTACTTACACAATACCAAATGTAGTAGAATTAATTAAATATGTTTGTGAAAAATACGATGATGTACTAGTTGGTGTAGGAAGTGTATTAAATAGAAAAATGGCAAAGGATGCAATAGATGCAGGTGCTGCATATGTTGTAAGCCCAGGATTCTCTGATGAAGTAAATACTATTTGTCACGAAATGAATATATTATACTTACCAGGGTGTATGACAGTAACAGAAGTTATGAATGCCATGGACAAAGGGAATGCAATGATTAAACTATTCCCAGGTGAAGTATTTGGACCTAAATATGTTAAAGCAATAAAAGCACCAATACCTAATGTTGAAATTATGCCAACAGGAGGTGTATCAATAGATAATATTGATCAGTGGTTTGAAATGGGAGTTTCGTGTGTAGGAGTAGGAAGCTCATTATTAGGAGCAGGCTCTTTAGAAGATATAGAAAATTTAGCTAAAGAGTTTAAAAGTAAAATTGCAAACATTAGAAAATAGTCAAAATGATGTGGTATTGGCCTTTGGAGAAGTTATGCTTAGGCTTACTCCTACAAACTTCCAAAGAGTCATACAAGCAGAGGAATTTGATGCAACTTATGCTGGTGGAGAAGCTAATGTTGTTTGTAGTTTGAGTATGTTCGGTCATAACACTAAGCTAATTACTAAATTACCAGAGAATGTTTTAGGAGATAAGGTAATAAGGGCGATGAACAGCTTTGGTGTAGATACTAAGGATATTCTAAGGGGCAAAGGAAGGCTGGGAATATATTTCTTAGAACAAGGCTTTGGTGTAAGAAATTCAAATGTAATATATGACAGAGAATATTCATCAATATCTATGGCAACAAAAGAGGAATTTGATTTTGATAAAATATTAAAAGGTGTGAAAATGATACATGTATCAGGAGTAACACCAGCCCTAAGTTCCAACTTGTATGAAATTTCTGTTGAACTTATAAAGGCTGCTAGCCAACGTGGTATACTAGTATCTTATGATTCGAATTATAGATCAAAATTATGGTCATTAGAAGATGCTAGAAAATTCATGTTAGAAGTATTACCTTTTGTTGATATAGTATTTTTAGGTATATTAGATTTTATTAATATATTAGAATATAAGGTTTCAGAAGAAAAGAATTTGGAAGCTAAATTAAATACTTTATATAATGAATTATTTGAAAAGTATCCAAACCTTAAATTTGCCGCATGTACAAAGAGAACTGTTAAGTCTGTAAATAATAATTCTTTAAAAGGATTCTTCTTTGACGGTAAAAAGCTAACTTCGTCTAGAACTCATCATATTGACATACTAGACAGAGTTGGTGGAGGAGATGCCTTCACAGCAGGGATTCTACATGGGATTTTAACTAATATGGATAGTAGTCAGATTGCAGAATTTGCTACTTGTGCAAGTGCTTTGAAGCATAGTATAAAAGGTGATATAAATATGGTTGATTTAGAACAAGTTGAAGTTCTTATGAATTGTGGAATAGAAAATATAAATAGATAAGTATATAAGTAGAGGGTATATAGAATTATTAGGAGGAAAGTCAATCATGGAAATGACATTTAGGTGGTATGGACAAGATGACCCTGTGAAAATAGAGTACATCCGTCAAATACCAGGAATGAAAGGAATAGTAACGGCTATATATGATATACCAGTAGGAGAAGTATGGCCATTAGATAGAATATTAGAATTAAAGAAAACAGTTGAAGATGCTGGATTAGAACTTTCAGTAATAGAAAGTGTTCCAGTACACGAAGATATAAAATTAGGTCTTCCAACAAGAGATAAATATATAGCAAATTACTGTGAAACTATAAGAAACTTAAGTAAAGCAGGAATAAAAACTATATGTTATAACTTTATGCCAGTATTTGACTGGACTAGATCTGATTTAGAATATGAATTAGAAGATGGATCAACTTGTTTAATATATGATGAAGAACAAGTAGCAAAAATGGACCCAGCATTAGGTGAGTTAGAATTACCAGGATGGGATACATCATATGGTGAAGGTGGACTTGGAGCTTTACTTGATCAATATAAAGATATAGATGAAGAGAAACTTTGGGAAAACTTAGAGTACTTCATAAAAGGAATAATGCCAACAGCTGAAGAGGAAGAAGTTAAAATGGCAATACATCCAGATGATCCACCGTGGGGTATATTTGGACTTCCAAGAATAATAACAAACTTTGAAAATGTAGATAGATTCTTAAACTTATATGATAGTCATTATAATGGATTAACATTATGTACAGGATCTTTAGGATGTACATCTACAAATGATGTAGTAAAAATGATAAAATATTTCGGAGGAGAGAAAAATAGAATACATTTTGCTCACCTAAGAAATGTAAAAATAACTGGAGATGCAAGTTTTAATGAAGTTGCTCATCTATCAGAAGCAGGATCTCTAGATTTCTATGAAATAGTAAAAGCTTACTGTGATTACAACTTTGATGGACCTTTCAGACCAGATCATGGAAGAATGATATGGGGAGAAACTGGAAGACCAGGATACGGATTATATGATAGAGCTTTAGGGGCTGTATATATAAACGGAATAAAAGAAGCTATAAATAAATCAAAATAATATTAAATAAAAGCTCTTGTGTTGGCAAGGGCTTTTATTCTAAAATTATAGTTTATAATAATAATCTAAAAAGTACTTATTTATAAAAGTAAGTTTTGTGAGGAGTAGTAAAATGAGAAAATTTATGGACGATAATTTCTTATTATCAACAGATACAGCAATAACTTTATATCATGAATATGCTAAAAACATGCCTATATGTGATTATCATTGTCACTTAAATCCAAAAGAGATAGCAGAAGATAAAAGATATAGTAACATAACTGAAATATGGTTAGGTGGAGATCACTATAAGTGGAGAACGATGAGAAGTTTTGGGATAGAAGAAAAATATATAACTGGAGATGCTAGTGATTATGAAAAATTCCAAGCTTTTGCTAAGGTTATGCCTTACTTAATAGGAAATCCAATGTATCACTGGTCTCATTTAGAGTTAAAAAGATACTTTGGAATAGAAGAAACCTTAAGTCCTAAAACATGTGAATCTATATGGAATAGATGTAATGAAATAATAAATAGTGATAATTTTAGTGCTAGAGCTATGATAAAAAAATCTAATGTTAAATATATAGGAACAACAGATGATCCTATTGACAATTTAGAATATCATATACAAATATCAAAGGATGAAAACTTTGATTGTGAAGTTAGACCAAGCTTTAGACCGGATAAGGCATTAAAAATACAAGGAGAAGGTTTTGCAGATTATATTAATTTACTAGGTAAAACAGAAAATATAGAAATAAATGATTATGAAACTTTATTAAATGTATTAGAAAAAAGATTAGACTTCTTTGTTGAAAATGGATGCCAAATAACTGACCATTCTTTAGAAAGAGTTTACTTTAGACAAGCTACTTTAGAAGAAGTTGATGCTATATTCAAAAAAGCTTTAAATGGAGAAGAATTATCTATAGAAGAAATAGAAAAATATTCTACATTAACTATGATAAGTTTAGGAAGAATGTACAGCAAACGTAATATGGTGATGCAATTACACATAGGAGCTCTTAGAAATAATAATACAAGAATGTTCAAAAAATTAGGTGCCGATGTGGGGTTTGATAGTATAGATGATGGAGAAATAGCAACTGGAATATCTAGATTGTTAGACTCATTAGATATTACAGATGAACTTCCTAAAACTATATTATATTGTTTAAATCCAAAAGATAATGAAGTATTAGGAACAATGATAGGAAACTTCCAAGGTGGAGGAGTTGCAGGTAAAATTCAATTTGGTTCTGGATGGTGGTTTAACGATCAAAAAGATGGAATGGAAAGACAAATGATGGCTTTATCTCAACTTGGTCTTATAAGTCAATTTGTAGGCATGCTTACAGATTCAAGAAGTTTCTTATCGTATACAAGACATGAATATTTTAGAAGAATTTTATGTAACTATATAGGAAACTTAGTAGAAAATGGAGAATATCCTTGCGATATGGAAATATTAGGTGAGATTATAGAAAATATATGTTATAACAACATAGAAAAATATATAAATAAATAGTAAAAAAGGAACTGTCTTAATTTAATATGGCAGTTTCTTTTTACCAAGTATTATAGGGATATTACTTTGTAAAAAATAATATAATTACAATTCTTTGTTTTGGGATTTTTTGTTAAAAAAATTGTTGATAAAATGATAGGAAAAGGATTGTTTTTAATTTATCAATATGGTAGTATACTAGTATAAGAGCTGGGGGTTTTATATATTAAATCAAAATGTATAAAGCTATGGAGGATTTTATTATGGAAAATGTTTTTGAAAAATATGAAAAACTTAAAGATTTTTTAGTTTGTGTTGATTCTGATGGATGTGCAATGGATACTATGGAAGTTAAACATAGAAAGTGTTTTGCACCAGAAATGATAAAAACATGGAACTTAGAAGAGAATGAAGAATATATATTAAATCTTTGGTATGATTTGAATTTATACACAAAAACTAGAGGTATAAATAGATTTAAAGGTTTAGCTGAAACCTTTAAAATAATAAGAGAAAAAGGAATAGAAATAGAAGATCTTGATAGTTTATTAAATTGGGTTGATACAACAAATGAATTATCAAACAGATCATTAAAAAATGAAATAGAAAAAACTAATAGTAAAGCATTGAAAATGGCACTTGAATGGTCTTTAAATGTTAATGAATCAATAGAGAATCTACCAAAAGGTGACGAACCATTTGAAAATGTAAAAGAAGGTTTAGAAGTTTTATCTAAAAAGGTTGATATTTCAGTAGTATCATCAGCAAATGGAGAGGCATTAAATGATGAATGGAATAGAAATGATTTAGTAAAGTATTTAAGAGCTTTATTAGGACAAGAAGCAGGGACTAAACAACACTGTATAGCTGAACTTAAGAAAAAAGGGTACGATATAGATAAAATATTAATGGTTGGAGATGCTCCTGGGGATTTGCAAGCTGCAAAAAACAATGATGTGAAATTTTATCCTATATTAGTAAATAAAGAAGGTTTTTCTTGGGAAAGATTAGTAAATGAAGCAGTACCAAAGTTAATAAATGGAGAATTTGATGAAATATATCAAAATCAATTAATAGATGAATTTGATAATTCTTTAAGATAAATATTTTTTATAAATTAATGGTGAGGTGGAGAATATGTTATATCCAATAATTACAGAAACTAGACAAGTTATAGATTTAAATGGAATTTGGAACTTTAAACTAGATAAAGGTGTAGGATTTGATGAGAAATGGCAAGAAAATGCACTTCAAGATTCTATAAGAATGGCAGTACCTTCTTCTTACAACGATTTAGTTGAAGATTCAAGCGTTAGAGACCATATTGGTTGGGTATGGTATGAAAGAGAATTTATAATAAGTAAAAATATGCTAGATGAAAGATTAGTTCTTAGATTTGGATCAGCAACGCATCATGCTAAGGTATATATAAATGGTAAGTTATTAGTTGAGCATAAAGGTGGATTTACACCTTTTGAAGGTGAATTAAATGAATTTGTTACTATAGGTAAAAATAGAGTAACAGTTGCAGTAGATAATGTACTAGATGAAAGTACTTTACCAGTTGGTATTGTACAAGAAATAAAATTACCTGATGGTTCAACTAAAATTAAAAATCCAGTAAATTTTGATTTCTTTAACTATGCTGGAATTCATAGACCAGTAAAAATATATACTACTCCTAGAACATACATAAAAGATGTTACAGTTATAACTGACTTTGAAAATGATTTAGGTAAAGTAGATTATGAAGTAGAAGTTAGTGGAGAAGCATCTGTTGCAATAAGTGTAATAGATGAAAATAACAATATAGTAGCTAAAGGTATAGGAGCTAAGGGGAAAGTAGAAATAGAAAATGTTAAGTTATGGGAGCCAATGAATGCTTACCTATATAACTTAAAAATAGATTTAATAGATGAAAATAATGAAATAATAGATACTTATGAGCAACCATTTGGTGTAAGAACTGTTAAAGTAGAAGATGGAAAGTTTTTAATAAATAATAAACCATTCTATTTTAAAGGTTTTGGAAAGCATGAAGATTCTCATATACATGGAAGAGGATTTGATGAAGCATTAAATGTTAAAGATTTTAATTTAATGAAATGGATAGGTGCAAATTCATTTAGAACGGCTCATTATCCATATTCAGAAGAAATAATGAGACTTGCTGATAGAGAAGGTATAGTTGTAATAGATGAGACACCTGCAGTTGGTGTACATCTAAACTTTATGGCTACAATGATGGCTGGTGCAGAAAAGAGAGATACTTGGAAAGAAATCCAAACTTTTGAGCATCATAAAGATATAATAAGAGAATTAGTAGCAAGAGATAAAAATCATCCATGTGTAGTAATGTGGTCAGTTGCTAACGAACCAGCTTCAGATGAAAAAGGGGCATATGAATACTTTAAGCCACTTGTAGAATTAACAAGAGAGTTAGATCCACAAAAAAGACCTGTGACTGTAGTTACATACCTAATGTCTACTCCAGACAGATGTCAAATAGCAGAGTTATTAGATGTACTTTGCTTAAATAGATACTATGGATGGTATTCGCAAGGTGGAGATTTAGAAGAGGCAAAAATGTATTTAAATGCAGAACTTGAAGGATGGAATAAAAGATGTCCTAATAAGCCAATAATGTTTACTGAATATGGTGCAGATACAGTTTGTGGTATGCGTGATACTACTTCTGTAATGTTCACAGAGGAATATCAAGTAGAATATTTAGAAGCTAACCATGAAGTAGTAGATAAATTCCCTAATTTTATAGGAGAACAAGTATGGAACTTTGCAGATTTTGCAACGAGCCAAGGAATAATACGTGTTCAAGGAAATAAAAAGGGAGTATTTACTAGAGAAAGAAAGCCAAAAATGGCTGCACATTATCTACGTAACAGATGGCATAACATTCCTGACTTTGGATATAAAGTAAAGTAATTGGAATTTTGAAAGATATTATGATAATAAATAAAAATAGCTTAATAAAGATATGGAGATAATTCTCCGTATCTTTAAAAAAATATATAATAAAAAATAATAAAATTACTGGTATACTAGTATAATAAAAACCGATTAGGGGGACAGAAAATGGTAAACTTAAAAGCAAAACCTTATAATCTTGATGAGCAAGGTATAAAATGGGTAAAAGATACAATAGCAAATATGACTATAGAAGAAAAAATAGGTCAATTATTTATTAACATGGGAGCAAGTAGAGATGAAGAGTATCTAAAGAGTATATTAGATAACTATCATATAGCAGGTGTTCGTTATAACCCAGGAAAAGCTGAAGAAGTGTATGAGCAAAATAGAATACTTCAAGAAAATTCTAAAATACCTCTATTAATAGCTGCTAATACTGAAGCAGGTGGTAATGGAGCATGTACAGATGGTACATATGTTGGTAATGAAGTAAAAATAGCTGCAACAAATGATAAAAGATATGCTTATGAAATGGGGAGGGTATCTGGTGTAGAAGCTGCTGCTATAGGTTGTAACTGGAGTTTTGCTCCAATTGTAGATATAAATAGAAACTGGAGAAACCCAATAATATCTACAAGAACTTGGTCTGCTGATGTAGAACAAACTTTAGAATTATCATTAGAATATATGAGAGGTATAATGGAAAGTGGAATAGCTCCTGCTGCTAAACACTTCCCTGGAGATGGTATAGATGAAAGAGATCAACATTTATCTTTCGCACCAAACTGGCTATCAGTAGAAGAATGGGATGCAACTTTTGGTAGAGTTTACGGTGGGTTATTTGAAGCTGGACTTCCATCAATAATGGCAGGACATATAGCATTACCAGAATACGTACGTTACTTCAACCCAGAAGCAACTACTGAAGAATTAGTAATGCCAGCAACATTAAGTAAATATATATTAACTGATTTATTAAGAGAAAAAATGAACTTCAATGGTTTAGTTGTAACTGATGCTTCTCACATGGTTGCTATGACCTCTCCATTAAAGCGTAGTGAAATGTTACCAACTGCTATAGCTGCAGGTTCTGATTTATTCTTATTCTTTAATGATCCAGATGAAGATTTCGGATACATGATGGATGGATATAAAAAAGGAATAATAACTGATGAAAGATTAGAAGAAGCTTTAACTAGAATATTAGGAACAAAAGCAGCTTTAGGTTTACATACAAAAGCTAAAACAGAAATATTACCTAAAAAAGAAGAAGCTATGGCTAAGATAGGATTACCTGAAAATACTGCTATAGAAGCAGAAGTATCTGATAAAGCTATAACTTTAGTAAAGAATAAGGAAGGCATATTCCCAATTACTACTGAAAAACATAAGCGTATTTTACTTGTTGAAGTAAAAGGTATTGACAGTGGATTTGGTAAATTAATGGCTATGATGAATGGTGGAAAGAAAACACCAATAGAAAATTTAAAAGAGTTATTAGAAGCAGAAGGTCATGAAGTTGAGATATATGAATCTCCAATGGACAAAATAATGAAACTTCCTAAAGAAGAGCTTATGGGAGCTATAATGAATGTTTATGCTCAAAAACGTCCAATATCTGATTTAACAGATAACTATGATTTAATAATAAATGTTGCTAATGTTGCACCTAATACTCATCAACGTATAGAATGGCCAGCAAGTAAAGGTACTCCAGATATACCATTCTATGTAAATGAAGTACCGACAATATTTGTTTCAATACAAAGTCCATTCCACTTAGCTGATGTACCTCAAGTTAAGACTTATATAAATGCTTATGATGGAAAAGAGAGCACATTAAAAGCATTAGTTGAAAAAATGGTAGGACGTTCTGAATTTATAGGAGTAAGTCCAGTAGACGCATTCTGTGGATTATTAGATACACAATATTAATATAAATTTTAGAAGTAAACTAGCTAATATAAAAATGAGCTAGCACACATAAAAATAAACGGTAAATTATAATTAATTTACCGTTTATTTTTTAGTATCAAGGAAGTTATAAATCACAACTATTAGACTAATTAAATAATCTGTTTTGAGTTATTGTGTGCTCAAATCACTTTAGGTCGTTGACGACAATAATAAAAAGAAGGTGTAAAGAATGAAAAGAATAGCATTTTTTGATATAGATGGTACCTTAATAGATTCTATGAAAGGGATAAAAGATATTAGTCCAGGAGTAAAACAAGCAATAAAAAATATACAGAAAAATGGAGACTATGCTTTTATTGCAACAGGAAGACCCTATGCATTTTTACCAAAATCCATTTTAGAATTTGGATTTGATGGATTTATTTTAGCAAATGGAGCTCACATTATAATTAATAACGAAACTATTCATAGTGATTCCATTGATAAAGAATTTATTAAGTATTTAGTAGATGAACTAGAAAGTAATAATATAGAATACGTACTTCAGGGAGAAAAGCATTGTTACATGAAAAAGCATTTTAAAAATTTTCATGATTATCTAGATAAAATTGAAGTTCCTAAAAATTATATAAAAGATGATTATAAATGTGAAGAAATTGATATATATAAGGTCGAGATGTTGTGCAAAGATGATGCAATGGAAAATTTATGTATAAGCCTTATAAGTAAAAATAAACAGTGTGATTATTTTAGCAGTATAAATAAAAGAGCTATTGAAGTATATATAAAGAAAAACACTAAATCAAAGGCAATTTTAAGAGTTATAAATTATTTAAATATACCTATAGAAAATACATACGCATTTGGTGATGGGAAAAATGATATAGACATGCTAAGGGAAGTTAGATGTGGTATAGCAATGGGAAATGCTTCTGATGATGTTAAAAAAATTTCTAATTATGTGACAGATACTGTGAGTAATGATGGTGTAGTTTTAGGAATAATGGAAAGAATAATAAAGAATTAATAAAATATTAAAATGTACCCTGTAGAGTAGACAATTAATAAAAAGGTCTGCTATATAGGGTATTTTACATATCCTAGGAAAGCTTACTTTTGGGAATTATATTTGTACAATAAAGATTTCTCACCTATTTCAACCAATCTTTTATTTACTTGACTTCCAACTTCTTCGCCAGCAAGCACATTTTTAGCATGTCCCATCAATGTGTTTTAAGGAGCATTACTTTCTACTCTATCTGTAATGGTGTTATAGTTATATCCAAGCTTATTAGCTATTTCCATTTTAAGGCTATTTAAAGCGATTTTAGCATTAATATCCATAATTACTTCCTAATTTACTTATAGTTAATGAAACATATCATGTGTAAACATAAGATAAGCATAATTAAGCATTTATATAACATGATTTTATTTGTTATTTTACCAAGATAGTGATTTAAGAGAAGTAAAATTTTCATGTACTTTATTTACAAATATATCCAACTAAGATACCATAGAATTGTAAAGTCAAACAAGGAGGTATCAGATGAAAAAATACATTGGAGAAATTGGATTATTTGTAATAGCAATTATATGGGGAAGTGGATTTATAGGGACAAAATTGGCCTTAGATGGAGGACTTACTCCCATACAAACATTGACGCTTAGATTTTTCATAGCAAGTATTATATTAGGAATAGTATTTTATAAGAAAATTAAAGAAAATATTACAAAAGAGTCTTTAATAGCAGGAGCATGGCTAGGTCTATTTTCATTTATAGGATTTTCTGCACAAACAATAGGATTAGTATATACAACTGTTTCGAAAAATGCTTTTATAACAGCTGCAAATGTTGTTATAGTACCATTTATAGGATTTATTTTATATAGAAGGAAACTAGACAAAATAGGTGTTATTGGTAGTTTTATGGCACTTTTAGGAATCGGAGTATTGTCTTTAGAGCCTGATTTAAGTGTAAACTTTGGAGATTTCTTAACATTTTTATGTGCAATCGCCTTTGCTTTTCATATTTTCTTTACTGGAGAGTTTAGTAGTAAATGCAATTCTTATGTGTTAACTGTTACACAATTTGCAGTTGCATTTATTTTGTCTTTTGCATTACAAATGATAATTGGTCAAACACAACTTCAATCAAGTCCAGTAGGTTTTATTGGAGCCTTGTATCTAGGAGTGTTTAGTACTGCTATCGGCTTTTTATTACAAACTATTTGTCAATCAAGGGTGGATCAAACAAAATCAGCTATAATTTTATCTACTGAATCAGTATTTGGAACAATTATGTCAGTGATAATTTTCCATGAAATATTAACTCTTAGAATGATAATAGGATGTATTATAATTTTTGCATCTATTATAATTTCTGAAACTAAATTATCTTTCCTTAAAAAGAAACCTTTGGAAGAATTATCAAAGGATTTAGTTGAGTCGCAAATGGAGTAAATATAAAAGGATTGCTAATAAATAATTTTATTAGCAATCCTTTTAAAATTAACAAATTCTAAACTTACTAAGTTTTACGGAGTTTATTATATATTTAAAGTTTCTTTTATCTTTTTACATAACATATCCAAATGTTCTGGTTTATTTATTAAATCAACTTCATTAATGTTTACATATAAAACTGGAGAAGCATTATATTCTTTTATCCAGTTTTCATATCTATTATGAAGGTTTGTCCAGTATTTTATATCAACACTTTTTTCCATATCACGAGATCTTAAGTTTATTCTTTCTATTATAGTATCGATTGAGCCATCAAGGTAAATCATTAAATCGGGTGTTCTAAGGTGTGGAACCATATCATTGAATAAATCTCTATAAGTTATATAGTCTCTTTTAGTCATTTTACCGTTGTCATATAAGTTTCTAGCGAATATTTCCACATCCTCATATATACTTCTATCTTGTATATTATTTAGTCCATTAGCATGAATTTCTTTTTGTTGCTTAAATCTTTGAGCCAAGAAGTACAGTTGTAAATGGAATCCCCATTTGTCTTGATCTTTGTAGAAATCTTCTAAGTATGGATTTCCATCAACTTTTTCAAAGTGAGTTTCAAATCCAAGTCTTTCTCCTACTAATTTTGTTAATGTAGATTTTCCAGCCCCTACATTTCCTGCAACAGTTATAAATAAATCTCTGTTTGCACATTTGTCACTTTTATTTTCTAATTTGAACATTCTGTCTTTCCTCCTAAAGATGAGATTGCCTCTTCAACTTTGTTTATAATGTATTTTCTATCTTCCAGATTATTTAAAAAATCTAAATTTGAATTATCAATTTCTATAATTACAGGTTCTTTACCAGTGAAGTTATGTTTAATAGAAAGTGGATTGAAATAATATTTGTACTCATTACGAAGGTTATCAATATAATTTCTGTCCATTTGTCTTTCAAAACTTCTATCTCTATTTGCTATTCTATTCATTAATACATCAGTATTTGAATTTAAGTAGATTACTATATCTGGTTGTGGTAAATCATTTACGAATATGTTATAAACTTGCTTATATCTGTGGAATTGATTGTTATCAAGTGTTATACCAGCAAAAATAAGGTTTTTCACAATATGATAATCGCTTACAACTCCTTTAGATTGACCAAGTATATTTTTGTTCACATCTTCAAGTTGTTTTACTCTATTGAATAAAAAAAATGCTTCTGTTTGTAAAGCATATTCCTTAATATCAGTATAAAATTTTGATAAAAATGGATTTTCTTCTACAATTTCTCTAAGTAGAGTATAGCCTAAGTGGTCGTTTAGTAAATTTGCTAAAGTAGTTTTACCTGCGCCAATAGGACCTTCTATTGCTATAAATATGCCTTTATTTCTCATTTATATATCACCCTCTAAAAATAATGTCTTTAGTATTTTATCAGAAAAAGAAAGATTATTCTACTGTTGACTTTATATAATTTTTTATATAGAAAATATTAATGTATTATATAAATGAAATTAAGTAATCTAAAATATATTTACTTGTAAGAAATATGCTATCATTTATATGAGATGTAATATTATGGAAATGTAGCTGGGGAGGAATTAATGTGAAAATATATTTAGATAATGCAGCAACATCTTTTCCAAAGCCAAAAGAAGTAAGTGAGGCAGTATATGATTTTATGACTAATAATGGGACTAGTTCTGGTAGAGGAGCATATAAAAAAGCAATGGAATCAGATTTTATAATATACGAATGCAGAAAACTTATTGGTGAGTTGTTTAATTTTAATAATCCTAAAAATGTTATATTTACATCAAATGTGACGGAATCCATAAATATGGTTCTTAGGGGCATGTTAAAAGAAAATGATCATGTAATAACAAGTTCTTTAGAGCATAATGCAGTATGGAGAACATTAAAAACTTTAGAAAAGGAAAGAAATATAGAAATAAGTAAAGTAAAATGTGATAATCAGGGATTAACCAGATCAGAAGATGTAAAGAAATTAATAAAAGAAAATACAAAACTTATTATATTTACAGGAGCATCAAATGTTATTGGTACTATACAGCCAATTGAGGAAATTGGGAAGATTGCAAGGGAAAATAAAATTCCTTTTGTGGTAGATGGTGCTCAAGTTTGTGGAGGATATCCATTAGATGTTTGCAAAGATAATATAGATATACTTACATTTACAGGTCACAAAAGTTTGCTAGGTCCTATGGGTACGGGCGGAATTATTATAAATTGTGACTATAATATAGATTCAATAAAATCTGGAGGAACTGGTGGAGACTCAGCTTATGAATATCAAGTTGATTATTATCCAAATAAACTTGAAACAGGAACTCTTAATGTGAGTGGTATTTGTGGTTTAAGAGAGTCTGTTAAATATTTAATAAAAGAGAAAGTAGAAAATATCTATGAAAAAGAGAAAAGTTTGACAGATTATGCTTTGAAAGCCTTAAATAAGGTTAAAGATATAGAAATTTATGGTCCAAGGGATAGTGAGAAAATTACACCAGTAATATCTTTTAATATAAAAAATAAAAGAGCAGAAGAAGTGGCTCATATTTTGGATGATAAGTTTGGAATTATGGTAAGGGCAGGTTTACACTGTTCTCCTTGTGCTCATGAGGTAATAGGAACCAAGGAAATTGGAACAGTAAGGGTGAGCTTCGGTTATTTTACTGAAAAAAAGGATATAGATAAGTTGGCTTATGCACTAAATAATTTATAAAAAGGGAGAAAATAAATGTACTTAGAAAGTTTAGATTTAAAATTTATACAACCTTGTACTACAGATTCTAACAGAATAAGAATTAAAGGAAGTTTTTCTAGAACTATAGAAGATTTATTTCCTTATTTAAATACATATCTTAAAACAGGAATATACAATAAAAAAGCAGGAACACTAACATTTAATAATGGGCCTAAGATAATCATTATGTACAAAGAAGAGGTGGCAGTATCAAAATTGTTAAATGAAACAGATGCTTTTGAAACACTAGATTATATAAAAAATATTATAAATGAATGTGCGGACAAAAAAGATGAAATCATTCCAAACGAGGAAATGCGAAGATTACCAAGCCCTATAGATGTGTACGAATTTTTACCTAAAATAAACTGTGGGAAATGTGGAGTTGCAACATGTCTTGCTTTTTCTGCTAAATTAATAAATGGGAGTTTTAAACCAAATAGATGTATTCATTTGGGAGAAAAGGATAATGAAGAAAATAAAGAAGAAGTTGAAAAAATTGTTCTAATGTTAGGTTATGATTTATAAAAAATATATAGTGGATATTACATTAAGAAAATTAAATTCTAGTGTTTGATTTTAACTTAAAATAATAATTAAACACTAGAAATTTATTGGTAAAAGTGTTAAAATTTTCATTGAGCCTGATTTATAAAATATGTTTGAAAATTTTACAAAATTTGTTTAATTTACAAATCAGGTGGTATCTATAGTTTATAGATAAAAGATATATAATTATTAGGAGGATATTAAAAATGAAAAAATTCGTATGTACAGTATGTGGATATATACATGAAGGAGAGACTGCCCCAGAAGTATGTCCAGTGTGTAAAGTAGGAGCTGACAAATTCGAAGAAATGTCAGGAACATTAAACTGGGCTGATGAGCACAGAATAGGAGTAGCTCAAGGAGTAGACGAAGATGTATTAGAAGGACTTAGAGCTAACTTCACTGGAGAATGTACAGAAGTTGGTATGTACCTAGCTATGTCAAGACAAGCTGATAGAGAAGGATATCCAGAAGTTGCTGAAGCTTACCAAAGAATAGCTTTCGAAGAAGCAGAGCATGCTGCTAAATTTGCTGAATTATTAGGAGAAGTTGTAGTTGCTGATACTAAAGCTAACTTAGAAGCAAGAGTTGAAGCTGAATACGGAGCTACTGAAGGAAAATTAAAAATAGCTAAGAGAGCTAAAGAATTAGGATTAGATGCTATACATGATACAGTTCATGAAATGTGTAAAGATGAAGCTAGACATGGTAAAGCATTCTTAGGATTATTAGAAAGATACTTTGGATAAAAGTTAATATATTTTATAAAAAGGCTGTAGTTGATTTTTTCATCTACAGTTTTTTTTGTACTATAATTCAAAAAAATCAATAAGTAAAGTGCCTATTATAGTTTAAAAAATAAAATTTATTTAATAATAATGTATAAAAAAATTAAATTAATGAAAAATAGAAATAAATAAGTTGACAAATAAGTAAAAGATGAATAGTATTTAATCAACACAAATAAAAATATTAAGAAAGGAATAATAATCATGAATCAATTAGAAAAGAATTTAACTGCAAAATTTTATAGCTTTTTCTATTTTATGTTCTGGGGCTTTTATTTTAGCGCTGGCTACTTCTTTTGCAGAAAAAAATATAAAATCTTTTCTAATGAGTTATTATAGGTCTTAATATATTTATAGGCATTAGTGTCTAAGTGTATTTTAAATCTGATTATTTTAGAGAACTCATTATGGGTTCTCTTTTTTATTACAAAAAAATTTAAGGAGGAAGTAAAAATGGTAGTAATTTTAAACCCCAAAACTAGTGAAGAAGAAGTAGAAAGATTAATAAAAGAGTTGGAAAGTTTAAATGTAACAGTGGACAAAAGTAAGGGAACAGAGTGTACTATACTGGGATTAGTTGGTGATACAAGAAATATAGATCAATGGTCAATTGAAGCTCATAAATGTGTGCAAAAGGTTATGAAGGTGCAAGAACCTTTTAAAAAAGCAAATAGGATGTTCCACCCAGAAAATACTGTTGTAAATGTTTGTGGTAGAAAAATTGGTGGAAAGAAGATTGCTATGATAGCAGGGCCTTGTTCAGTGGAAAGTGAGGAACAAATAAAATTAGTAGCTAACGAGGTTAAAAAGTACGGTGGAGGATTTTTAAGAGGTGGTGCATTCAAACCTAGAACCTCACCTTACAGTTTTCAAGGACTAAAGTATGAAGGACTAGACTTATTAAATAAAGCTAAAGAAGAAACAGGGCTTCCAATAGTAACAGAAATAATGTCTCCTTGTGATATATCAAAATTCATAGAATCTACAGATATAATTCAAGTAGGGGCTAGAAATATGCAAAACTTCGATTTATTAAAAGAATTAGGAAAAACAGATAAACCAATTTTATTAAAAAGAGGTTTGTCAGCAACGATAGAAGAGTTATTGATGAGTGCAGAATACATCATGGCTGGAGGAAATGAAAATGTAATACTTTGTGAAAGGGGAATAAGAACTTTTGAAACTTACACAAGAAATACCCTAGATTTAAGCATGATTCCGGCAATTAAAAAATTAAGCCATCTTCCAGTAGTAGTTGATCCAAGTCATGCCACAGGAAAATGGTGGATGGTAGAATCTCTTGCAAAAGCAGCAATAGCAGTTGGGGCAGATGGCCTTATTATAGAAGTTCATAATGATCCTAAAAATGCCTTATGTGATGGTGCTCAATCAATAAAGCCAGAAGTGTTTGCAGACTTAATGAATGAACTTAAAGTAATTGCTAATGCAGTTGGTAGAGAAATATAAATCTTACATTTGGTTGAAGATGTTTATCTAAAATAAAGTGATTTTAAATAATAAAAATTTGGATGAAAGAAAGGAGGATAAAAATGGGAGATTTGAAAATTTATCCGTCGAAATTAAAAGGGGAAGTTAAAATACCTCCTTCAAAAAGTATGGCACATAGAGCAATAATTTGTGCAGCCTTAAGTGATAATTCCTGTAGAATTGATAATATAGATTACTCTGATGATATTATTGCATCCATAGACGCTATGAAGTCTTTAGGTGCTATCATCACAAAGAATGAAGATTATGTTGAGATAGTTGGAGCTTACAAAGATATACAAAGTACAGAAAATAATAGGATAATTGATTGTAATGAATCAGGATCAACTTTAAGATTTTTAGCTCCCATAAGCTTGTTGTTTAAAGGAAGTAGCAAATTTGTTGGAAAGGGGAACTTGGGAAAAAGACCGCTTACCACATACTACAATATCTTTGACAAACAAAATATTCACTATTCTTATGAAAAGGATAATCTTAATTTAGAAATAAGAGGAGAGCTAAAAGGTGGAACTTTTGAAGTGGAAGGCAATGTGAGCTCGCAGTTTATAAGTGGTTTATTGTTTACTCTTCCACTGCTAAAAGAAGATTCAAAGATTATTATTACAACAAATTTTGAGTCAAAGTCTTATGTAGATTTAACTTTAAAAGTTATGAAAGACTTTGGTATTGAAATAATAAATAAAGATTATAAAGAATTTATAATTAAAGGCAATCAAAAATATGAGGCAAGAAATTATAGAGTAGAGGGGGATTATTCTCAAGGAGCATTCTTTTTATGTGCAGATGCCATAGGTAATGAAATTGTGTGTAAAGATCTTGATATTAATTCTCTTCAAGGAGATAAAGAAATTATTGATATTTTGAAAAAAATGAATGTGGAAATTATGGTGAAAGGTAATGAGATTGAAGGAAAAAGAAAGAAAAAACTAAAATCAACTTATATTGATGGAAGTCAATGTCCAGATATAATTCCAGTACTTGCTTCAGTGGCAGCATTAGCAAAGGGAAGAACTGAAATAGTAAATGTAGGAAGGCTTAGGATAAAAGAATGTGATAGGCTAGCTGCCATAACTAGTGAACTGAATAAATTGGGAGCTAACATTATTGAAAAAGAAGAGAGTATTATAATTGATGGAGTTGATGAATTGCAAGGTGACAATGTAGTTTGGAGTCATAATGACCATAGGATAGCAATGACGCTAGCTGTAGTTTCTTCTAGATGTAAGATGCCTATTGTGATTAAGGATTATGATTGTGTATCAAAATCATATCCAAAATTTTTTGAAGATTTTGAAAAAATAGGAGGGATTACAGTTGAGTGGAATGTGGGGAAATAATATAAAACTTTCTATTTTTGGAGAATCCCATGGAAATGCCATAGGAATTAATATAGATAATTTGCCTCCAGGATTTCCTCTAGATATGGAAGAAATCATGAGGGAGATGAGAAGAAGAGCTCCTGGGAAAAATAATCTTTCCACAGCTAGAAAAGAAAGTGATGTGCCAGAAATACTGAGTGGGTATTTTGAAGGAAAAACTACGGGAACACCTCTTTGTGCAATTATTAGAAATAGTGATAATAAGTCTAAGGACTATTCTAAAATTAAAGATGTAATGAGACCAGGTCATGGAGATTATCCAGGTTTTGTTAAGTATAAAGGATTTAATGATTATAGAGGAGGAGGTCATTTTTCTGGAAGGATAACAGCGCCTTTGGTATTTGCAGGAGCTATTTGTAAACAAATACTAAGAAAAAGTGGTATAGAAATTGTGGCTCACATTAAATCTATAGGAGATATGGAGGACAAAAGTTTTTTAGATTGTGACTTAGATAAATTATTTATAAATTCTTTAAAATATGAAGAGTTTCCTTTGATTAAAAAAAACTTAGAAGAAAAAATGAAAAATGAAATTCTAAGTGCTAGGAAAGAGGGCGATTCTGTGGGAGGAATTATAGAATGTATGGTTCTTGGGATAAAAGCAGGTATAGGAAGTCCCTTCTTCGATTCTGTTGAATCAACTCTAGCTCATTTAATATTCTCTGTTCCAGCAGTAAAAGGTGTTGAATTTGGAATGGGATTTGACATTTCTAAAATGAAAGGTTCAAAATCAAATGATGAGTATTATTTAAAGGAAGGAAAAGTAAAAACTAAAACTAATAATAATGGTGGAATAATTGGAGGAATTACAAATGGAATGCCCATAATTTTTAGAGTGGCAATTAAGCCTACACCTTCTGTATACAAAGAGCAAAATAGTATAAATATTTCTACTATGGAAGAGACAACTTTGCAAATTGAAGGAAGGCATGATCCTTGTATTGTACAAAGAGCTGTACCTGTTATAGAAGGTGTTAGCGCTGTTGGAATTTTAGATCTTATAAAAAATAGTTAAAAAGGGGGAATGGTGGTGGATTTATATGATTATAGGCAAGGGATTTCAAGTAAAGATAAAAGTAATATTAAGGTTGGATATCAAGGAGTAAAAGGTTCTTTTAGTGAAGAAGCAATGATTGAATTTTTCGGATATAATCAAGATACTGTAAATTATGAAAAGTTTGAGGATGTATTTATTGGTTTAAAGAAAGATGAAATAGATTATGGCATACTACCTTTTGAAAATTCATGTACAGGAGCTATAACAGCCGTTTATGATTTATTATCAAAGTATGGATTTTATATTGTGGGAGAAGAGTGCATAAAAATAAAACAAAACCTAGTAGGCATAAAAGGTGCTAAAGTGGAAGACATTGAAGAAGTATATTCTCACCCTCAAGGTTTTGAACAAAGCAAAATTTTCTTTAAAGATCATGAAGATTTAAAATTAATATATTTTTATAACACTGCCATAAGTGCAAAACATGTTTCTGAGTTAAATGATAAGAGCAAGGCTGCCATTGCAAGTATTAGAGCAGCCAAAATCTATGGACTAGATGTAATAGAGGAAGAAATAAACGATAATGAAAGTAACAATACAAAGTTTGTGATAATTAGCAAAAATCTAGAATTAAGAGAAGATTGTAACAAAATGACAGTAACTTTTTCATTGGATAATAAAGCAGGAACATTATATAATTTACTAGGGTATTTTGCCCAAAATCAAATAAATATGGTAAAAGTAGAATCTAGACCAAGTAAAAACCACTTATGGGAGTATGTGCTGTATGTGGATTTTGAGGGAAATATAAATGATGAAAATGTAAAAAATGCCATAAATCTAATTGAAAAAAAATGCAAATATTTTAAATTATTGGGATGTTATAAAAAGAAAGAAATTTAAGAGGTGGTTTATGAAAATATTAATTATAGGTCTTGGGATTATTGGTGGAGGATATGCCATGGCTCTGAAAGAGGCAGGGTATACAAAAGTTTATGGAGTAGACAAAAATCCAGATACCTTATACAAAGCAAAAAAACTAGGTATTATAAAAGAAGGATTTACAAATGAAGATGAAATAATTTCTCATGTAGACTTAGTAGTTCTTGCCATATATCCTAATTTAGTAAAAGATTTTATTGTTAGAAATAAAGAAAAGTTTAAAGAAAATGCCATAATAACAGATGTTACAGGAATCAAGGAGTTGTTTATTCATGATATAATTGAGATTTTGCCTGAAGATATTGATTTTGTATTTGCCCATCCTATGGCTGGAAGAGAAAAGAAAGGTATAGATTATGCCACAAATGAAGTATTTAAAGGTGCAAACTTTTTAATAATTAAAACTGAAAAAAATAAAGAAGAAAATTTAAAACTAATAGAAAAACTAGCTTATGAAATGGGATTTAAGCATATAAAAAGAACTTCTCCACAATTTCATGATGAAATGATAGCTTTCACTAGCCAGTTACCTCATGTTTTGGCTGTGGCACTAATTAATAGTGATATTGAAGGTAGAAATACAGGTGAGTTTATAGGTGATAGTTACAGAGATTTAACTAGAATTGCCAACATGAATGAAAAGTTATGGAGTTTGTTATTTTTAGGAAACAAAGAAAATTTATTAAAGGTAATGAATAGATTTGAAAAAGAATTTGATGAAATAAAAAAAAGTATTGAAGAAGATGATGAAGAAAAACTACAAGAATTATTTATAAAATCTACAAAAAGAAGGGAGAAACTATAAAGTAGTATGTGTGACTATCTTACTAAAAATATACTTATAAGAAAAAAATAACCGAGACAAATATCTCGGTTATTTTTGTGTATATATTAAGCAGAAACTGCTTGAGACTCTTCTGATTGAACTCCACGAATTTCATCAGCAGTTTTTATTTTTGTATTTTTGAATATAGCAGCTCCTATAAATCCAGCTATTATACTTACTACAGCGCATCCAGCAGCAGCCATTAATCCGTTAACTCCGTTTTGTGCAACAGATACTGCGAAACCAGCTATTGGAGTAGCAAGACCTGGAGTACCAACTTCAATTCCCATTAAAGCAACTATTATACCAGACATAGCACCACCTATGAAGTTAGTAACATATACTGGAATTGGGTTAGCAGATATTATATCTGATTGAGTTAATGGTTCTATAGCAACAGCTATAGTATCTTTTTTAGAACCGAACTTCATTTTTGAGAAGAATACATAGTTCATGAAAGAAGAACCAAATACTGCAAGAGCACCTATTCCCATTGGAACACCTGTTAAACCTATTATAGAAGTTAAAGCCATTGAGCTAAGTGGAGCAGTAGCAACAACTGTTATTAAACCACCAAGTATTAATCCCATTAATATTGGAGAAGTTGCTTGAGCTTGTATTAATACTTGTCCTATTTGAAGTAAAGTATTTTTTACAACTGGATCCATTACCATAGCTATTCCTCTAGTTAAAGGAGCAGCAACTACTATTATAACTATTAAATCAAGTCCAGCAGGAACTTTCTTTTCTAAGAATTTTATAACAAATGATACTAAGTAACCAGCTATAAATCCTGGAAGTATTCCGAATCCTGAAACTGTTAAACCAACTAATACAGCATAAACTGGTGATACACCAAGTGCTAAAGGAACTAATATACCAGCAGCAACACCACCTAGGCTACCGTTTGCAGCACCAACACCTTCTAAGAATTTAATTCCCATTTGTTCTCCAAATAAAGAGAAGTGGAATGCTTCAACAAGGAAACTTGCACATGCAGCGTTTGCTAATGCACCCATTGCTTTCATACCTTGTGGAGCTTTGTAACTGAATAAAGTAAATAATGCTAATACTACTAATAATAAAGCAGTACCTGTTAAAATTTGAATCATATCGATTTCCTCCTAAAAATATTAAATCATTATAATACCTATTTAAGGCTTTTATTCCATATTTAAGGAATTATTTATTGAGGAGAAGCCTTTCCTAAAAAGTTAAAAGTTTTCCTCGTATGTACAAGAATTATTATACGATAAAACAATTTATTTGTAAATACAAAATTCGACAAGATTTTATAAAAATATAAAATTTTATATAAATGTAAAAAAATACATAATAATATTATTAATTGATAATATAGGGGATAAATGGAATCCAACAATAGAATAATTTATTGGAAGTAGGAGATTGCAAGAATATAATTGCAAATAAAGAATCCAATAGATTACCTATCGGATTCTTTATTTAAGTAGTAATATTATCTAAAGCTCTTATTTTTTAGAATTATATTTTTCTAATAAAGCCTTTTCACCCATTTCAACTAATCTTTTACTTACTTGGCCACCTACTTCTTCACCAGCCAATACATTTTTTGCATGACCCATTAAAGTGTTTTGAGGAGCATTGCTTTCGACCTTATCTGTAAGACCGTTATAGTTATATCCGAGCTCACTGGCTATTTCCATTTTAAGACTATTTAAGGCTATTTTAGCATTAATATCCATAATTATTTTCTCCTTTAGTTATATTATTGATAGAATATGTGTTGTATAAATATATGATTAGCAATATTAAAAATTTATATAACAATATTTTTTACTGCATATATAGTATTTTAAAAAAATATAATTAGCTAAAAATAAATGTAAGGACATGATATGAATTAGTAAATTATATTTACATTAAATTAAACAAAAAGTATGAATGATATTTAAAAAAAAGAATTTTATGTATGTATATGTAAAATTCTTTTTTATTTTTTATAAAAAAATGGTACAATATTTATAATTTATAGAAAAATAGATTATAAATATTTAACATTAATCATTTATTTAAAATACAAATTGTAAAAGGAGAAACTTATGATTTTAATTAAAAATGGTAGATTGATAGACCCTGCAAGTAAAAGAGATGAAATAGTAGATATAGCTATTGAAGATGGGAAAATAAAAGAAATAGGGAAAATAGATGGGGAAACGTTTGAAGAAATAATAGATGCAAGTGGATATGTAGTTTCTCCAGGACTTATAGATGTTCATGTTCATTTTAGAGATCCAGGGTTTACATACAAAGAAGATATTTTAAGCGGCGCAAAATCTGCTGCGAGAGGTGGATTTACAACTGTAGTTTGTATGGCAAATACAAAACCTGTAGTAGATAATGTGGAAACTTTAAAATATATAAATGAAAAAGCAAAAGAAGCTTGTATTAATGTTCTTCAAGTGGGAAGCGTAACAAAAAGCTTTAGAGGGAAGGAACTAAGTAATTTTGAAGAACTTTTAGAACATGGTGCAGTAGGTTTTAGTGATGATGGGATAGCTATAATGGATACTGAAATGCTTTATGAAGCTATGAAAAAAGCAAAAGAGCTTGATGTACCAATAAGCCTTCATGAAGAGGATTCTAATTTTATAGAAACTGCTGGAGTAAATGATAGTGAAATCGCTAAAAAATTAGGACTTAAAGGTGGAGCTAAAACTTGTGCAGAAGATATAATGGTGGCTAGAGATTGTATGATAGCTCTAGAAACAGGGGCAAAAGTAAGCATACAACATATAAGTTCTGGTGTAGCTGTGGAAACTGTAAGATTTGCAAAATCTCTTGGAGCAAAAGTGTATGCAGAAGCAGCACCACATCATTTCACTTTAACAGAAGAAGATGTACTAAAATATGGATCACTAGCAAAAATGAATCCACCTCTTAGAAGTGAAAAAGATAAGCAAATAATAATAGAAGGATTAAAAGACAACACTATAGAAATAATAGCTACAGATCATGCACCACATTCTAATGAAGAAAAAAATCGTGCATTTGCAGCTTGTCCTAGTGGTATCATAGGTTTGGAGACATCTTTAGCTCTTGGGGTAACTTCTTTAGTTAATAAGGAGCATATAAGTCTAATGAGCTTACTTGAAAAGATGACTATAAATCCTGCTAGACTTTACAATCTTAATAGAGGTTATATTGCAGAGGGTGAAGTTGCAGATATAGTAATATTTGATGAAAATGAAAAATGGACAGTTACAGATTTTGATTCTAAATCTAGCAATTCACCTTTTGTAGGATGTGAGTTACTAGGAAAAGTTAAGTATACAATTAGTGAGGGAAAAATAGTTTATACTGACAAATAAAGTTAAATTTTACTGCTTTTATGCTATAATTTAATTGAAAATATATTCTAGGGGGTAACTTATGACAAGGGGAAGTAAATTTAATGTAGGAATAAATAATATAACTATCGACCGTTTTACTTTACTAAAATACAAATTAGTTTTAGATGATTATATTAAATCAAATAATCTTTGGGAAGAAAATACTCGTGAATGCTGGTTATATGATCTTATAGATTTTAAATTAAAACAAGACGTAGGTTTAACTTATAGAAGTATAAGGGTGTTGGAAGATGAGTGGGGATTTGATAGTGATAATGATGATATTGATGATTATATAAACAGACACATGGCTAAATTTATGGCAAAATCAAATGGATAGTAAAATGATTGGTTTAGATAATTAATTACTATAAAAGTTTTTATTGGAGAGAGAATATAATATTATCCTCCATAAAAAGAGGACTTAGAGATAAAAATACAGTGTTATCAAATATATTTTTAGCACTTATCCTGCTTCATATATTTACCATAATATTTTCTTTTGAAGGTGGGAAAGAAGAAATAAACTTGGTTATAGTAGGTGAAAGTAAAAGTGCAGTAATAAGTTCTTATTGTGAAGCTTTAGATGAATTTGACATCTGTAAATATTTCAAATATGATAAAAAATGAAGAATATAGTAGAGAAAATGAAAAATCAAAATCAATATTAGATGATATGGAATATGGTAAGTATTTTGCACTAGTAATGTTAGAAATGGCGATTTTGCTAGGAAGTGTTCATGCTTTCAAAAACACATTTTATATTAAGGAGAAGTTGGGAAGTAGGGTAAAATATCTCATGCAAAAATTTCATCACTTTTATCCTTAGAATTAATGGAGTTATTTTGTTTTATATTTATACAAGTAATAGCAATACTGGGAGCGGTATCTTTATTTTACGGAGTAAATGTGAATCTAAATAATATTTTACCAATATTACTTTTAATAGTAGTCTTTAGTTTGTTTGCTGTTTGTATAGGGATTTTTACCACAGCTTTAGCTAAGAAAAAACTAGTAGCGATAATATTTGTTCACGTATAGTTACTGTACTTACTTTGGCATCGGGACAACTTATGCCACAAATGGTACAAAATTTTTCACTCGTATTACCTCTAACTTGGGTAAATGCTGCATTTAATGGAATTTTAAATAATGGAAGTAATTAAAAAATATTTATGGATTTACTTGTGGCTATGGCTATTTCAGTAGTGCTTATTATGATTTATCTTGTTGTTGAGAATAATAAAAAAAGTAAAATATCTTAATATATTTAAATTTATGTAATAAACCATCATTTTTCCATTTAGGAAATTGTGGTTCTACTTGTATTAAGGGATTTAATATAAATGTACTTTATGTAGAAAATGTTTAGAAAGCTATACTACTAGTGTATAATATAATTATTAGTTTAAAAATCTATTAAGTAAGGAAATATAAATAAAATAGAAAAAGGAGAATGATTATGTTAGAGTATAAATTTGATACACAATTATTAATTGAAGGAAATAATCTTTCAGAAGATGAAATCAATGATTACATAGAGTCAAATATAGAAGGAGACTGTTTACTTGCAGTTGGAGATGAAAGTTTAATCAAAATACATTTCCACACCAATACCCCATGGAAGGTACTTGAATACTGTGCTTCAAAAGGAGATATTCATGATGTTGTTATAGAGAATATGGATAGACAAGCTAATGGACTTCAAGGGTAGTTTTTTATAAGACTTTTATGAAAATTAATAAATATTAGAGATTGATAACGAGAACAATTAATAGAAAAGAATGTGATATTTAATAAAAACTTAATATATAACTTAAAAAATACCTTATTTTCTTTTGGAGAATAGGGTATTTTTATGTGAATTAATTGACATTAATATGCAGCATAAATTACCATTATATTGAAAGTATACATTTTGTACAGAGGAGAATTGTGATGATAAATATAATAGTTAGTGGCCTTGGAAATACAGGAAGAGAAATAGTAAAATGTATAAATGAAACTGAAGGAGTAGAAGTATTTTGTGCAGTTTCAGATTATGATTTAAAAGATGCAGATTTTAAAATATATCCTAAGTTTAGTGATATAGTAGGAAGAGCTGATGTAATAATAGATTTTTCAAAAGCATCTAGACTGGAAGAAATATTGGAATATGCCATAGATAGAAAAATACCAGTAATTATAGGTACTACAGCACACAGTGATGAACAAAATGAAAAAGTTAAAGAAGCTGCAAAATCAATACCAGTATTTAAATCTTCAAACACATCAATAGGTATAACTGTAATGCTTCAATTAGTAAAAACAGCAACTAGATTATTAGATGGATTTGATATAGAAATAATAGAAAAACATCATAATAGAAAAGAAGATTGTCCATGTGGAACAGCTTATATGACAGCAGATGTTATTAAGGAAGTAAGAAGTGAACTTACAAATATTTATGGAAGGCATGGAAAGTCTGCTAAAAGACAGCCAAATGAACTAGCTATACATACAATAAGAGGTGGAACTATTATAGGAGACAATGATGTGATTTTTGCAGGAGATGATGAAGTTCTAGAAATTAAGCATAAAGCTGGATCTAATATGATATTTGCAAAAGGAGCTGTTATGGCAGCTAAATTTATTGTAAATGCAAATGCTGGGTTATACGATATGAATGATGTTTTACTTGGATAATAAACATAAATGATAATATAATAAGGATAAACCTTTTCTCCTATGATATAATAATCAAGGTATTGGTAAAATTAGGAGGAAAATGATGAAAAATAAAAAACATTATATAGTAGTATCACTAATCTTAGTAGCCATATCAGCTATTATGTTTATAATACATTATTTTGTATTTGGTCAAGCTGTAAACACAGCGTATTATTCTTTAATGAATTTATGTTTTATTCCCATAAACAGTTTAGTTGTAACATTAATTTTAGAAAGACTAATAGATTATAAAGCTAAACAAGAAAGAATGGAAAAATTAAATATGTTAATTGGACTATTCTTTACAGAAGTTGGATATAAGCTAATGCGTTTAATAATAAAAGCAGATAAGTGTGGGAAAAACTCTATAATTTTATTTAATGATTTAGATGAAGTAAAGAGTCAAGTTGAAAAACATAAGTATATTATAGATATTGAAGAAATAGATCTGGATAAAATAATGGATGTATTATTGGAAAGCAGTAATTTACTAGTGGATTTAATTAGTAATGAAAATATAATGCAACATGAGATTTTTACAGACTTACTTATGTCAGTAATACACTTAAGAGATGAGATTACTTTTTATAAAAATGATAAAACTGATCAGCTAGATATTAGTCATTTGGAAAAAGATATTTTAAGGGTTTATAAAAATATTGCAATACAATGGGTTGATTACTTAAAATATTTAAATAAATCATATCCATTTTTATACGATAATGCTATTAGGATAAATCCATTTAAGTTTAATTAGCAAAAAGGTTTACTAGGATATAATCCTGAGTAAATCTTTTTTAGATTAATATAATTTTAATAGATATACTATTAAAAAAGTATTTGAAAGGAGAAGGAGTAAATCCTATACTAATATTATAAAATAAAATGAAAATGGGGGATTTATAGTGAAGATAATTGAAACTAAGAATCTGACTAAAAGTTATAAGAAAAACAGAGGGATTGAAAGTGTTAATATAAGCGTAAATGAAGGTGAAATTTATGGGTTTATAGGGCCAAATGGTGCAGGAAAATCTACTACAATTAAGACACTTTTAAACTTTGTATATCCAACTAGTGGAAGTGGAACAATCTTTGGAATGGACATTGTAAAAGATTGTTGCAAAATAAAAGAGAATATAGGATATGTACCCAGTGAAGTGAAATACTATGACACTGTCAAAGTAAAAGATATAATGAAATATGCTCAAAGTTTTTATCCAAATGTTAGCGATGAAGACTTGGGGAAAATATGTATGGACTTAGAACTTGATATGGAAAAGAAGATGGGAGAACTGAGCCTTGGTAATAAGAAAAAAGTAGCCATTGCACAAGCACTAATTCAAAATCCCAAACTTTTAATTTTAGATGAGCCGACAAACGGTTTAGATCCCCTTATGCAGAAAAAACTTTTTAATATATTAGTAGAAGAAAAGAAAAAGGGAAATACAGTTTTCTTATCATCTCATAATTTAAATGAAGTACAAAACCTGTGTGACAGAGTTGCTGTAATAAAAGAAGGAAAAATAATAGATGTGATTGAACTGGAGAAAGCAACTGAGACCTTAGGATTAAAAATCACATTAAGTAGTAAAGATATTAATAAAGAAATTGTATTAGATTTGGGTGGAAAAATATTAAATGAAGCTAAGGATGAAAATAAAAATAACTCATTTGTCTTCCTTTATTATAAAGATGCAAATTCCCTAGTAAAAGAATTAAGTAAGTATACTATTGAGGAATTATTAATAGAAAAAGAAAATCTTGAAGATACTTTCTTAAATTACTATGAAAATAAGGGGGAAGAGAAATAATGAATATATTTAAATTTGAATTTAAAAGATTGTTTAAATCATGCCTTACTTGGTCAGTAGTATGTGGAATGATGATAGCTTTGTTTATGTCACTTTTTCCAACTATGGCTGACATGGGTATACAAGAATTGGTAAATGATAAAATGGGTGCTTTATCAGTAGATATGCTAAAAGCTTTTAATATAGATTCAGGAATGGATTTTTCAGATATATTTAATTATCTTGCTTATGTTATTCAATACATATCTATGGCTAGTGCAGTTTATGGGGCAATACTTGGAGTTAATGCCCTTATAAAAGAAGAAAGCCAAGGGACTATAGAGTTTTTATACTCAAAGCCAATAAAAAGAGGTAAGATTGTTACAACAAAGTTATTATCAATAATTTTAATTTATTTTATTTATATAGTCATAATAGGAGCAATTACAATTATTGTTTCTTTATTTGTAAAACCAGATAATGTGGAACTTATGGATCTTTTAATAAATATAAAAACAGTTTATATGGGAATGTTTATTTTAGGGCTTGTTTTTATGTCTATAGGAATATTAATTTCAGCCTTAGTTAAATCTGACAAAGGAGGGATTCCCATATCAATTGGAATATTTTTTATTTCTTACTTATTTGGAATAATAGGGAAATTAAAAGAAGATTTTGAATTTCTTAAGTATTTCTCGCCATTTGATTATTATGCTCCGGGTGATCTTTTAAAAAATGGATTTGAAGCGAAACTTGTTATAATAGGGATTTGCATAATGTTTGTTTCTATTTTAAGTACTTATTTAGTTTATAAAAGAAAAGATATGAATATTTAATCAAATAAAAATAAAAAGTCAGCAAATGTTTGCTGACTTTTATTGCTAATATAGGTATATTATAAATTTATATATTTGATCAATACTGTTTATTGAGTTAAAATTTTATGTATAATATTATATGTTGTAGATTAAAAAATTTTAAAATACAGGAGAAAAAGATGGATAAAAACACAGTAAAAAAGTATACGAAGGAAATATCCATAATATTAATAGGAAATATATTCTTGGGAATAGCTTGTTCAAAGTGGATGGTTCCCAATGAAATAATAAATGGTGGTGTGACTAGTATATCTATGATATTAAATAAAATGCTTTCAGTGCCACTTTTATATTTAACTAATGGATTAACTTTATTATTATTAATAATTTGCTATATATTCTTAGGTAAAGACAATTTTTCAAAATCCATATTTAGTAGCGTATTTTATTCCATGTCATTTTCATTATTTTACTCTTTACCTTTTTCATTGCATGTAAATGTAGTCTTGGATTTAATATTAGCAGCCATATTTATAGGAATAGGATATTATTACTGTAGTATAGTAAATGCATCAACAGTGGGAGTAGATGTTATAGCTTTGATTATTCATAAGAAAATAATAATATAAATATAGCTAAATCAATAAGTAAGATTAACATAGTAGTATTGTTTATTGGATTAATTGTATATGGAGTAAAATCAGTGATTATAGGTATGATTTTTACATTTGTATACTCTAAAATTTTGGATTATATATTAAAAGAAAATCTTTTAAAAATTAAAAAAATAGCATAATAAGTGTAAATAAATTTCGGGTATCTAGTTAAAAACTAGGTACCTTTTTAATTTTAATAAGTACACATGAGATTTAATAAATTAGGCCATATTAAAAATATTAATAATATTTTCGTATAGGAGATACAATGATGAAATTTAATATATACAAGTTAAGGAAACAATTTGCTAAAAATAAAGCAAGTTTTGAAGATATACATGAAAATATATTAGAAGGAATGGATGTACATGGATCTAATTTAATTATATTAATGTGTGCAATTATTATTGCTTCCGTTTGCTTAAATATGAACTCTGTAGCAGTAATTATAGGAGCTATGTTAATTTCTCCTTTGATGGGATATATTATAGGAATTGGATATGGAGTTGGTACTTATAATATAAAACTTTTGAAATAATCATTTAAAATACTAGGAATTGCCATAGCTATTAGTATAGTAACATCTACTTTATATTTTTGGATTTCTCCCATAAATACAGCAGGAAGTGAGATTTTAGCCAGAACAAAACCTACTATATGGGATGTAATAATTGCACTTGTAGGTGGAATAGCAGGAATGATTGGGATTACTCGTGATAAAAGTAGCAATGTAATTTCAGGTGTTGTCATAGCCACAGCACTTATGCCACCCCTTTGTACAGTAGGATATGGTTTTGCAACAAGAAAAGCAAGTATATTCTTAGGTGCAGGCTATTTATTTTTTATTAATGGATTTTTCATAGCTATTGCAACACTTTTAGTCAATAAGTTACTGGGGATTCCTAGTAAAAATAAAGATTTTAATGAAGAAAAAAGAATTAAAAAATTCATTATAGTTTCATATATTATAGTTATAATACCTAGTATGATTTCTGCTATAGGTTTTATTAAAAATACCATAGATGAAACAAATTTAAATTCTTTTATAGATGAAGAATTAAAAAATCAATATGTGATTAGTAAGGATATAGATGAAAAAGATGATATTATAATACTAGTTACTTTGGGAGAAACAATAACTAAGCCTCAATTACAATTATTGAATAAAAAACTATCTGATTATAACTTAGGTCATAAAAAATTAGTTATTAAGCAAGAAGAAAATAATATTTCAGTTTTAGAGCAATATATGGATAGTATAAAAAGTAATCAAAGCAATATTAGAAGTAATTATAAATCAACAACAAGTGAAGATATTTTTAATGCGAAAGATATATTTGAAGAATTAAAATCCATATATCATGAGATAAGTAAAATTTATATGGGCTATTTGGATGAATCATCAGAAAGTAAAAATGATTCTAATAAAAGTGTGCCGATTATTGTAGTTTATAGCAATGATAAAACTTTTGAAAAAATAAAGAAAAAATTAAAGATTGGTTTAAAGCAAGGAGAAACTCTAATGATGTAAGTGTATTTATAGAAATTATTAGTCAATAAATTTTAGATTAAATTATATGAAATAAGATAAAAGGAGATATTTCAATGACAAAGAAAAAAAGTAAAAAATATAAAGAAAAGAAATTGGAGTATAGAATAATGGGCGACGCATTCTTAGGCGAATTATCAAATATATCAGGAGAAGAAGATAGTTCTTTACAAAACCTAATAATTTCTATGGAATCAAAGAAAATACAAAAATCATTAAAGAATAATAAGTAAAGTATAGGAGATAAACAAATGTCAAAAGTAGCAAAAGCTGCCATAGGACTTATGGCGGCAACTTTAGTAGCAAAAATGTTAGGTTTTGGTAGAGAATTAACTTTAGCAGCATATTATGGAGCATCATCAACAAGCGATGCATTCTTAGTTGCTATGAATATTCCAGCAGTTATATTTACTGCAGTGGGAACATCTTTGGGAACAGCATTTATACCATTATTTTGTGAAGTAAGATCAAAAGATGGAGACAGTGCATCAGTAAAATATACAAATAATATTTTCAATGTGGTTGTTTTAATATGTTTAATATTTGCAATTGTAGGAGCTTTTTTTGCACCACAAATAGTAAAATTATTTGCCCTAGGATTTAAGGGAGAGACAATGGAAAAAGCAATTTATTTCACAAGAATAATGTTGCTGGGTATTCCTTTTTTGGGAATAAGTTACATAATGATGGCTTATTTGCAAGTAAAAGAAAACTTTATAATTCCAGGACTTATGCCCATACCATATAATCTTTGTATAATAATATCAATAATTTTAAGTGTAAAAACATCACCATATATACTACCTTTTGGAGCACTTATAGGGCTTTTAGGACAATTTTTATTTCAACTTCCTTTTGCCATGAAAAGAGGTTATAAATATCAACCAATTTTAAATTTTAAGGATGAATATCTTAAAAAGATGCTTTGGCTTGTGGGACCAGTTCTTATTGGTGTAGCAGTAAACCAAATAAATACAATAGTTGATAGGACAATAGCATCTACTTTAGTTGAAGGAAGTATATCAGCACTAAACTATGCAAACAAACTAAATCAATTTGTAATGGGGATGTTTATAGTATCAATTTCATCTGTTGTTTATCCCATGCTTTCAAGATTATCAACAGAAAATAATAAGGTGGAATTTAATAAATCTATAATAACAGCTATAAATACAGTTATTTTATTAGTTATTCCTATATCAGTAGGAGCTATAATTTTATCAACTCCAATTGTAAAAATTCTTTTTCAAAGGGGAGAATTTGATGCAAGAGCAACATATATGACTTCAGTGGCACTTGTATTTTACTCTATAGGAATGATTGGTTTTGGACTTAGAGATATTTTGGGTAAGGTATTTTATTCTTTGCAAGATACAAAAACACCTATGATAAATGGAGCAATTGCCATGGGATTAAATATAATTTTAAATATTTCCTTTGTTAAATTTACAAATATGCAATTGGCAGGTTTGGCACTTGCCACTAGTACATCAGCCTTAGTGACTATTATTTTATTATTTATAAACTTGAGAATAAAAATTGGTCCATTTGGTGGAAAATATGTGGTAACTGTATTTATTAAAGCACTTTTGTCAGCGTTGTTAATGGCTCTTGTAACTAGATTTGTATATAACAATTTAGCACTTAGATTAGGAACAGGTACATTAAAAGAAATTATAACATTAGCAACGTCAGTGGTAAGTGGAGCAATAGTGTATGGTATATGTGTTATGGCTCTTAGAATACAAGAAGTTAATGTAATCTTGGCTACATTAAAAAATAAGCTTAAAAAAGCTTAAAATTTTAAGGTATATCTTGAATCATATTAAGATATACCTTTTTAAATTTTATAAAAATATGTATAAAAATGGTATACCTTTATATTGTAAAAAATATTATACTTTTTATAAAAAAAGTACCCAAATTAAATTTTTGATTTGTATATATAGTATATAAAAAATAAACAGAATTTAAAGGGAGAAAATAAAATGAAAAATATAAAATCGATACTAACATTAACTCTTATAGGGGGATCAATAATTTTAACAGGGTGTTCAGGAAATACTGAAGCTAGTGCAGAAAAGGCTAATAATCAGCCAACTACACAAGCACAAACAACATCAAATAATAGTGCATCAAATTATAACGTGGATATGACTTCTTTAGAAAAAGATTTAAAAGCTTTAGAAGAAGGTAAGTATAATGGAAAATGGGAAGATGAATTAGAAGCTAAGTATGGTGATGACTGGGATGATGCCATGGAAGCAAAATATGGCGAAAACTGGGATGACGAATTTGAAGCAAAAATGAATGCAAAATTAAATGAGGGAACGACTAAAGAAGATTTAATAAAATCAATAGAAGGTGACTTAAGTGAAATGTTAAATAGAGTGGAAGCACCTGTTAATTGGGAAGATGAATTAGAAGCTAAGTATGGTGATGACTTTGATGATTTAATGGAACAAAAACATGGTGACAATTGGGATGATTTATTTGAATCTGAATTAATGAAATAACAATATTATATAATATGTAAAAAAGATAATAAAATAGTTTAATTAAAAAATAGCAACCCTATTAGATAAGTTATCTAATAGAGTTGCTATTTCTATTTTTAAATTATTAAACTGCTAATTTATCGTCTATATTACTTTCATTTAAATTATTTTTATTTGATTTAAATCTAACTTTAAATTCAAGAAGTGCAATTGTTAATAATATCATAACAACGGCTACAGCTATAAGAAAAGCTAAATTACCTTTAATATTAGGTCCACCAGATATTGTACTTCTAAATGCTGTAACTACATGAGTAAATGGAAGGTAATTAGTTATTTTGGCTACAAAATCACCAGATAATTCTAAAGGATAAGTACCTGTAGAACCAGCCAATTGTAAGACCATAAATATTAGAACTAAGAATTTACCAACTACTCCAAAGGCAACATTTAGGAAGTAGATTATACTCATAAATGTTATTGCAGCAACAACTGCAACTAATATTGTTTGATTTAAATCAGCAGGGCTAAATCCGTTGAAATAACTTAGTGCTGTAATCATTGCTAGTGAAGCTAATATTATTGCTGGATACATTACACTTGCTTTACCAAGCCATAATCTAAAGCCTGATTTTATTTTTCCACTATTTTTAGTTAAAGGATAAACTGTGCAGAATCCCATACATCCAACCCAAAGACCAACAACCATCATATAAGCAGCCATTGCGTGACCGTTATCCGCAACTTCTGTTACTTGAGTTTTAGAAGATTCAACAGGTGATGCAAACATTTCTAAAGTATTATTATTTATTGTAGAAGTAGTATCTTTAACAGATTTGGCACCATCAGCTAAACTTGTTTGTAAAGTATTACTTCCATCATAAGCAGTTTGTAAACCTTTCTTTAAACTTACAGATCCATTCTTTAATTCATTAACTCCAGATGATATTTTATTAGTACCGTCAGAAAGTGATGACATACCAGACTGTAACTTAGAATTATTAGCTACAAGTTTGTCTGAACCAGTTTTTAATTCTTTGGCACCAGCACTTAATGTATTTAATCCATTTGAAAGAGTTTTAGTAGATGATTTTAAAGTAGTAAACATTTTTTCATAAGTTGAAAGATTTGAATTTACTTCTTTAACAACTGCATTAGCTCCGCTTTCTGCTGCTCCTGCTGCAATTTGACTCATAGTACTAGATACTGAAGGTGAAACTGCATTTGTTATAGAATCAGCAGTAATGTTAGAAGATACACCATTTAATGTATTTGATATTATGCCAATAACTAAACTTTGAGCTTGTTCATTTGTATATCCAACAGCTTGAAGAGCGCCCATCATTTGTTTGATGTTGTTATCACTAAGTATTGCTGTAGAAACTGCTTTAACTGTATTTTCAGAAGTTAAAGTGTTTTTTACCTTAGAGCTAACAGCACTACCTATACCAGATGATAATTGACTAGCATAACCACCTACACTTGAAGCTGCTGTTTCTTTTAAAGTGTTTTTTTGCTCATCACTTAAAGATATACTTGGGATAGATATTTTTTGAACAGCAGAGTTTAATTCACTAGCACCACCAGCCAATTGATTAGCACCATTTGAAAGTTCTTTTGCACCATCATTTAAAGATTTTACACCTGCTAAATAAGTATTTAAGCCTTGCGATAAAGTATTAGTACCATCAGTAAATGTTAGCATACTATTAGATAAAGTGTTTAAGCCATCATTTATTTTCACACCACCATCTTTTAAATCACCTAAACCGTCTTTTAGCTCTAATGAGCCATCAGCGGCATCGCTAAGTCCATCTCCCACAGTATCAAATTGTTCAAAGATAACATTAGCATAAGTTTCTGTTACTTCCTCAGAAATTGTATTTTGAATTTTAGATAAAGCAGTTTCACTCATTTTGCTGGCGATATAGTTTTTACCTGGATTTGTAGCATATTCTAATACCATTTTCTTAGGCTTTTTATCTAATAAAGTAGTAGCATCTTTTGAGAAATCTTTAGGAATAGTAATTACCATGTAATAAGTACCATTTTCTAAACCATCCATTGCTGCATTTTCATCAACAAAATTAAATGCTAAGGAGTCATTTTCCTTTAAACTGTCAATTAGTCTTTCTCCTACATTTACTTTAATATCTTCATAATTAACAGAAACGTCATTATTAACTACGGCAACGGGAAGATTGCTAATTTTTCCATAAGGATCCCACATAGAACTTAAGAATAAAGTTGAATAAATTGTTGGGATAGTTATGATGGCTATAAGAGCCACAATTAGAAATTTGTTTTTGAATAAATCTTTCCATTCATTTTTTAGCATATATGTATCACCTTTCTCCATATTAAGTTTTAATAAACAACACGATGTTGTTTTTGTGTTATAATAAAAATTATAATTTTATAAAATATAATATTCAATCATTAAAAAAGTTAAAAATGTATGATAAACGACATTTTATGGCAAAATGTTGTTTATTTTGGCAAAAGGAGTAAAATTATGAATACAAAAAATGATCGTAGAATTAGGAAATCAAAGGAGTCTTTAAAGAATAGCTTAATAGGATTAATGAAAGAAAAACCAGTAAATAATATTACAGTTAAAGAATTAGTTTCTGTTGCAGATTTAAATAGATCTACTTTTTATAATTACTATTGTGACATACCAGATATGTTGGAAAAGTTGGAAACAGAGCTTTATAATGAGTTTTTATACATTTTAGAATTGCATATTACTAAAGAAGGTATAAATCATGATCTATATAAAGAAGCACATGAATTTATTGAAGATATGTGTAATGTTATAAAAGAAAATGTTGAATTTTGCAAATGCATTTTCAGCAAAAATGGTGATATTAGTTTTTTATTTAAGTTAGAGGAATTAGTTGAAAATCATATTAAAGATCAACTTAAAGAAGATTTTGATGGAAAGCTGGATCATCTTGCATATGTCTATTCATTTGTTAAAAGTGGATATATTGGTATTTTGAAATCATGGATGAAGGGTGGTTGTATGGAATCATCACAGGAGATTGCAAATTTAACTTATAATTTAGTAAAAGGTGTTTTATACAGCTGTAAAATATAATTATTGTAGTTGCTACAATATATATAACCTGATAGTAATATTTTTAGATAATTTAGTAGTTAAATTTCTATTGGTAATAATAGAAATTATTAAGTTATT
>NZ_JWHR01000130.1 GCF_000808015.1 Terrisporobacter othiniensis | reverse complement strand
ATTAATAAACAATCTGCAAAAAACTATTAAACTATTTATTTTGAATAAGATTATTTTCTCACTTTACCTGAACACTTTCATAATTTAATGTAATTATTATATAACCCTACTCATTGATAGTCAAATTTTATTTTCTATTTAGTTGTAAGATATTTGATTTTCGTTATATAATATATATAACAAGTACATTATAGTTTGGAGTGATAAAATGATATTAAATTTGGATTTTAACAGTGATGTTCCTATATATACACAAATTAAGGAACAAATCATAAAATCTATTGCCCGTGGTGATTTGAAAATAAATGAGTCTTTACCGTCTGTTAGAATAATGGCTGAGGAGATTGGTGTTAATCTTCATACTGTAAACAAATCATATAATTTGCTTAAAGATGAAGGCTATATAAATATTGATAGACGTAAAGGAGCAATAGTTAATACTCTTCCACTTGCTAAAAAAGAAGATAATATGGAAAAAATAAAATCTATGCTAGAACTTTTAACCGCGCAAAGTTATCTTTTAGGAATGACTAGAGAAGAGTTTTTAAATTGCAGTAATGAATTTTTTGACGGTTATGAGGTGAAACATTATGAATAGTACAATAGCAGTTATTATAAATCTTCCCATGTTACTACTTTTATATCTAATAATGTTTTTTACTCAAGCTCTAAGTGGAAAAAGACAGTTTTATGGGGTAAGTTTAAATAGCGATTATTTTAATAAGAAAGAGTTCAAATCCTTAGATAAAAAATTTAAAAGTCTTCTTACTATAGGATTTCTTATTTTTATAATAATAACATTAGTTTGTATTTATTCCTTTAAAGCTTATGAGATTGCATTTGTTCTTCCCATTTTAGGATTTTGCATATATGAGTTTTGTGTATTTATTTATGTTCACAACAAAGTAAAAGCTTTAAAGAAAGATTTGTCCTTAGAAATAAAAGATTTGGAACTTAAAAAAACTAATGTAATATTAGATACAGATTTTATTAACGAAAAAAATATAATTATAAAAAAATACTCTATATATTTTTTAATACCATATATAATTACTATCTTGGTATCTATTTATGTAGCTACTAAGTATAATTCCTTGCCGGATATTATACCTACTCACTGGGGCATAACTGGTATGGCTGATGCCTATTCACCAAAATCAGTTTTTAGTGTATTTAGTACTGTGCTTATGAGTGTAGGTGTGGGAATTATAATATATATTAGTTCTGTGCAATCCTTAAAATCTAGGGCTAAATTAAATACAGAAAATATCCCAGAAAGTAAAATTGCTCATTTATATTATTTAAATAAACTTGCTATTACTTTCTTAGTGCTAAATATAGGTTGCCAAGTCTTATTTATTTCAATATTAATAGCTACAGTTAATGCCGGTAGCATAAATACTTATATAATGTGGCCTACTACAATCGCCATAATTGGAGCTGCTATTTATCAAACATATTTATATTATAAATCACCTAGTAAATCTAAAACTGCTGTTTATTCAGTAGATGATGATGACAATAACTGGATATTTGGAACATTTTATAATAATCCAAACGATCCTTCTTTATTTGTTCAAAAGAGGTTTGGTGTAGGCTGGACCATAAATATAGGAAGCACAAAGGGTAAAGTATTTTTTATTTCACCTTTTATAATACTTATAGTTATATTAATTATTACTTTTAATATGTAATAATTAATATAACTATATAAAAAGTCGACGAATAAATTTTCGTCGACTTTTTAATATCTATATATTTACTTCAATTTGTTCAAATTCATCTTCGTCTTCATTATTAAATCTATTATCCATATGATAAATTACTTTATCATATAAATTATCAAATAATTTACTATATAGCGATCCAAAAACATTACTTACTATACGAGATGTAATAGTATCTGTTAAACCTAGTGTTGCAACTGCAGAGGGTAATGCTGAAAAACTATTTACTACTGTTTGCCATTCATAAGTAGCACAAAAACCAACCATTAATCCAGCCATAAGTGGCAACATTGTTCTAAGCTGTTCTGGTAATACTGTATAAATAACAAAAAATGTAATACAACCGACAATTGCAAATATTATTCTGCTTTTACAACGTACATTTAACTTTTCCTTAGTTGTTTGCTGAATTACTGACATACATGCAAAAGCTATCCACATTGTTTTAGGAAAATGCATAAACTCTCCTATTAGTACTGCAGTATTAATTCCAAGAGCAAGTTTTAACTGCCATCTACTTCTCTCTGTTTTTATATCAAAACCTTTTATAACATCTAAAATAGTATTATCATATTCTTTTTTTGTTTTTTTATGTTTAATATAAAATATTGAAGCTACAATTATACCACCAAATAATAACCCAATAACACGAGATAAATATACTTCTACACTACTAACACCATTACCATATAAAAGGAAATACGATAATATTAGTATTATGTGATTTGCATACATCATGTTATGACAAGTTAATACTATTATAGTAATTATCGAAATAAAGTTTATAATAAATCCTAATATTGGATTTGATATATTCGATAAATAAGGAGCAACTGAATATATTAGAAAAATTCCAATTAAAGTAACAGATGACTGTTTTACCTTAAAATCTAAGTTTGCAGATCTAAAAGTTAGTATTAACATTACTGTTACAACACCTACTATACTATTTTCACTTCCAAAAATACTGCTAAATGAAGACACTATTAAAATACAAAATAGCATACATAAAATATTTTTAATTATTAGTGCCCCTATATATTTTTGTTTTATCTTTTTATCTGACTCTTCTTTTATCAAAGGTTTTAGTTGTGCTGCACCTAGTTGCATCGCCTGATAAAAACTCATCCTTCACTCTCCTATTCCTCATTCATTATTTTATTTGCTTTTTCAATAGATGAAATTAATTTAAAAAACTCTTCATCACCTAACTTCTTACGTAACTTATATATTGGTGATAAGTAAAGTTCATATATTTTTTGTAACTCTTTTCTTCCAGCCTCTGTAATACAAACAGAGTAGCTTCTTTTATCATGTATATCTGGCTTTTTAGTTACATATCCATTCTTACTTAAACTATCTATTAATCTACTTAAAATTGTTTTATTTAAACACATTGCTTTGCTAAGTTTAATAGGTGTCATACCTTCTTCATTCTTTATAAGCTGAGACAATAAATCGTATTCTTGATTAGTTCTTTCAAGTGCTGGTGTATAACGATGCACTAATGTTCTACTAAATAGTCTTACTTCATTCATTTTTACTGTCATATCTATCCAATCAAAATTATCCATCTCTCCACCTCTTCATGATTTAGTTCACTTTGTTAACTATAATATATATTCTATTGAATATAGTTAACTTTGTCAACTATATATAATGTATAAATTTCTTTATTTACCATTTATTATATATATAATAAAAATTTACATATCTTCTCCACTTCATCAACTTTATTTTTGGCTCCATTTAATTTGTTGTAATTACAAAAATAGAGTTGATAAATTGCACTAATGTACATATTTATCAACTCTAATATAAGATTTTATATATATCTTTGTTCCTTTATTTTTTAGTAACATATATATAATGAAAATACTTATAGTCATAATTATATTCCCAAATATTAAAAATGTATTAATATTACTTATTTTTAATAAATGTCCTATTCCACAAATTATGGCTATAAATAGTATATTAGAAATCATGCTTATTATTACACTTGCTCCTCTTTTTACAACAGCTACATCACTTGTAAAATCCATTTTGGGATAAAGTAAATTAATAAATATCCCAAGTGTAGCAATAAATATTGAAATTAATATGATTGTAAGTATTACTAAAGTTGTGAATTTCATACCAAACCCTAATCTAAATGATAAAACCAGAAAACAAATTATAGATATAGGTATAGTTAAAATAATATTTAATAAAATCTTACTTTTAAAAATGTCCATCTCTTTAATTGGGGAAGATTTTAAAATCCATAAGTTTTTCCCCTCTAAAGAAATTGAAACACAAGCTGTATTTGTCATTATTATGCAAAATAATGTTATGCCTATTATTTGAATTGCTATCATTTCTTTTACTACAGCTATTTCTAATATTTGAGCAATTTTATCATATCCTATCACAAGTATTGCTACAGTAAATAAAAATAATATTATCATTCCTACAAAAGTATTCATTACATATATTGTTGATGAAAAATATCTTTTAACTTCTTTTTTTAATAAAGCTATTACAGGCTTTGATGATTTTAACTCTTTAAATTTATAGTTATTGCTTTTGTAAGTTTCACTTAATTTACTGTTTATTTTATTAAAATTGTTTGCAAATAAATATACAAATAAAGCTGTTGGGACTATAGAAATAAGTACAAATATCACTAATGATATTATACTATTATTTTTTAGTGCATCTACAAAATAATATGCTGGCATATATAACTTTTGTGTTGCCTCAATAATAGAGCTACTATTTTGAATAATAATCATCATTACATTTTGTAAATTAAATGATAAAATCACAACTATTGCAACTAATGATAAATTTAATACTATTGATATTAAATTATTTTTCTTACTTCTTGATGAAATATTAGTTATTATAAATGCTATAATTGATGATATTATTGTCGGTATTAGTGGTGATGTTAAAATTAATATTATTAAAAATGGAAAGTATAATGCCCCAGTATTGACTTTTATGAAATATACAATTCCAGGTATAAGCAAACAAGGTAGTGCAAATAAATAGTTATTAAAGATTAGCATTATAATTTTACTACTTAATATGCTCGATTGCTTTATGGGCAAGCTTGTTAACATCTCATAATCTTTACTTTGGAAAAGATATGAAGATGCTTTATAAATTGAAGTAAAAAATGTTGCCATAGTACACCCTATAATCCCCAAAATAAGAAGTAGTTCCATCTGATTTATTTTCACTAAGAAATCTGATAAATAAAAACATGCCACAAAACCATAAGCACTCAACATTACTATAGTAAATGTTATTAGTAAAACCATGCCTATTGCTTTTATTTTGTCACTTTTGTCAGCATATTTTAATTTATTAATTCCACTTTCATTTTTCAAAGTATTTTTCATTAATAGTGCTAAATTACTCATGATCTATCATCTCCATAAATATATTTTCAAGGGATTTATAACCTTTTACCTTTTGAGTTTCTCCACAAGCTACTAATTTCCCACCATTAATTATGGCAATTTTGTCGCATATTTTTTCAGCAACGTCCAATACATGAGTTGAGAAAAATATACATCCACCCTTATTACAAAAATCTCTCATTATTTCTTTCAATGTAAAAGCTGCCTTTGGATCTAAACCTACAAATGGTTCATCTAATATTAATATTTTAGGACTGTGTATTAATGCAGAAATAATAGCAAGCTTTTGCTTCATACCATGAGAATAAGAAGATATTAAATCACCTAATGATTTATTTACTTCAAATTCTTCTGAGTAATATTTTATTTTTTCTTCTCTTTCTGATTTATCTATTCTAAACACATCTGCTATAAAATTAAGATAGTCTATTCCAGTTAAAGCTTCATATAAATCTGGATTGTCAGGAATATATGCTATATCCTTTTTACATTCTGTTGGATGCTCTTTTATAGATTTTGAATTTATTAATATATCTCCTTCCTCAAAGTCATGTATACCTACTATTGACTTTATTGTAGTAGTTTTACCAGCTCCATTATGACCTATAAAACCAAAGATTTCTCCTTTTTTAACTTCCATAGATATACTATCTATAGCCTTTTTATTTTTGTATGACTTAGACAAATTTATTATTTTTAACATTTTATCTCCCTCTTTATATATTATATAGTTTTTATATTTGTTATATATAATATATAACAGATAGTGTCTTTGTGCAATATTTTTAATAA
>NZ_JWHR01000129.1 GCF_000808015.1 Terrisporobacter othiniensis | reverse complement strand
TGTAATACTCACCAGATATATAAACAATATTTTTTCAACATTTTCAGTAAAACTTGATAATTTTTCATAAAGTAAATTGGAATTATATTTTTTTACATTTACATAAAGAGTAGATTATTTATTCCATAATAGTTTTCCCTGCCTTTTATAGTTATTTATTATAAAATTCAATATAATCATCTTAAGCATAAAGGAACTGATGAAATTTTAGCAACAATATTGCTCAATAATACCCTAGTATGTAAAAAAGCCATCTTGATTTTATCAAGATGGCTTTTTTACTATATTATTTATCTCCAAAAGCATCTGCCCAATCTTTTTTAAACTTCTCAATTCCTTGATCAGTTAATGGGTGGTTTAACATTTGGTAAACAAGCTTAGCAGGAACTGTTGCTATATGAGCACCAGCTAAAGCTGCATCTGTTACATGTATCGGATGTCTAACACTTGCAGCTATTATTTCAGTTTCTATTCCATGTATATCAAACATTTCTGCTACAGTTCTTATTAAATCCATACCATTAGTCGATATATCGTCTAATCTTCCTAAGAAAGGAGATACATAAGTTGCTCCAGCTCTTGCAGCAAGTAGTGCTTGGTTAGCTGAGAATATTAAAGTTACGTTAGTTTTTATTCCTTTAGCCGATAATACTTTAACTGCTTTTAACCCTTCTGCTGTCATTGGTATTTTAACAACCATATTTTTGTGAATTTTTACTATTTCCATAGCTTCTGCTATCATTCCCTCAGCATCATCACTATTTACTTCTCCACTTATTGGCCCATCTACTAAAGAGGCAATCTCTCTTACAACTTCTGTAAAATCTCGTCCTTCTTTGGCTATTAACGATGGATTTGTAGTAACACCACATATTACACCCATATCATTTACTTTTTTAATATCTTCCACATTTGCTGTGTCTAAAAATAATTTCATATTTTATTCTCCTTTATTTGTTTTTTTCTTTTGTATGTATATTATATTGTTCAAAAGCTAATATATATTATCTATAAATACTTGTATCTATAAATTTTTTATATATTAATTCTCCATTAATATTATAACCATAAAGATAGGTATTGGCTACATTTCCTTTAACAAAACTTACTGGAGTATATTTCTTTCCATCTAAAACACTTTTATTTGACCAAAATTCTACTGTAACTTGACCTCCTACTGTATATGCATGAATGTAAATCGGATAATCATAAGGATTCTTAAATCGTAAATTCTTACTTCCTGTTGCTAGTGTTGCATCCAATCCTCTTTGTACATAGGATACAGATTTGGAATGGTTATATCTTTCTGTTGGAATAATTCCAGCTTTTAGTTCTGCATTATATAGCGTAGTAGATACTTGACAAACGCCACCTCCTGGAGCATCTTTATGACTTCCATTTACTATAACAGGGGCCATATAGTATCCATTGTTAAGTTCCACAGGGCTAACCTTATCTTCGTAAGAGAACTCATCACCTGACATTAATAAAGTTCCATCAATTTTATTAGTTGCATTAGCTATATTTAATCCTCTATTGTAACCTGTTCCGCCAAAATATGTTGTAGCAGACGAAATCTTATAATCTACACCTTTAAGATCTTTATCATTTATCTTTGGTTTTATAGTTTTATATTGCTCTTTAATAACAATATCAGTTTTTCCAACTTCATTGCTATTTATTTTCTCTATTATATCATTCATTAATTTTTTGTCATCTATACTTTTTCCATTTTTACCTTTTATTATATTTAAATTATCACCATTCATTTCAAAAGTTGGTTCAATAGGCGCTATATGAGTATCAGCATAAATTTTCTTAACTTGTTCTTGTAAATAATTTTTATCAATTTTTATATTAAAATTATAATTTCTTCCCACACTTAAATATATTAAACCAAATTGTTCTAGAAAAGTTTTATCCTTACCATAACTCATTATTTCATTTTCAACTTTTTTTACATCCAACTCTTCTATTATATCTGATACTAAAACCTCATATTCTTTATCATCTACTTTTACAATTATTTTATTATTATTTATATTATCTACTATGGCATTTATCTTTTCATCTAACTCATTTTTATCTAATCTAGATACATCTTCTTCATACAAAGTTATATCTGGATAAACTAAGTTATCGTACCTTTTTGCACCAAAATACATTATTCCAATTAACAAAAAAAAGCATATAATTCCAATATAAATTTTCTTTTGTTTTTTACTACTTTTTTTATTTTCCTCTTCTTTTTCTTCTATTATTTCTTCTTTATTATTATCTAATTCTTTACTATTTACATCTTCTTTATCATTAAAAACATCCTTTTGTGTTATTATTTCTTTATCCTCATTTTCTTCTTTAATAACTTCAACTTTTTCCTCTTCTTTTTTTTCACCAATCTCTTCTTTATTATCTGCATTATCTGCCTTTACCACGTCGTCTTTTTCTTCTTCTGTTAATTTTTCTTTAGATTCTTTCTTCTGTTCAGCCTTCGCCTTTTGACGAGCCTTTCTTATGATGTCGTTATTATCATCGTTTCTCTCCATAATATCCCCCCTTTGATTTCATCATTAATAAATTGTATTAATAAAGTTAGACTTTATTCATTTAAAAATATTTCATTTTCGTAATCAATTATTTTATAGAAATTTGTATATAATAAAAATTTATGTTAATATAACTAGGTATAAATCATAAGAAAAAGGTGATAAAATGACAAAGTTCAAATATGCTTTTGATGATAATAAAAGATATCATACTTGGAATTACTATCTTAGAAATACATTTGGTGAAAAGGTATTTAAGGTTTCAATAAATGCAGGATTCACTTGTCCAAATATAGATGGAAAAGTTGCTTATGGGGGATGTACTTATTGCTCCAAAGAAGGTTCCGGAGATTTTGCTGGTAATCCAAAAGATGATTTAATAAAACAATTTAAAGAAATCAAAGAAATGATGCTTAAAAAATGGCCAAATGCAAAATATATTGGATATTTCCAAGCTTATACAAATACTTATGCACCTTTGGAAGTTTTAAAAGAAAAATATGAAACTATATTAGAGCAAGAAGATGTGGTAGGACTTTCTATTTCTACGCGCCCAGACTGCTTAGAAGACGATGTTGTGGAATATTTAAGCGAATTAAATAAAAGAACTAATCTATGGGTAGAGTTAGGTCTTCAAACTATCCATGACTCCACTTCCAAAATTATAAATAGAGGCCATGATTATAAAACATTCTTAGAAGGTGTAGAAAAGTTAAAAGCTAAGAATATAAAAATTGTAGTTCATATTATAAATGGGCTTCCTGGTGAAGATTATAATATGATGATGGAAACAGCTAAAGCAGTAGCTGATTTAAATGTTCATGGAATAAAAATTCATTTACTTCATGTTATAAAAGATACTCCAATGGCAAGAATGCTAGAAAAAAATATGATGACTTTAATGACACAAGAAGAATATGTAAATTTAGTTTGTGATCAAATAGAAATCCTTCCTCCAGAAATGATAATCCATAGACTTACTGGTGATGGAAAAAAAGAAGATTTAGTAGGACCTCTTTGGTCTCTGAAAAAATGGGAAGTACTAAATGCTATTGATGATACTCTAAAATCAAGAAACTCTTGTCAAGGTATAAAATACTTATCTTCAAAATAATAAATTTTCACATAAAAAAAGTCCTCGATAAAATTATTTATCAAGGACTTTTTTATAATTTATAATTATAAATTTTAAAGGGCAATATTATACTTGATTTGCAACCTTTCTAAGGTCTAAATCAAGATTTTCTTCGTCTGCAACTGGTATTTTAGTGACACTTTTAAGGGCTACTATTGCAGATACCATCATCAAACATACTCCAATTATTTTTACAATATTAAAAAGCTCTCCCATGATTATCCACCCAATTATTTGTGCAAATACTAATTCTATTGATGCTATTACACCGGCAACTGAAAGCTCAATTCCACTTTTCACGCCACTTGTATAACAAATATAAGCAAGAGCCCCTGAAAATAGTCCAAATCCTACTATATTTAAAACTACAGGCATATCTCCTATACTAACTCCCACCCTAACAAAGTTCACCTTACTTACAAGAATTAATGCACCTGTTAAAAATGAATAAATCATCATAGTTAAATTGTTTACTTCATCTAGTATATTTTTGCTTATTATAGGCATCAACGAATAAAGAATTGCTGCCATTATTCCACTTATAATTCCAACTGTACTTATATTTTCTAAATCTAAACTACCTCCAGTAACAGCAAGTATGGCTGCCACTACACATATAGTTAAAGATAATAGCTTCATTTTATTAATTTTCTCTTTATATATTATTCCCGAAAAAATTGTAATAAATATTGGCGAAGTATAAAGTAACACAGCTGCTACTGCACTTCCTGAACTTTTTATTGAATTTACATAACAGTAATTAAATAACCCTTGGCAAAGTATTCCTATAATTATTGAATAAATTAATCCTTTTTTTGATATTTTTAATAAACTTGGATTTTTTATAATTGCGTATATAACTAATATAATACACCCCATTGAAAGCCTTAAAAAACTTATTTCTTCTGTTGATAATCCTGCATTACTTAAGTTTGTTGTAAATAACCCTATACTGGACCAAAACAAACCTGCTAGTAATATGTATAAATAACCCATCTTTCTTTCCCTCCACCTGAAGCTTGACTCTCTATTTTTAACTCCGACCTCTATTATAGCAAGTATCATGCCAGAACTTAAGTTTTTATTTTATATTTCAATGACTGTAAAATAATTGAAATTTAGCCATTTCTCCTTATTATCTTTCTACAATAATTATTGAATATAAGTAATTTAACAATATAAGTTGATTTTAACTTATTATTCCAATATAATTAAGTTGTTTATGACTTATTTGTATTATAAGTTGTATTTAATATTTTTTTAAGTTAAAAATGACTTATGAAAGGGGTATATCCTTGAAATTTGGAGAAGAATTTTATAGAAAGGTCATGGATGCATCCCATGATGAGATTTGCGTTGCTGACAATAATGGTAATTTAATTTATTGTAATAAAGCATTTGAAAAAAACTATGGTATTAAAAAAGAAGAAATGCTTGGTAAAAATGTTAAGCTTTTATCCGAGAATGGGTATTCTACCGTTGGAGCTATACCTCAAGTTTTAATCACAAAGAAAACTAGTTCTATGGAACAGTTTACTAATACAGGGAAAAAACTTGTGCTAACTGCTACTCCCATATTTGATGATAATGGTGAAATCGAGTTTATAGTTGAAAATACAAGAGATATTACAGAACTTAATCAAATTAAAAACAAATTATCAGATACACAAAATGAAGTTAATAAATATAAAAATGAAATTGAAAATATATATAGAACCACACTTAAAATAGAAACTGATATTATTCTTACAGGAAGTGTTATGAGACCTATACTGAATACAATCAATCAAATTTCAAAAACTAATGTTATAGTATTACTTCTTGGTGAATCAGGTACTGGAAAAACTTCATTAGCTAGATATATACATAAAAATAGTAGAAGAAATAATAATCCATTTATAACCATTAACTGTGCAACTATTTCAGCAGAACTTCTTGAGTCTGAGTTGTTTGGGTATGCACCAGGTGCTTTCACAGGTGCTTCTACTAAAGGAAAGGCTGGTCTTGTAGAACTAGCTCATGGCGGAACTTTATTTTTAGATGAAATTGGAGAGATTCCTCCAAGCCTTCAAGCAAAGTTTCTTCAATTAATTCAAGAAAAAACTTTCACTCCTGTGGGAGGTATCAAAGAGAAAAAAGTAGATATTAGAATAATCTCTGCCACAAACTGTGATTTATTAAAGAAAGTAGAAGAAAAAACATTTAGAGAAGATCTTTACTACAGATTAAATGTTATTCAATTAAAAATTCCTCCTCTTAGAGATAGAAAGGAAAATCTTATTGAACTAATTAAATATTATTTTAATAAATACTGCTTTGAATTTAACATAAATAAGATTATAACAAAGGATGCTATAAAGTTAATTTCTCATTATCACTTTCCTGGAAATATTAGAGAACTTCAAAATATTATACAAAAACTTGTATTAACATCTAACAGCCATGTTATTACAGAAAAAAATATACCTAAAGATATTTTTAATTATAACTTTGACTATAATATAGAAGATAAAGATGATTTTTTTAATGAACAAGATTTTGACTCTTTAATGGAATCATACGAAAAAGAGATTATTTCTAAAACTTATAACCATTGTAAAAGTTCATATAAGGTAGCTAAATGTTTAAACATATCTCAATCTAAAGCTAGCAGATTAATTAGAAAATATAATTTATAATAAAAATACACTCCCTTCATAGTAACAGTTTTATTATTTAAACTATCTACTATAAAGGGAGCATATCATAATTTAGAATCAAGCTTTTTATTATAAATTTTCTAAAAATTCTTCTATTTTTCCCAGTAAGAAGGTCTTTCTATAAATACTGGTAATTTTGTTTTTGAATTTCCTCTTGCACTATTTATTTGGGATTGAGTAAGATACATAGTATTTTCTAGGTTGCATCCTCTAATATCTGCATCTCTCATATCTGCCCCAATAATAATTGCTCCACTTAAGTCTACGTCTTGTAAATTTGCTCCTATTAATAAAGTTCCTGCCAAGTTTTCTCCTATTAGTTTTTTTCTTCTAAGATCTTTTCCTATAAAATCAAAACCTAAAGGCATATCATTTTTTCTTTTATGCTGTTTGTTTTTTATTAAATTTGATCTAACTTCTTTTAAAAGAGAATTTACTTTCATTCTATGAGCTTCAATATTTATATTTAATATATCTTTTCCAGAAAGATTAGTAAGATTTTCAGTTTCTTTTATCATAAGATTTATTCTAATTCTCATATCTTCACTTTCTGCAAAAGTAATACTATCATACAAGTACCAAATCATTTCTTGCAAATTTTTAACTACTACAAAAACATCATACATTTCCTGTGATTGTTGCGGTGAATTTTGCCAACTCAAATTTTTATATGTATACTGAGCAACCTTTTGACCAGCTCCAAAACAATCATAGTTAATACATCCTTTAAGATTATTTTTGCTTAAGTCTTTATGTATTTTACAAGTAAAATCTTTACTTAAGTTCATACAAGGCTCTCCCGAAACTTTGTCTTTTGGAAAACCATCCATTTTAGAAAAATATAAGGCTACACAACAAAATCCAAAACATTTACTACAATCTATTTTTAAATTTTCATAAGACTTTTTATCATTATAATTTCTATACTTCATCTTTTCTCCTATTATTTAGCAAATTTATTATAAAAATTCACTAACATTCCTTCTTTTATATCTTCTACTTCATTTATACACCTTAATTCTTCTAATATTGATAGGGCGAAAGTTAAAGCAGTTGCTGGCCCTCTACTAGTTATTATATTATCATCAACTACTACAACCTCATCTTCTACGTAATTAACTTTCTCTTTATCTTGAATAAAACCAGGGTATGAAGTACATTTTTTTCCTTCAAGTATATTAAAATATTCTAAAGTTTCTGGGGCTGCACAAATAGCAGCAACAATTTTTTTCTTTTCATTCATTTTTGTAATTAATTCTTTTACACAATCTACTTTTAAGTTCTCTGCTCCTGGTAGTCCTCCAGGAAGTACTACTCCATCATAATCTTCTTTATCAATATCTTTAATATTACAATCAGATTTTATTATTATATTATGAGTTCCTCTTACATACTCGTCTTCAATAGAGCACATCTTACAATCTACATTAGCCCTTCTAAGTACATCTACTACTGAAAGTGCCTCTACTTCTTCAAAACCATCTGCTAATAAGACTAATACTTTTTTCATTTTATTCTCTCCTTTATTCGTAGTAATAATTTTCAATTGGAATCATTATCATATTGAATTTTTTTTTCATTCTTGCTATCATTTAATAGATAGTTATTATAAGCAAAATCAAGAAAATTCATATATATTATTTAGCTATATATAAAACTTATGAGGTGAATCAATGTTAATAAACACACATTTTATTATATCTAAATCTGTATTAGATAATCTAGAATCAAATAAATCTTTCTTTCTAAGTGAGAAGAATTTTATTTATGGTAATATTAAACCAGATATTTCTTCAAAATATGTACTTAATAAGCATTATTTAGAAGAGTCTTTATCTATGGTTCTTGAAAAAATCAAATATCTATGTCAGTTAACTTTAGATTCTTTAAAAAAATATTTTTCCATAAGTAAATTAAGTCAAGAGCTGGGTGTTATTTGTCATTTTTTATGTGACTTTTTCACTACTCCTCACAGCGAGCGCTGGGAATTTACTCATAGTATGAATAAGCATGTTGTCTATGAAAAAGAACTTGCTTCTTATGCTAAAGAAATGGATTTTTCAAATTGTGATTTAGATTATGAAATTAATCATAGTGTGGAAGAATTTTTCCATAATCTATATAAAAAATATAAATCTAGTTGTACTAGCTATGAAAACGATTTAAAATTTTCATCATATATTTGTAATATTATTGTAAATCATGTACTAGATTCAATTTTAATTAATACAGCAAATTCTTATACATTAAAAAACTGTGTATAATAAATAGGACTATTATTTAGTCCTATTTATTTTTTTAATCATTTCTATACCATCTTTTACACTATTAACTACATAAGATGCACTTTCTTTTACTTCTTCATTTGATTTATTCATGGCAAAACTATATTTTATATTTTTTAGCATACATATATCATTAGGTGAATCTCCCATAGTTGCAACTTCCTCCAATGACACATTATATTTTTTACATATATGTTCTATTCCATGACGTTTAGATACATGATTAGGAACTATATTTAAAGTATAAGGTCCTGATAAATAAATATCACATACTTCGCCAAATTCACTTTTATAATAATATTCTAATCTTTTAAGTTCATCCATATTATCTGAAACTATTCCCACATTTCCTACTAGATTATCAAAATTTTCTTTTTTAAATATTTCTTCGTCTAAGATGTAGTCCTTAGTGTAATGACTGAAAACATCTTCTCCTCCACTTAAAACTATCTCCCCATTATATTTTAGATAAATATGAGCTAAATTCGATTCAAATCTATTTATAATTTTTCTCACTAAATAATCATCAATTGGCTCTTTAAAAATTAAGTTTTCATCTTTGTCAAAAATAAATGAACCATTTTCACAAATAAAATATCCATTTAACTTAATTTTATTACTTATCATATCGCATGCCTGTTTAAATACTCTTCCCGTTGCCACATGAAATATTACACCTTCTTTTTCTATTTCCTCTATGGCTTTTACATCTTCATCGCTAATTCCATCATTATAAAGAGTTCCATCTAAGTCACAAAATATATGTCTTATCATTTTTCCTCCTAAAATCTATATTATATTTAATAATTCTAGTCTTAAGTCGTTTAATAAAGTTTTACAAGCTCTATATCTAATTTGTTGTCTATCACCATTAAATATGTATTTTTTTACTATAGTTTTATTATTTATTTTAATTCCCATATATACAAGTCCTACAGGTTTTTCTTCACTTCCACCTTCTGGTCCTGCTATTCCTGTTGTAGATAGTCCAATATTTGTATTGTGTCTTGATGCCACACCTTCAGCCATTTCTTTTGCACACTGCTCACTTACTGCTCCAACAGAATTTAGTGTTTCTGATTTTACACCTAAGCTCATTATTTTAGCTTCATTTGAATAAGTTACACATCCTTCCATAAAAACAGAAGATATTCCTGGGTAATTTATTAAAGAAGAAGATACCATACCTCCTGTACAAGATTCTGCTACAGCTATAGTTAAATTATTTTTCACTAGAATTTTCGCAACTTCATCTTCTATAGTTGTTTCATCTTCTCCATATACAGCTTCCTTAAATCTATTTTTTATCTCCTGTGCTACTGGAAGTATTAATCTCTCTGCTTCCTCAATATTTTTTCCCTTTGCTGTTATTCTTACAGTACACTCTCCATCCTTTGCATAAGTGGCTATAGTAGGATTTATTTGTTTTTGTATTAAATCAAGTAAATCATTTTCTACCTTTGATTCTCCTATACCAACTATTCTAAGAACTTTTGACTTAAGTATATCTTTGCTACCTTTTTGCAAGAATGGTTTTACAAAGTTGTCAAACATAGGCTTCATTTCTCTTGGAGGACCTGGCATTACAATTATAGTTTTACTTTCTTTTTCCATAATGCACCCTGGAGCTGTACCATATTCATTTGGTAGTATTGTAGAGTTCACTGGAAAATAAGCTTGCTTTTTATTATTTTCTGTTGGTGTTCTTTTCATTTTATTATATATTTCTATAATTTTGTCCCATGAAGGCTGGTGAAACTCCATTTCCAAATTAAAATATTTTGCACAGACTTCCTTTGTAAGATCATCTGCCGTTGGACCCAACCCTCCAGTTAGTATTACTAAATCACTTCTTTTAAAACTTTCTCCTAACTGATCTAATAATCTTTTTTCATTATCTCCTACAGTTATTTGGTAATATACATCTACCCCCATATTTGCAAGCTCATTTGATAAATAATGAGTATTTGTATTTAGTATATCTCCTAAAAGTATTTCAGTACCTACAGTAATAATTTCTGCTTTCATTAATATCACCTTCTTATTTATTTTAGAATGATGGTGGTGTCATTGCACAAACTAATACACATTTTTCATCACCATAATTTTCATACACATGAGGAATTTTGCTATCAAAATAGAAACTATCTCCTTTTTCCAATATATATTCCTTATTTTCTAATATTATTTTCATTTTTCCCTCTATTATATATCCACATTCTTCTCCTTTATGTGAAACTAAATCTTTATTTATTTTAGTTTCTTCATTTAATGTAATTAAGAGAAATTCTATCCTTTTATTATTTAAGTTTGGCATTAACAATTCATAAGATTTTGTAGAATCATTCGTATTAATGGACTTTCTATCATTTCTTCTAACTACTACCTTTTCTTCTATATTTTTATCATCTTCATCAAAGAAATATCCAATATTAACTTCTAATACGTTAGCAATCTTCCACATAACTTTTATTGATGGTACTACCATATTTCTTTCAATCTGACTAATAAGTCCTGTACTTAGACCACTTTCTTTTGATAAATCTGTAATACTAAATTTCTTACTCTTTCTTAGTTCTCTGATTTTTTGACCAACGTCTATATTCATATCAATATCTTTTTTCATTTTTCACTTCCTTAATAACCTTCTTCCCCTTAAATATTTTTCAATATATTAAATTTTCAAATTAATTTGCATGTAATATTTTTCATATTTTCACAAATATAATACTACATATATTTCCAATTTATATTAAAGATGATAAAAATTCAAGCAAACTTAAAAAGTATTTATATTATTTAATAAATTCGTCTATAAAATTATATTTTTTAAATATATTTACAGTATTTTATTAATATTCTTAATATTTTTTCAATATATTGAAATCTAACTAAACTTATATTACAATTATAGTAATTTCAATATATTGAATTTATAAAAATTTATGGGAGGTTATTATGAAAACATTGATTAGTTCCGATAATATATGGGTATTATGGGCTTTTATTACAGGATGGGCAGCTTTTAGTATTTATTTAGAACAAAAATTTGAATGGGCTTCTAAAGTTTCAGGAGCTATTATCGCCCTTATAGGTGCATTAATCTTCTCTAACTTAAAAGTTATACCTACAGAATCTGTAGTTTATGATCAAGTATGGTCTTATGTTGTTCCTCTAGCAATAACATTACTTCTTTATCAATGTAACATTACAAAGATATGGAAAGAAAGCGGAAAAATGTTGGTATTATTTTTAGTTAGTTCCATAGGTACTATGCTTGGATCTACTTTAGGCTTTTTACTTTTAAATAAGCATATTCCTGAATTAGCACAAATAGCTGGTATGATGACTGGCTCATACATAGGTGGTGGTGCAAATTTTGCTGCCATGGCAAGTGCTTTTGAAATTCCTGGAGATCTAGTTTCAGCAGCAGTAGTTTCTGATAATTTATTAATGGCTCTTTATTTCTTTGTATTAATATCTATTCCATCTATAGCTCTATTTAGAAAAAAATTTAAACATCCTCATATAGATGAAGTTGAAAAAATAGGAGTAAAAGAAGGTGAAACAGCTGCATCTTCATACTGGAAAAGTAAAGAAGTATCTTTAAAAGATATAGGATTTTGTATAGGTTCTGCTTTTATTATAGTTGCTGTATCAGTAAGCTTAGCAGAATTTTTATCTTCTATTATTCCAACGTCTAATGCTTTCCTAAAAATACTTAATACTTTACTTGGAAATCAATATTTAATAATAACTACAGTTACAATGCTTTGTGCTACTCTTAAATCCGACTTCTTTGGAAACTTAGGTGGAGCTCAAGAAATAGGTACATTTTTAATTTATCTTTTCTTTGTTGTTATAGGTGTACCTGCATCAATATCATCTATAATAAACAATTCGCCTCTTCTATTAGTGTTTTGTTTAATAGTTGTTCTAATAAACATGTTAGTAACATTTGGTGTAGCAAAATTATTCAAGTTCAACTTAGAAGAAGCAATTTTAGCTTCTAATGCGTGTATAGGTGGACCTACAACGGCTGCAGCTATGGCTGTTTCAAAATCTTGGTCTAAACTTATAGCACCAATTATGTTAATTGGAACTTTAGGCTATGTAATTGGAAATTACTGCGGTATCATAGTTGGAAACTTTTTAATGTAGTAAGTAGACTATTTATGAAAGAAGGGGTATTATGATATTTGATTGTCACTCAGATACTTTCACTCATATTACTTTAAAAAGGGCTGAAAATGAGCATAATATTTTTAAAAATTATCATTTAAATAATTTTAAAAAAGGTAATGTTTGTGGTGGTATCTTTGTTATATGGATAGATCCACCTTATGATAATAATCCATCTCTTAGAGCAGAAGAAATAGTAAATGCTTTAAAAGATGAGATTAAAGAAAGTAAAGATGTTATCAATGTAGTTAAATCATATAGGGATATTGGGAAAGGTTTTGCTAAAAGTAAAGTTGATATTGTAATTGGCATGGAAGGTTTAAGTCATATAGGTAGTGATATTGATAAAATTAATTATTTTTATGATGAAGTTCATGCAAGACATGCTTCTCTTACTTGGAATGAAGGAAATGAATTAGCTACAGGTGTTTGTGGTGATAATAATAGAGGATTAACTTTAGCTGGTAAAAATGCTGTTAAAAGATTAGAAGACTTAAATATGTTAGTAGATGTATCTCATCTAAACGAAAAATCTTTTTGGGACTTAATCAATATAGCTTCAAAACCAGTAATAGCATCACATTCCAATGCAAAATCATTATGTGATGTAAAAAGAAATCTTTCAGATAGTCAATTAAAATCTATTGCAGAAAGTGGAGGTGTAGTTGGTCTCAATGGATTTAGTGGATTTGTAAGCCACGATAAAAGTAAACAAAATCTAGAAGGCTTTGTAGATCATATAGATTATATGGCTGACCTAATAGGTATAGATCATGTATGCTTAGGATTTGATTATTGTGATTATTTAGAAAGCAATACACTTTCTTCCTTTTCAAAAGATATAAATAACCCTAATGTAAAAAATCTTCAATGCGCTTCTCACTCCAACAACGTTACAAAGGAACTTAGAAAGAGAGGTTATTTTGAAGATGAAATAGACAAGATAACTCATAGAAATATCTTTAGAGTTATGGAAAATGTTTTAGGATAAAAATTCACTTTACTCAAAGAAAAGAGGAATGTTACCTTTAGTACATTCCTCTTTTCTTTTGCAATAAACCACAATATTTAAAAATTAAGCCCCTTGTGGTACTTTCAGATTTACCAACTTAAACATATAATTACTACTATAAAAAATAAATTTGCTACTAAAAACAAGTATATGGAAATTATTTGCTTGGTTAAATCTAAATGCTAGTGGCAAAAAATAAAATATAGTAATTTTAATCTTATGCTACTTATACATGAGATATATTGAGGAGTTGTTAACTATGAAGAAAAAAGTGGCTGTTTTAATGGGTGGAATGTCTACTGAAAGAGAAGTTTCTTTAAATTCAGGAAGAGCTGTTCTTAATGCTTTAGATAGAGATAAATATGAAGTACATGAAATAATATTAAATAATAAAATGGACGTTATAAATAAAATGCCAGAAGGAATCGAGTTTGCCTTCTTAATGTTACATGGTAAGTATGGTGAGGATGGTACTATTCAAGCCATATTAGAATCCATGGACATACCTTACTCTGGATGTGGTCCTTTAACTTCTGCCATGTGTATGGACAAAAACATAACTAAAAAAATGTTAAGGGATTCTGGTGTGCCAACTGCAAATTGGACTATAGCAAAATCAATAGAGGATATAGACTATGATAAAATAGAAAAAATGGGTTATCCAGTCTTTATAAAACCAAATAGTGGTGGATCTTCTGTTGCAACATTCAAGGTTGAAAGAAAGGAAGATGTTGAAGCTGCTGTAAAGGCTGGTTTAGAAGTTGATGATGTGGTAATGATAGAAGAATATCTACCAGGAGATGAATACACTTCTTTTGTTTTAGATGGTGAGATTTATCCAACAATAAAAATATCAAGCACTACAGGTTTCTTTGACTACGAAGCAAAATATTCAACTGGTGCTAATGCAGCAAAAGAAGAAATAGTTTATTTAGGTGATGAATTGCAAGAACAAATTAATAAAGCATCTAAAACAGTTTGGGATATCTTCTACTGCAGGGCTTATGTAAGAGTAGATTTCATATTATCAAATGGAAAATTTTATGTTCTTGAACTAAATACCCTTCCAGGAATGACAACTACAAGTTTAATTCCAAGAAGTGCTAATGCTAAAGGTTTATCTTACAGTGAATTAGTAGATAAAATAATGGAGACGTCAGTGAAATAACAGCCTAGACTAAAATAAGTTTATTTAATATAATTACCTTATATATTAATAAAGCTTAGAGGTGATAATTTGTTATTCTCCGATTTAATAATTAATGAGAATGAACCAATATATATTCAGATAAAAAAATATTTGGAAGAAATGATTTCAAAAGGTCTTCTTCCTCATAACTCTAAGCTTCCTTCCACAAGGGAGCTTAGTTTACTTTTAAATGTAAGTAGAAATTCTATTGTCTCTGCTTATGAGGAGCTAAAGTCTGATGGTACGATTTATTCAGTTTCTGGAAAAGGAACTTTTGTAAATAGTGATAATAGCGTTAATAATAGTCATTGGAATATAAATTATAAAAACTTTGAAAATGATTATATGAAAACATGCAATGATATGGACATTATGAAAAGCGAGATTCGTTGGAAATCAGGCCAGATTTCTTTTAAAAGTATATCTCCTGATGGTGATTTGTTTGATATGGAAGAATTAAAAAAATCTTTTTTAAATAGATTTAATTTAGAAGGCCATAAATTGCTTAATTACGGTTATGCTAGGGGATATAAACCTTTAATAGATTATTTACATGATTATATGAATAAAAAGGGTGTAAATACTACTAATAAAGATATTTTGATAGTCAATGGCTTTACAGAAGGGTTGAATGTTATAATCTCAACACTTACTAATAAAGGAGATTATATACTTTGTGAAAATCCTACACATAATACCTCTATCAAAATAATGAAATCTTATGGTTTAAATATTATTCCCATGAATATAGATGAAAATGGTCTTGATTTTGATGATTTAAATGAAAAATTAAAAAAACATAAAGGAAAAATAAAATTTTCTTATATTACGCCTTCTTATCATAATCCTACAGGTATGGTTATGTCTCCAGAAAATAGATATAAGTTTTATAATTTAATGAAAAAAAATAATATACCAACTATAGAGGATGGATTTAACGAAGAACTTCTTTACTCTTCTTCTCATATTTTCCCCATCTGTTCTTTAGATAATAATAGTAATGGTGTTATTTATATTGGTAGTTTTTCTAAAATACTATTTCCAGGACTTCGAATAGGATGGGTTTTATGTGATAAAAATCTTATAGATCGATTAGAAAGTGTAAAAAGATGCACTACTATTCATGTTTCTTTCTTAGATCAGGGTATTCTATATGATTATTTACAAAATGGTGCCTTCGAGAAATATATAAAGAAAACTAGAAAGTTTTATGGCGATAAATTTAACTTTGCTAAACAGTGTGTTCAAAAATACATAAAATGCGATTATATCTTAGGAGATGGTGGTCTTCATTTATTTTTAATTTTCAAAAATTTGGATACTAGAAAGCTTCTAGATGAATGCTATAAAAAAGATATAATCTTTATGCCTGGTGATTTGTTTTATATTGATGATAAAGGTAAAAATACCATTCGACTAGGACTATCTCGATTATCTGATGATGATATAGAAAAAGGAATTAAAATTATAGGTGAAACTATAAAAGAATTAGAATATAAATAAATTACGATTTATAATTATGATAGAAAATGCGTAAACATTAAAGTTTACGCATTTTTTATGTTATATTTGACCATCTTTCACTAACTCAAATGTACTTTATAATAGGTTTGTATTTTTCAGTATTCCTTTTTTATATTAAAGGCTTCCAAGCAATATACTTTATATGTTATAATTAAGTTATGTATTATACTTTACTTTTTAAGATTAATTCATAATAAGTAAATTTAAGTTTTAATGGAATAATACTAATAACAAAATTTATTTTGATAAATATACATAGGGAGGAATCTTTTAATGGCGAATATAAATCTTAATAGACAAGAATTAGAAAATATATATGGTCAAATAAGTCCTTTTGAGTTTAAAAATAAACTTATAGAACTTGCAACCATATCAAATAGAAAAAGTACTAGAACTTTACTTGATGCTGGTCGTGGAAATCCAAACTGGGTTGCTGCTACACCTAGAGAAGCATTCTTTACTTTTGGTCATTTTGCAATAACAGAAAGTAGGTTTTCTTGGGATAATGGTGACTTAACTGGAATTCCTAAAAAAACAGGAGTATATAATCGTTTTTGCAAATTTATAGAAGAAAATTCTTCTATGCCAGGAGTAAGCGCTTTAAAAGAAATTATAGATTATGGTATAAATGATTTAAATTTCAATGCAGATCATTTTTTACACGAATTAACTGATGCAATAATTGGAGACAACTATCCTTTCCCTGACAGAATGCTTATTCATATAGAAAAAATAGTTAAAGAATATTTAAAAGCAGAAATGAAATATGACTTGGACAAAGGTGGAGACTTTAATGTATTTGCTGTAGAAGGTGCCACTGCAGCTATGTGTTATATATTTGACTCATTAATCGCAAATAATCTTCTTCTTAAAGGTGATAAAATTGCTATTATGACTCCAGTTTTTACACCTTACTTAGAAATACCTCATCTTCCTAGATACGAGTTTGAAGTTGTGTATATAAACTCTGATGAAGTTGATGAAAAAGGTGAACACACTTGGCAATGTTCCGAGAAAGAATTGGAAAAATTAGCTAATCCAGATATAAAGGCGTTATTTGTAGTTAATCCAAGTAATCCACCTTCTGTTGCCATATGTGATAAGTCTATCTCAAAAATAGTAAACATAGTTAATGAACATAACCCTGATTTAATGATAATCTCTGATGATGTTTATGGTACTTTTGTTCCAGGATTTAGATCTTTAATGGCAGACTTACCATACAACACTATCGGAACTTATTCTTACTCAAAATACTTTGGTGTTACAGGATGGAGACTTGGTACTATTGCTTTACATGAAGAAAATGTATTTGATAAATTAATAAAAGAACTACCTTATTCTATAAGAAAAAGAACTAATAAAAGATATGCTGATATGAATCCAATACCAGAAAATGTACCTTTTATAGATAGAATAGTTGCTGATAGTAGACAAGTTGCCCTAAACCACACTGCTGGACTTTCTACTCCACAACAAGTTCAAATGGCATTCTTCTCTGCTTTCACTCTTATAGATAGAAAGAATGAATACAAGAAAAAAACTATGGATATATGTATTAGACGTAAAAATTTATTATTTAACTCTTTAGGTTTAGAGTTAAACAATGATGCAAATGATGCTTGTTACTATACTCAATTTGATTTATTGCAATGGGCTGAGAAAAATCACGGTATAGGATTTGCTAATTACTTAAAAGAAAATTATAAACCTGTAGATATATTATTTGATTTAGCTCAAGATTCATCAATAGTTTTACTTGGTGGTGGTGGGTTTGCTGGTCCTGAATGGTCAATTAGAATTTCACTTGCTAACCTTTATGATGAAGCTTATGCAACTATTGGTATAGCTTTAAGAAGGATACTTGATGATTACGTAACTAAATGGAAAAAAACTTTATAATAAATATATAGGAGAGGTAACATAACCTCTCCTACTTTTATATATTAATGCTATCTTTTTATATGTTTAAAATAACTTAAAAACTTGTCCTTTTCTTCTTCATTTACAAAAGAGCTACAAGGTATAATATGAACTGGACTCAATTTTCCAATATATAGTATGATGCTTCCATCAACTTCTTTAATATTATCTATACCTTTTATCCTTTGCTCTGTTCTCTCTTTATTATTAGTTACAATAATATGCTCATCATTTATTTCTAAAGTTCTTTCTCCAATCAAAGTTGGTCTTAAAGTTAACAGTGCATTTATTTCTTTATCAACTTTAGATTTTAAAGATTTATTTATTACAAAGCAACATATAATATAAACTGTAACTATGATTAA
>NZ_JWHR01000128.1 GCF_000808015.1 Terrisporobacter othiniensis | reverse complement strand
GATATAGATTTTATTGAAAGAATTATACTTAATGTTTTATCAAATGCTATAAAGTATAATAGCGAAAATGGGAGCATATTTGTAAATATCATAGATGAAGAAAATAAAGTAATTATTGAAATAATTGATACAGGATTTGGAATACCAGGAAACAAATTAAACAAGCTATTTAATCGCTTTGAAAGATTTGATAACAATAATTTATCCCATGAAGAAGGAACAGGACTAGGACTAAATATAGTAAAACAAATGGTTGATGCTTTAAAAGGAGATATAAAAGTAGTTAGTAAAGAAGGAGAAGGAACTACAATAAGGATTATATTTGATAAACAAAGTAAAAAAGAAGATCAAATAACTGATACTTATGATGGGATGTCAAGAAGAGTAGCATTGGAATTGTCTGATATATAATGCTAAATTATTGAAGTTTACATAGTAATTACAAATATTAATATCGAAATTTATAATTTTTTATAAGATAAATACAAATACTATTTATATATAATAACCTTTTAAGGAAGGAGATTTTAATATGAAAAGTATTGAATGTATTGAACACTATATGGATCTAAATAAAAAACTTAGAAAAGCTATAATATTTGGTGTAGCAACTGCCGGAGTAGCAGCAGGTGCATATATAGGTGCAAGAAAAATAATAGGGTTAATTGAAGATAAGAAATTGGCAAGATACTATGAGGATGGAATAGAAGAAATTTTTAGAGATAAAGAAAGAATGCAGTTTTATGAAGATGAATTTATAAGACAAGAAGAGGAAGAACAAGAAAATTTAGAAAAGGCAGTGAATGAATTTAATTCTAGAAGATTGAGAAGAGATGAATGTCCTCATTGCTCAGAAAATAAACAAAGTATTAAAAATAAACGAAGAGAAAAAAATCAATCATATAAACCTAATAATGAGTATTATGGATAATAAGAGAAAAATAAGCCATTTTTAATGGCTTATTTTTATGTTAATTTAATGGAATATTATTAATATTCAAAAAATATGCTATAATTAAGATAGCATTTATATATGACATAATATTATTTAAACTAAAATGTAGACTATTAAAATATATTAGGGGGATATTGTAATGGTAGCAAAAATTTATAATAGTAAAAAAGAAATTGATACTTCTAAATTAAGAGCTTTTGCAGAAATCAATTTAAGTAATTTTAAGCATAATATAGAGGTTATTTCAAATATGTTAGATGAAAATTGTGAAATTGTAGGAGTAGTAAAAGCTAATGCCTATGGTCATGGAGCTGTAGAAGTGGCTACTTATTTTGAAAGTATTGGAATAAAACATTTTGCAGTAGCATGTATTAGTGAAGCTATAGAATTAAGAGAAGGAAATATTAAAGGCGAAATAATAGTTCTAGGATATACACCTGTTTGCCAAAAGGATGAACTAATAAAATATGATTTAACACAGACTTTAGTAAATAGTAAATATGCTAAAGAATTAAGTGAATTACCAGGAACAGTTAAATGTCATGTGGCTCTTAATACGGGAATGAATAGAATAGGTGAAAATAGAGAACACATAGAGGATATTAAATCGATATATAATTTAAAAGATATTCATGTTACAGGTATATTCTCGCATTTATGCAGAGCTGATAGCAAAGTAGAAGAAGATATATTATTTACTAGAAAACAAATTGAAAATTTTGATTATATAATTGATAACCTAGAAAAGGAAAAAATTAACCTAGGAGAAGTTCATTTACAAAACTCTTATGGAATAACATCTTATAGAGAAATACATAGAGATTTAGCGAGACCAGGCATTATATTATATGGTGTACCTTGTGACCCATGTGATGATATATTAAGTAAATTACCTGAAAATGAGCAATTTAAACCAACAATGTCTTTAAGATGTAGGGTAGCTATGGTAAAAGAAGTAGGCGTAGGTGAAAATATAGGTTATGGAAATAACTTTATTACTCCAAGACCAATGAAAATAGCTACGATTACAATTGGATATGCAGATGGGTTTTCTAGAGCAGTATCTAAAAAAGATTTTAAGGTTTTAATAAATGGTCAATTCGGAAGAATAATAGGTAATGTTTGTATGGATCAAACAATGGTAGATGTGACTGATATAGAAGATGTTAAAGAAGGAGATATAGTAACATTATTTGGAGAAGATGGAGAGTATTATTTACCAGTTAATCAATTAAGCAGACTAAGTGGAACGATAACAAATGAGACATTGAGCTGTATAGGTAGTAGAGTAGAAAGAGTATATCATTACTAATTAAAATATTATACAAAAAGAAACTGTAGATCGTAATGTCTACAGTTTTTATTATTTTAAAATTAGTTTAACATTCTATAAATAAAATTAGTATGTTCATTCAAAATATTAATTCCGATAAGGATTAATATTATACCACCAATAATCTGAGAGTAGTTTTTAAAGATTGGTCCTAAAATTTTACCAATCATAACTCCTAAGAAACATAAAACAAAAGTAATTATTCCTATGCTTAAACAAAGTGGTATTATATGTACATTTAAAAAAGCAAAGCTAACTCCAACAGCAAGAGCATCTATACTAGTAGCAATAGATAAAATTATTAATTCTGTATTATCTAATTCATCATCGCAAGTTACAGTTAATTCTGGATTCTTACTATCTTCATAGGCTTCAAATATCATTTTAAGTCCTATAAAAGATAATAAAAACAAAGCAATCCAGTGATCTACAGCCGTGATATATGATTGGAACCTAATACCTATAAACCATCCAATAAAGGGCATTAATCCTTGAAATAGTCCAAATGAGAAAGCAATTTTAAAAGATATAAAAGGTGTAATTTTTCTGAGAGTCATACCCTTTGTCACTGAAACAGCAAAGGCGTCCATGGCTAAAGCAAATCCAGTTAATAATGTTGTTAAAAGTCCCATAAATATGTCCTCCTTAGTAATAATCAAAACATTATTATTAATTCTTATTACTTACAATATATTTAAGATAGATACTTATTATTCTTAAATAAAAACTTAAAATTATTATAAAACTATAAATTCTAGAGGAAGAATAAAAAAAGAAAATATATCCATAATATAATTATGAAATAATTATGAGGAAATATCAGGAAGGTAAAATAAATGAAAATGTGGATTTGCCCAATATGTGGATATATTATAGAAAATGAAAAACCAAGGATTTGTCCTGTATGTAATACGTCTTGTGAAGAATTTAAAGAATTTAATCTAAAAAAAGAAGATAGGGCAAATTTAGATGAAAATATAGGAATAGCAAAAGAAGCAGATGATAATATGATTTGTGACTTAAGAAGTATTTTTTCGAAGGAATGCTTAGAAGTTGGTATGTATTTAGCTATGAGCAAAGTTGCTCATAAAGAAGGATATATGAAGGTGGGCGAAATTTATAAAAAAATAGCCTATGAAGAAGCAGAACATGCATCAATATTAGCAGAGCTTTTAGGAGAAGTAGTTAAACCTTGGACAGAAGAAAATTTAAAATCAATTATAGAAGATGAATATGAAGCAATACAAAGTAAATTGAAATTAGCTAAAAAAGCAAAAGAGATGGGAATAGATACTATTCATAATGTGTTAAATGAAATGTGTAAGGATGAAGCTAGACATGGAAAAGAGTTTTTAAGTTTATTAAATGAATACTTTTTAGAACGATAAAATATATGAACATATTTATATATTTTGAATATAATACTTTTGAATAGTAAATAAATATTATAATATTTAAGTTCAAAATATAATTAGAAACATAATAAAAAGTTGTTGCTTTTATTTAGAAGTTAATTTACAATATTAAAAATATATAGAAAATACGATGAAAAAGAGAGTAGACTATATGTTGATTTATAGAGAACAAAGGATGGTGGAAGCTTTGTATGATACTTTAGTTGAAGAACACTTTGGAGTGGTTAGCCGAAATTTATATTAAAGAGTAGGCCTAAACGGAATCCTACCGTTATCTAGGAAACGTATCGAAAATTAATTCTGTACGTAATTAAGGTGGACTAAAAATAGTCAACTAGGGTGGTACCGCGTAAATATCACGTCCCTATACTTTTGTATAGGGACGTTTTTTAATTGTAAAAAATTATATCTTTTATATAACATATTGATAAAAGATATAAAATCAAATTTATTAAGAGAGCAACAGAGCTAATTTTCAGCTCTATGACGATACAAGCAGATCGAAGATTTAATGTATAAAAATAATAAAAGAAAGGATTGAAGAAAATGGCACAGTTAGAAAGAGCATTTTATGACAAGGGAAAAGATAAAGGTTTGGAAAGAATATTTATAAATGAATTAAATGATTGTATAAATCAAAAAGTATTACTTAGGGGTTGGGTACACAAAATAACTGATTTAAGCCATGTAGTATTTATAAAATTAAGGGATAAGTCTGGAGTAATTCAGCTAGTTTGTGAAAAAGAACAAATTGAAGATTTGAGATTGGAAAATGCTGTAGAAGTTGTGGGAAAAGTATGTAGCAATGAAAAAGCACCTGGTAAAATAGAAGTATTAGTTGAAAAATTTGAGATTTTAGGAAGTACTTACTATGATAAACTTCCATTTGAAATTAACAGTTTTAAAAATAAGGCAGCATTGGAAACTCAATTAGATCATAGAACAATTGCTCTTAGAAGACCTGAGATAAGAGCCATATTTAAAATACAAAGTGAAATTGAAACAGCTTTTAGAGATTATTTAAAAGAAAGAAATTTTGAACAAATTCATACAGCAAAAATTATAGATTCATCAACAGAAGGTGGATCAGAAATGTTTACTATAAATTACTTTGATAGAAGGTCTTTTTTAGCACAATCACCTCAGTTTTATAAACAAATGATGGTAGGAGCTGGATTTGAAAGAGTTTTTGAGATAGGTCATGCTTATAGAGCAGAGCTTCATAATACATGGAGACATTTAAATGAATACGTTAGTTTAGATGTCGAAATGGGATTTATTAAAGATGAATTTGAATTAATGGACTTAGAAGAAGGTTTTATAAACTATTTATTTAATCATTTAAATAAAGTTTGCAAAAAAGAGCTTGAAATGTATAAAATAGACTTACCTAATGAGGTGTTTATTCCAAGAATAACTTTACAGGAAGCTCATGCAATATTACTAGATAAATACAATAAGAAATCTCCAATTGGAAATATAGATGCAGAAGGTGAAGTATTGATTTCTAAATATGTTAAAGAAAAATACAATTGTGATTTTGTATTTTTAACTAAATATCCTGTTAGCAAAAGACCTATGTATACGATGACAGATGATGAAAATAAAGAATTAACTAAAAGTTTTGATTTAATATATGATGGTTTGGAAATAACTACAGGTGGTCAAAGGATTAATGATTATGAAATGTTAAAAGAGAATATAATTAAATTTGGATTAAATCCAGAGGAATTTGATTTTTATTTAGAAACATTTAAATATGGTATGCCTCCACATGGAGGATTTGCCATAGGACTTGAGAGACTTACTATGAAAATATTAAAACTTACAAATATTAGGGAGGCGACTCTTATACCAAGAGATATGAAGAGATTAACTCCATAAATAATAAAAATTAAAGGAAGGGTGAAAAAAATGGCAATTACGAAAGAAGATGTTAAGTATATTGCAAAGTTAGCTAAACTTCAATTTAGTGAAGAAGAAGCTACAGTATTTGCAGGTGAATTTGAAAATATTTTAGAACAATTTAAAACTTTAGATAAACTACATTTGGAAGGTGTAGAAATTGAAAAACCAAAAGTTGCAGTAGTTAGAAAAGACATATGTAAAAAATGTGATATAGATGATTTATATAGAAATTCTAAAAAAATGAGAGAAACTTTCATAGAAGTTCCTAAAATCATTGAGTAGGAGGATGCTTAAATGAAAAATTATAGTATAAAAGAACTAGTAAATAAAATACAAAATAAAGAAATTTCCTGCGAAGAAGTTGTAAGTTATTATATTAAAAATATAAAAGAAAAAGAAGAAAGTATAAATGCATTTATATCATTACAAGAAGAAAAAGCTTTGAAAAAAGCTAAAGAATTGGATGAAAAAATTGCTAAAGGAGAAAATGTGGGCAAACTATCAGGCATTCCTATTGCTATAAAAGACAATCTTTGTACAAATGGAGTAGCAACAACTTGTGCATCTAAAATGTTAGAAGATTTTATTCCTCCTTATGATGCAACAGTTATAAAAAAATTACAAGAAGAAGATGCTATATTAATAGGAAAAACAAATTTAGATGAATTTGCTATGGGATCTTCAACAGAAAATTCAGCTTTTAAAATTACAAAAAATCCAATAGATAAGTCTAGAGTTCCTGGAGGATCATCTGGAGGATCAGCAGCAGCTGTAGGGGCTAATATGGTTCCACTAGCTTTAGGATCTGATACAGGTGGATCTATAAGACAGCCAGCATCATTTTGTGGGATTATTGGTATGAAGCCAACTTATGGCTTAGTATCTAGATTTGGACTAATTGCTTTTGGTTCATCTCTTGACCAAGTAGGTCCATTTTCTATGACTGTGGAAGATAATGCTTATTTATTAAATATATTGGCAGGAGAAGATGATTTAGATGGAACTAGTGCTAAAAATCTTGAAGTAAAAGACTATACTGAAGGGATTGACTCTGGAATAAAAGGAATGAAAATAGGTATTCCTGTAGAGTTTATTGAAGAAGAAGGATTAGATGAAGAAATAAAAGAAGCTATATTTAAAGATATAGAAGTTCTAAGAGAGCTTGGAGCAGAAGTAGAAGAATTTTCACTACCTGTTACAAAAGATGGGCTTGCTCCTTATTATATAATATCTTCAGCAGAGGCAAGCTCTAATTTAGCAAGATTTGATTCCATAAGATATGGATATAGAACAAAAGACTATGATTCTGTGGAAGAACTAGTAGAAAAGAGTAGAAGTGAAGGATTTGGAAAAGAAGTAAAAAGACGTATAATGCTTGGAACTTATGCATTATCTTCAGGATATTATGATGCTTACTACAACAAAGCACAAAAATTTAGAGCTAAATTAAAGCATGACTTTAAAGAAGCATTTAAGAAATACGATATTATTATTGGACCAGTATCCCCAATACTTCCTTTTAAAATAGGAGAAAGATGTGAAGATCCAACAGCTATGTATTTAGCTGATATTTATACTATAAATATTAACTTGGCAACAGTGCCAGCACTATCTATGCCAGGAGGCAAAAGTAGTGAAGGTCTTCCTATAGGACTTCAATTGATAGGAGATGTATTTACGGAAGATAAAATTTATAAAGTTGCTTATGCATTAGAGAAAAAACTAAATCTAAACTTTGAAAGAGAGGTGTAATTTATGTTACTAGAAACTGTTATTGGTTTGGAAATACATGCAGAACTAAAAACAAATACTAAAATATTTTGTTCTTGTTCCACAGAATTTGGAGCTAAACCAAATGAAAATACATGTCCCATATGCCTGGGAATACCAGGAACTCTACCAGTTTTAAATGAAGAAGTTGTTAATTTAGCAATAAAAGCTGGAAGAGCAGTAAACTGTACAATAAATAATTATAATAAAATGGATAGAAAAAACTATTTTTATCCAGACTTAACTAAAAACTATCAAACATCACAATATGATTTACCTATGTGTGTAAATGGTATGGTGAATTTTACTTACGAAGGAAAAGAAGTATCTGTTAGAATTAGCAGAATACATATAGAAGAAGATGCAGGAAAACTTGTCCATTTGGAAGATGAACCAGTATCTCTTATAGATTACAATAGAGCTGGAGTACCACTTGTTGAAATTGTTACAGAACCAGATTTAAGATCACCTGGAGAAGCAGCAGCATTTATGAGAGAGTTAAAGGGAATACTTGAATATGCTGAAATATCAGATTGCCGTATGGAACAAGGTTCCATAAGATGCGATGCAAATATATCCATAAGAACCTATGGACAGGAAGAATACGGAACAAAAGTAGAAATAAAAAATATAAACTCTTTTAGAGAAGTTCAAAAAGCTTTGGAAAAAGAAGAAAAAAGACAAAAAGAATTATATCAATATAAAGAAGAATATAAAATAAAACAAGAAACTAGAAGATGGGATGCTGGAAAAGGTAAAACTTTATCAATGCGTTCGAAAGAAGAAGCTCATGACTATAGATATTTTCCAGAACCAGATTTGACACCTATAATAATACCGCAGGAAAAAGTTGATACTATAGAAAAATCATTGCCTGAAATGCCAATAGAAAAAAGAGCTAGATTTGTAAAAGAGTACGGAATAAACGAAAAAGAGGCTTCTATAATAATAGGAAGTAAGGTTTTAGCTGGATTTTACGAAGAAATTGTAAAGGAAGGTGGAAATCCTAAAACAGCTTCTAACTACATTTTAGGTGACTTACTTCGTTTATTAAATGCTAATAATATGGAACCAGAATATATAAAAATTTCACCTAAAAACTTAGTTGACTTATTTAAAATAATTGAAGAAGGTAAAATAAGTAATACAGCAGGAAAAGAAGTATTCAAAGAAATGTTTGAAAGTAATAGGCCTGTTTTAGAAATTATTGAAGAAAAAGGATTATCTCAAATTAGTTGTTCTGATGAAATAGAAAAACTTGTTGATGAAGTTTTAAATAATAATCCTAAGTCAATAGAAGATTTTAAAGCTGGAAAAATTAAAGCAGTAGGATTCTTAATGGGTCAAGTAATGAAAGCTTCAAAAGGAAAAGCAAATCCTCAAGTAGCAAAACAAATGATAGAAGAAAAACTTAAAAATAAGTAAATTAATGAGAATTACTCACTATTTTAAAGTAGGGAGTAATTTTTTTGGAAAAAAAATAATAATTAAAGGATTGTATAAATAAATATGGAATAAATATAAAAATATGGGGTAAATATGTGAAGATTAAATGGAGGAAAACTTATGGATTATCATATGAAAAATAAAAACAAATGTATGACTATAAAGTTTATAATGATCATAATATTTTTATCTTTTATTTATTTAATAATAAGATTTGACAATATACTATTGCCTATAGACATGGCTAATGAAAATGTAGAGCTTACAATCACTTCCTTATCAATATTTTTTTATTTGATTTCATTATATGCAACTATATATTACTACAAAGAAAAAAATAATGAAATGATGTTTTTTTATATTATTTACTTTACGTTATCTTTATTATTATGTTTTTTAAGGCATCCTATTTTATTAGTGGATATAAATGAGAGAGCTTTAATAAATATATTCTTAGTTAATAAAATAATTATATTATTATCAATTTTTCCAAATATAAAGCTTAAATATAGAATATTAGAGAATAAAAGTATTTTTTTCATAGGAGTTCTATTTGCATGTATTTCAATATTCTTTTTAGAACTTATATTCAATACTAACAAAGTATTGTTAGAGACAAATATAATTCAATTTTTAATTCTTTGTGGAATTACAATTTATATATTTGTAATATATGTTTATTTCAAAAAATTTATAAAAACAAATGATTACCTATATATTTTGTTATCAATAATTTTATTATCAAGTTGCATAAAAAATATTTATAT
>NZ_JWHR01000127.1 GCF_000808015.1 Terrisporobacter othiniensis | reverse complement strand
ATATTAGTAAAATCAAAAATCAATAATGAAGTAATAAAATTCATGTCTAATATAACATTGATTACAAATAAGTATTTTGTTATTGAGGGGGTTGAAGAAAATTATCAAATTGAAGAAATAAAAAAGATATGTCATAATAACATATATATACAAGGATATTTTTATTCTAAGCCTATACCAATTGAAGAAATAAAAGAATTTACTATAAGAGGCTAATACAAAGCTTAAATATATAAAAGAAAAAGATATGTTTATAATTTATAAACATATCTTTTTTATTTTAAACTTATTAACTTTAAAAGTATAGTGTAGAAAGTATTAATAACATATTAACTAGTTTGTTTTACTTTGTTAAACTGTTTTTTAATAGTGCTTATACCTTCAATCATAAGAATAACGGCAAGAGCTATTAAAAGTATAGCAAGTATTGCTCGTATATAGCACCATCCAAGACCTGCACTACCAGCAGTAATAGCAATAACATTGCTTTTTATTGTTAATGCTAAAGAAACAACAGTTGCGACTAACATAAATACCATTGGGAAGAATAACATTTTATTATTTTTACCCATATTACCAAGCCATGCAGCAACAGCAAGTAAACCAAGAGCTGCAAGTAATTGGTTCGCTGCTCCAAATAATGCCCATATATTTGCATATCCAGTAAGACCTAAAGAAATACCAAGAACAACAGTAATTAAAGTTGCTATATATGGATTAGTTATAGTTTTTTTGAATCCACTAACATCAGCTCTTGTTTCACCAGGAGCCAACCAGAATTCTTGGAACATATATCTTGCAAGACGAGTAGCGGTGTCTAATGAAGTTAAACAGAAAACTGAAACTGTTAAAACTAATAACGAATAAGCTATATTGTATACATTTGTTAGACCAGGTATCTGACTTAACATTCCAGCTATTCCTGATGCGAAAACTACAGTAGGTGTTACAGTTGTTCCTGCTGCATAATCTTTCCATATATATCCAACTGCACATACAGCTATAACAGCTAATGCACATTCTACTAACATTGAACCATAAGCTATTGGTCTAGCGTCTTTTTCACTGTTTAATTGTTTTGCTGTTGTACCAGAAGCAACTAAAGAGTGAAAACCTGATATAGCACCACATGCTATAGTAACAAATAATGCAGGGAACAAATATCCAAGAGATGTTCCAGTTGGAGCTATAGTATCAACAAAACCAGTAAATGCTGGTATATCTAATGTTGGATGAGAGCCAATTATACCAACTATAGCAAGTGCCATCATACCATATAGTAAGAATGAACTTAGATAATCACGAGGTTGAAGCAATATCCAAACAGGAGTTACAGATGCAACTAAGATATAAGCACCAACAATAACCATCCAAGTTGTAGAAGTTAAGTATAGTGGATGCCAATTAAGACCTATAGCTATACAAGCTACTATGGCAATTACACCTATTACAGTTGAAACAACTAGTGAAGCATTACGTCTGTAAACAAAGAAACCAAAAGCAATGGCAATTAATATAAATAATATTGATATCATTGCTGTTGAAGCATTTGCAGCACTAGCAGCAATATCAATTGCACCAGTTTCTGTAAATGTTGCTTTGAAAGTATCTGCAACTATAGATGCAAAAGCAGCTACAACTAAAAGTAGTGTTAAATATGAGAAAATAATAAATAATTTCTTAGCACGAGCACCAATATTTTGCCCTATGACCTCTCCTATAGACTGACCTTTATGACGTATAGATGCAAATAATGCACCGAAGTCATGTGTTGCACCAAAGAATATACCACCTATTAAAACCCAAAGTAAAACTGGAACCCAACCAAATACAGCTGCTTGTATTGGACCATTAATAGGACCAGCACCAGCTATTGATGAGAAATGGTGGCCTAGAAGTACAGGAGCTTTTGCAGGTACATAATCTAACCCGTCTTCTAATTCGTGTGAAGGAGTGACTTTTTTTTCATCAATCCCCCATTGATCAGCTAGCCACTTACCATAAGTAACATAGCCGACTAATAATACAGCAATACTTATTAATAATAAAGTTACTGCGCTCATAAGTTTACCCCCTTTTATAAAAGCTTAATAAATTATTTAGTTATATATAAAATTATAACTAGCAGTTTAAAGGCTAAGTTAAATAACTTAGTTATATTGTTTCTTTAATTTTTTAAAACGGGAATTCTTTTTATAAAATAATTCCTCTAAAAAATCAGAAGTAACTTTACCACTTTTATTTGAATATATTTTATTTTCAGTAGTATTTATACAAGC
>NZ_JWHR01000126.1 GCF_000808015.1 Terrisporobacter othiniensis | reverse complement strand
TATAGCAAAGAGGATACACCTGTTCCCATCCCGAACACAGAAGTTAAGCTCTTGAGCGGCAATGGTACTTGGGGGGCGACCCCCTGGGAGAGTAGCACGTAGCCACGTAATCTTTTTTTGTATAAATATTTAAACATACCTAATTGGTATGTTTTTTTACTTACAAATAAAATTTATATTATACACTACATAAGGCTTATATACAAATAAAAGTATTATTAAAATAAAAAATAATAAATAAAAAAAATTATAGATTAAATATTGTTGTAAAATAAAAGTTTATAAACTATAATAACTTTAAAACAATGATTCTAAAAGCGCATAATTAATATTAATTGTATAACTCAAACATTTTCTAATGTAGGAATAGATTTGAGTTTTGTGGTAACGTTACCGAAAACGTTTCCATAAAATAAAAGGTGAATCAGAAAGGGGATTATCTGTGAATATATCACAAATGCTAAAAGTTAAGTGTAATAAAGATATTTCAGCTTGTTCAAATGAAGAAATTTACTTTGCATTATTAGAAATAGTACAAAACCTTGGAGCAAATAAGGTAAATGAAAAGCAAGAGAAAAAGAAACTATATTATATATCTGCAGAATTTTTAATTGGAAAATTATTATCTAATAACTTAATAAATCTAGGTATATACGATGAAGTTAAAAAAATTCTAGCTAATAATGGAAAAAATATAGCTGAAATAGAAGAAGTAGAACCAGAACCTTCTTTAGGAAATGGTGGACTTGGAAGATTAGCTGCGTGTTTTTTAGATTCTATAGCTACATTAGGACTTCCTGGAGATGGTATAGGATTAAATTATCATTTTGGGTTATTCAAACAAGTATTTAGAAATAACTTACAGATTGAAGAAAAAAATGAATGGATAGAAAAAAAAAGTTGGTTAAATAAAACGGATGTAACTTATGATATTGACTTTGATGGATTTACACTAAAGTCTAGACTATATGATATAAATGTTACAGGATATAATAACGTAACTAATAAGCTTCATTTATTTGATGTTGAAACAGTTGATGAAACTATAATAAATGGTGGTATTAACTTTGATAAAGAAAATGTTGAAAAGAATCTTACTTTATTCTTATATCCAGATGACAGTGATGAAAAAGGTCAACTTCTTCGTATTTACCAGCAGTATTTCATGGTAAGTAATGGAGCTAGATTTATATTAGATGAATGTATTGCAAAAGGATCTAACCTTTATGATTTATATGATTACGCTGTAATACAAATAAATGATACTCATCCAACAATGGTTATACCTGAACTTATACGCCTTTTAGTTGAAAAAGGAATAGAAATGGATAGAGCTATAGAAATAGTATCTAAAACTTGTGCTTATACTAACCATACAATATTGGCAGAAGCATTAGAAAAATGGCCAATAGCATATTTAGAAAAAGCTGTTCCTCAACTTGTACCAATAATTAAAGAACTAGATAGAAAAGTAAGAGAAAAATATAAAGATGAATCTTTATACATAATAGATAAAAATAAAAATGTTCATATGGCTCACATAGATATACATTACACATTTAGTGTAAATGGGGTTGCATCACTTCATACTGGTATATTAAAAAATAATGAATTAAATAACTTCTATGAGATATATCCAGAGAAATTTAATAATAAAACAAATGGTATAACCTTTAGAAGGTGGTTAATGCACTGTAATCCAGAATTAGCTGCTTTAATTGGAAAACTAATAGGATATGGATTTAAATCTGATGCAGAAAAACTACAAGATTTAATAAAATATATTGATGATGAGGAAGTACTTAAAGAAATATTAAATATTAAATATAATAATAAAATAGAGCTTAAAAACTATTTAAAAAAAGTTCAAAATATAGATATTAATGAAAACTCTATATTCGATATTCAAATAAAAAGATTACATGAGTATAAGAGACAACATATGAATGCTTTATATGTGATCTATAAATATTTACAAATTAAAAAGGGAAGTGTTCCAACAACACCGATTACAATTATATTTGGTGCCAAAGCAGCACCTGCTTATACAATAGCAAAAGATATAATACATTTAATTTTATGCTTACAACAACTTATAGATAATGATGAGGAAGTAAGTAAATATTTAAAAGTTGTAATGGTAGAAAATTACAATGTTACTGCAGCTGAAAAATTAATACCTGCATGTGATATATCAGAACAAATATCATTAGCATCAAAAGAAGCAAGTGGAACAGGAAATATGAAATTCATGTTAAATGGTGCATTAACTCTTGGGACAGAAGATGGAGCTAATGTTGAGATACATGAACTTGTTGGAGATGAAAATATATTCATATTTGGGGAAAGTAGCTATGAGGTAATCAAACATTATGCACAGGGAGATTATGATCCACTTGATTTATATATAAAAAATAAAAATATAAAAGAAGTAGTAGATTTTATCGTTGGTGATGAACTTATGCAAATTGGATGTGAAGAAAACCTTATAAGGTTATATAAAGAAATAATTAAAAAGGATTGGTTTATGGGGTTATTAGACTTCCAATCATATTGTGATAAAAAAGAAGAAGCATTTAAAGAATATGAAAATAGGAAGAAATGGTCAAAGAGAATGTTGATTAATATTAGCAAAGCTGGATATTTCTCATCTGATAGAACTATTGATGAATACAATAATGATATTTGGAAATTAAAGTAGAAAGTTAGTGGCTATGTCCACTGTATAATATTAACTTATATGTTCACATAGTCACTTTTATATAATTAAAAAGATATAGTAAAACTTATTGATTTTTAAAAGAATGGGTGTTACTATTTTATTAACAGGGAAGGAAAACGTTATCGGAAACGTTATCGGAAACCTTTCCGGAGGAAGACTAAAATATATGAGGGGGAAATATCATGATAAAACTTAAAAAGTATTTAACAATTGCTTTATCTGCAGTTATGGCAACTGTAGCATTAACTGGTTGTTCATCATCTTCTGATGATGCGGCTAAAGGTGATGAAAAAGGTTCAGTATACTACTTAAGCTTCAAACCAGAGCAGGAAGAACAATGGAAAAAGATAGCTGAAGATTATGAAAAAGAAACTGGTGTAAAAGTAAAAGTAGTTACAGCTGCAAGTGGTACTTATGAACAAACTTTAAAATCAGAAATAGCTAAGGAAGATGCTCCAACATTATTCCAAATAAATGGACCTGTAGGATACCAAGCTTGGAAAGATTATACTCTTGATTTAAAAGATACAGAATTATATAAACACCTATTAAATGAGGATATGGCTGTTAAAGATGGAGATGGAGTATATGGTATACCTTACGTTGAAGAAGGATATGGAATAATATATAACAACGCAATAATGGAAAAATACTTCAAATTAGATGGTGCAAAAGCTAAATCTATGGATGAAATAAATAACTTTGATAAATTAAAAGAAGTAACTGAAGATATGCAAGCTAAGAAAGATAAGTTAGGAATAGATGGTGTATTTGCTTCTACATCTTTAACTCCTGGTGAAGACTGGAGATGGCAAACTCATTTAGCTAACTTACCTATATACTATGAATACAAAGATAAAGATGTAACTGATTTAGACAAGATAGATTTTACTTATGCTGATCAATATAAAAATATATTTGATTTATACATAAATAATTCTACTTGTGAACCTACTTTATTAGGAAGTAAAACAGTATCTGATTCAATGGCTGAATTCGCTTTAGGTAAAGCAGCTATGGTTCAAAATGGTAACTGGGGATGGGGACAAATAGCAGAAGTTGAAGGAAATACTGTTAAAGAAGAAGATGTTAAATTCATGCCTATATACACTGGTGTTAAAGGTGAAGAAAAACAAGGTCTTTGTATAGGAACTGAAAACTTCTTCTCTATAAACAACAAAGCTTCTGAAGCTGATCAAAAAGCATCTATAGCTTTCATTGAGTGGTTATTTACTTCTGATACTGGTAAAAAACATGTAACTGAAGAATTAGGATTTATAGCTCCATTTGATACATTCAAAGATGCTGAAACTCCACAAGATCCTTTAGCTCAAGAAGTTTTAAGATACTTAGGAAATAAAGATTTATATAATGTAGACTGGAACTTCGTATCATTCCCAAGTCAAACATTCAAAGATGACTTTGGTGCAGCTTTACTTGAGTATGCTAATGGAAATATGAAGTGGGAAGATGTTAAAACTAAAGTAGTTGATGAGTGGGCTAGCGAAAAAGAAGCAGCTAAATAAATATAACTAATAAAAACATTAATACTTGTAAGTGTATTTTTGAAAGTTGATAGACTATTAATAAAATAATGATCTAGAACTATTTTAAAGATATTAAAATTAAATTAATTCAAGATAGAAAAGGCTTAGCCATAAATAACAGTATATTACCGTTAAACTAAATTAAGGATTAAGTCCTAGTTAAATTATGAGGTAATAATATTTATGGTCTAAGCTTTTTATTTAACTAAGATTATTTTATAGCACTTACTTTTTATTAATAATAGGAGGTATAGTATGCAAAAAACATTGAAAAAATATTTTGCTGTATTTTTATTACCAACAGTGATAGCATTCTCCATAGCATTTATAATTCCATTTATAACAGGATTATATTTATCATTTTGTGATTTTACTACAGTAAGTAATGCAAAGTTTGTAGGGATACAAAACTATATAACAGCATTTGAGCCAAGTCAAAGATTCTTAGAATCATTTGGTTTCACAACTTTCTTTACGATTATATCTATAGTAACTGTTAATATAATTGCATTCACACTTGCCTATTTATTAACAAAGAAGATAAAAGGAACAAACTTTTTCCGTACAGTATTTTTTATGCCTAATTTAATAGGTGGTATAGTGCTAGGTTATACTTGGCAATCAATGATAAATGCTGTTCTAGCAAACTATGGAATAACTTTAGTTGCTAATGGAAAGTATGGACTTATTGGATTAATATTATTAATGAACTGGCAAATGATAGGATACATGATGATCATATATATAGCAGGCCTTCAAAATGTACCTACAGAATTAATAGAAGCATCAAAAATTGATGGAGCAACAAAATGGCAAACTTTAAGACATGTAACAATACCAATGGTAATGCCATCTATAACAATTTGTCTCTTTCTAACGCTATCAAATAGCTTTAAGCTATATGATCAAAACTTAGCTTTAACTAATGGTGCTCCAATGCACAAAACTGAAATGTTAGCACTGAATATAGTAAATTCATTCTATGGAAGAAATAACTTTGAAGGTGTTGGACAGGCAAAAGCCGTTATGTTCTTTATAATAGTAGCTCTTATTGCTCTTACTCAATTGTATTACACTAGAAAGAGGGAGGTAGAACAATAATGCAAAACGCAGTTCCAAGAAGAAAAAAAAGCATGGGAAATAGTATTACATTTTTAATACTTTGTGCATTAGTAGTAGTATTTTTAGCTCCTATTTTATTTATAGTTATAAACTCATTTAAAGGTAAGTTTTTTATAAGTGATAATCCGTTTGCATTTCCTACACCAGAGACATTTGTGGGAATTACAAATTATATTAATGGATTAGAGAGAACAGGGTTTTTAAGTGCTATAGGATGGTCATTTTTTATAACAATAGGATCAGTTGTAGTAATAATATTCTTCACATCTATGACTGCTTATTATATAACAAGAGTAAAAAGTAAATTAACAAGTACTCTTTACTACTTATTTGTATTTTCAATGATAGTACCATTCCAAATGGTAATGTTCCCTATGGTAAAATTAGCGGATACATTAAACTTAGCAAATCCAGTAGGTATGATTGCTTTATACTTAGGCTTTGGGGCAGGTTTATCAGTATTTATGTTTAGTGGATTTGTTAAATCAATACCATTAGAAATAGAAGAAGCTGCTATGATAGATGGTTGTAATCCATTACAAACTTATTTCTACATAGTATTACCAATATTAAAGCCTACATCTATAACAGTTGCTATATTAAATGCAATGTGGATATGGAATGACTACTTATTACCTTATCTAGTTATAGGTTTATCTACAAAATATAAAACGATTCCGGTAGTAATTCAAATGCTTGTAGGATCAAATGGAAATAGAGATATGGGAGCTATGATGGCAATGCTTGTGTTAGCTATTATCCCAATAATAATTTTCTACTTAGTTTGTCAAAAACACATTATAGAAGGTGTTGTTGCTGGAGCTGTAAAAGGATAACAAAAAGTATTATAGGAGGGACATCATGAGAAGAAGTGGGATGTTATTACCTGTTGCAAGTTTACCATCAAAATATGGTATAGGAGCTTTTTCAAAAGAGGCTTATGATTTTATAGATATGTTACACGAAGCAGGCCAAAGTTTATGGCAGATCCTGCCTCTTGGCCCTACTGGATATGGTGACTCTCCATATCAATCATTTTCTACTTTTGCAGGTAATCCATATTTTATAGACTTAGATGAATTAGTTAAAGAGGACTTATTATCTGAGGATGAGTGTAATAGTTATGACTGGGGAGATAATCAGAAATATATTGATTATGAAAAAGTTTATTTATCAAGATTTAAAATATTAAAGTTGGCATATAAACGAAGTAATATAGGTTTAAGTAAAAAATTTAATGCGTATTGTGAAAAAAATAAATGGTGGTTACATGACTATGCATTATATATGGCAATAAAAGATTCATATGATGGAAAGTCATGGATAGAGTGGGATGAAGATATAAGAGAAAGAAAAGAAGAAGCTATATTAATATATGAAAAAAGATTACAAGAAGAAATTGAGTTTTATAAGTATTTACAATATTTATTTTTTAATCAGTGGAATAAATTAAAAGCTTATGCAAATAAAAAAGGAATTTCTATTATAGGAGATATTCCGATATATGTATCGTTAGATAGTTCAGATACATGGGCAAGTCCTGAACTGTTTCAATTAAACAAAGATTGTATACCAACAGCTGTTGCAGGGTGTCCACCAGATAGTTTCTGTGAGACAGGTCAGTTGTGGGGAAATCCATTATATGATTGGGAATATCATAAGTTTACCAATTATGAATGGTGGATAAAAAGAATAAAACAGTCATTTGAATTATATGATATTGTAAGAATAGATCACTTTAGAGGTTTTGATGAATATTACTCTATACCATATGGAGATTTGACTGCTGTAAATGGTACATGGGAAAAAGGACCTGGGATAGAATTATTTAAATACTTGAAAGAGGAGTTAGGAAAAGTAGACATTATAGCAGAAGATTTAGGATTTTTAACAGAAAGTGTACAACAACTTCTTAAAGATACAGGATATCCTGGTATGAAAATACTACAGTTTGCTTTTGACTCAAGAGAGGATAGTGACTACCTACCTCATAACTATAATAGAAATTGTATAGTTTATACTGGAACACATGACAATAATACTATTTGTGGATGGTATAAAGAAATCAGTAAAGAAGATAAAAGAATGTCTATTAATTATATGAATAACAAATATACTCGTGATAATGCTATACATTGGGATTTTATATGTTTAGCTATGAGAAGTGTAGCAGATACTTGTATAATACCAGTTCAAGATTATTTAGGATTGGGATCAGAGGCAAGGATAAATACACCTTCAACATTAGGTGGGAACTGGAAATGGAGAATGGAGAAAGATTGCTTCTCTAAGAAAATGATAAAGAAAATAAAGATGTTAACTAAATTATATGCAAGGATATAATTTTAGTGTCTATTATGTGATAAACTGATATAGCAAAATACAATAATGAAAGGATAGTGTTAATATGAAGGCAATCACAATTAAAGATATAGCTAAGATATGTGGTGTCGGAGTAAGCACAGTTTCAAGAGCCATTAACAATCATCCTGACATAAGTGAAGAAACTAGAACTATGATAATGGAAGTTATAAAAGAAAGTAACTTTGTTCCAAATAAAAGTGCTAGAAACTTAAAACTTTTAGATACTAAAACCATAGCAGTATTAATAAAAGGGATAGACAACCCATTTTTTCAAAATATGATAAAAGTATTTGAAGAAGAAATACAAGATAGAAAATATTCCTTTATATTACATAGAGTTGATTCGAACCAAGATGAAGTTGAAGTGGCTTTAGAGCTTATAAAAGAAAAAAGACTAAAAGGAATTGTATTTCTTGGAGGAAATTTCTCTCATCAAGAGGAGAAACTAAAAGAAATTAATGTACCTTTTGTTTTAAGTACAATAGCTATAGCAGGTGATGTAGATAAAAATTTATACTCATCAGTATGTGTAGATGATAAAAATGAAAGTGAAAAAGTAGTTAACTTTTTATGTGACCAAGGTCATACAAAAATTGCAATTTTAGCTGCTGGTAAAAGTGATCAAAGTATTAGTAAATTGCGTATACAAGGATATCGTAATGCATTAATAAATAGGAATATTCCTATAAATGAAAATCTAATCAGACATACTGATAATAATGAAAATATTCAAATTATAAAAAATGGATATAAGCTGATGAAAGAACTATTAGCGTCAGGAGAGGAGTTTACAGCAGTTTATTCTATTTCTGATAGTATGGCAATTGGAGCAAGTAAAGCTATATTGGAAAGTGGAAAAAGAATTCCACAGGATTATTCTATTGTAGGATTTGATGGATTAGATATGACATATTATTATAACCCTTCTATTACTACCATACGTCAGCCTGTGGAAGAAATGGCAAGAGAAACTACTAAAATACTATTTGATTTAATTAACAAGAAGACTAAAAATCAGCATAGAGTTTTCGAAGGGGAATTAATTGTTAGAGAGTCAACTTCTAAATTAAGAAAATAATTTTAGTATCATTAAGTGTATATGAGGGGGATTAAAAAATGGCAAGCTTATCATTACAAAATATTAGTAAGATATATGAAAATGGTTTTGAAGCTGTAAAAGATTTTAATTTAGAAATAGAAGATAAAGACTTTATAATATTCGTAGGTCCATCAGGCTGTGGTAAATCGACAACATTAAGAATGATAGCAGGACTGGAAGATATAAGTAAAGGGACTTTAAAAATAGATGATAAAGTAGTAAATGATGTGGAAGCTAAAGATAGAGATATAGCAATGGTATTCCAAAGTTATGCCTTATATCCACATTTAAGTGTATATGATAATATGGCTTTTGGGCTAAAATTAAAGAAAGTTCCAAAAGAAATAATAGATGAAAAAGTTAAATATGCTGCTAAAATACTAGATCTTGAAAAATTATTAGATCGTAAACCTAAGGCATTATCTGGAGGACAAAGACAAAGGGTTGCCATGGGTAGAGCAATAGTTCGTGAACCAAAAGTATTCTTAATGGATGAGCCTTTATCAAACCTTGATGCTAAATTAAGAGTTCAAATGCGTACAGAGATATCTAAACTGCATGAAAGATTAGGAGCAACTATGATATATGTTACTCATGATCAAACAGAAGCTATGACTCTTGGTACAAAAATTGTAGTAATGAAAGATGGTGTAGTACAACAAGTTGATACGCCACAAAACCTATACAACTCGCCAAAAAATAAATTTGTAGCTGGGTTTATAGGCTCTCCTCAAATGAACTTCTTAGATGCAACAGTCTGCAAAAATGATAAAGAAATTACATTAAAAGTAGGAAAGCATGAATTAGTACTACCAGAAGCTAAGGGTAAAGCCTTAATTGATGGTGGATATGTAAATAAAGTAGTGTCTATGGGTATACGTCCAGAGAATGTGCACGATTTAACTGAATTAAACGAAGAAAGTACAGGAAGAGAAATTGAAACTACTATAAATGTATATGAATTATTAGGATCAGAGGTATACTTATACTTTAATATAGAACAATTCCCTATGACTGCAAGAGTAAAGGCTACAACTCCAGCGAGAGTAGGTGACAAAGTGAAGTTTAAATTTGATATGGAGAATGTTCATGTTTTTGATAATGAAACTGGGATAGTAATAACAAATTAATAAATATATAAAATAAACTGCTATAATAATAACTATGGCAGTTTTATTTAATACTTTTTGAATTAAGAGGAAGGATTTTTTATGGGGAATTTATTCAGATATGACAACAAATTTTTTGAGGTTCTAGGAAAGATAACTAATATAGTTATACTTAACTTATTATGTATAGTAGCATGCTTGCCAATTATAACTATAGGGGCGTCAGTTACAGCTACGTACTCTGTTGCGATGCAGATGGCAAAAGATAAAGAACCATATATAGTAAAAGAGTTTATAAAAAGGTTCAAAGAAAACTTTAAAACTAGTACAATAGTATGGACTGTTATGTTAATAATAGGAGGAGTATTATTATTTGATTTCTATATATCTAGATTAGTTTTAAATGAATCAATTAGTAAGGCTTTACAGTTGGTATTTACTATGATAAGTATAATATATATTTTTACACTTACATATGTATTTCCAATGATATCTAAGTTTGAAAATACTATAAAAAATACTATGATAAATTCTACTCTTATATCTATACAAAACTTACCTTATACATTAATGATGGTAGCCTTAAATTTAAGTCCATTATTACTAATTAATTTATTTAATATGTATTGGGGACATATAATATTTTTTTACACAGTAATTGGGTTTGGAATAATAACATATATAAACTCTATATTTTTTGAAAAAATATTTAATAGATTTATAAACTAGTAAAAAGGAAATGTGGAGAATTAAAGATATTCTTTATATTTCCTTTTGTTAAAAGGTAGAGAATATCAATGCTTATGATGGCTCTAATAAACTAAATTAAAATAATTTAAAAAAGTTTTAAAAAATGTGTTGACGATTAATTGATATGATGATATAGTATTACTTGTCCTTGAGACAGGGACAAAACGTCAACAAAAAACTTCTTGAAAAAGTGGTTGACAAAGAAAAACAGCTTTGGTAAAATAAAGAAGCTGAAACAAGCAAAGAACTTTGAAAATTAAACAGTAGGTTAACAATAAATTAATTCTTTAAGAATTAAACTGAAACAGCAAACAAACCAAGCCAGATATTCAGATAATGATTAGTCTGAGCGATGGACAAATTTTTTATGAGAGTTTGATCCTGGCTCAGGATGAACGCTGGCGGCGTGCCTAACACATGCAAGTCGAGCGATTCTCTTCGGAGAAGAGCGGCGGACGGGTGAGTAACGCGTGGGTAACCTGCCTCATACACATGGATAACATACCGAAAGGTATGCTAATACAGGATAACATAAGAGATTCGCATGTTTCTCTTATCAAAGCTCCGGCG
>NZ_JWHR01000125.1 GCF_000808015.1 Terrisporobacter othiniensis | reverse complement strand
TTATTATTTCTTCTTGTTTAGTAAATAAGCTTTCTCTAAAGTTCCTAAATTTCATATTTTCCTCCCAATTATTTAAATCAATTTCATCCATATTTATTTTATTACTAAAGTTATCAATTCTAATATGTATATACTCATTTCCCTATCTATATGTTTTAATATATCAAAACAAACTCTTAATTCTTCATACTTATCATCTAAATTTATTTTCTCTATATTTACCTCTTCTATAATACTATTATTCCAAATAACATTATTTTCATTTTCAATAATATAATCAATTTTATCTCTATATTTATCTTGTAATTCTTCTATAGCTATAACTATTTCCATATAATCATTTTCTCTTAATACCTTTTCACATCTATCTAAGTCAAAATCTATTTCTTTTGTATCCAGCAATTTATTATCTCCTTATGTTCTTTTTCTATATTATATCATTTCCTTGTATGAATTCATAAAAATAAGATTACTCAACGAGTAACCTTATTCTATACTTTTTATTCAACTATGTTACTTTCTTTTAAACTTTTCTTTTCTTTAAATAGCAAAACTGCAACACTTATAAACATAATACTCAAGATTAAAAACACAAATAATTGGTTAAATGACAAGTAAGTAGCTGTAGTCGTTTCAACATTTTCTAGCATCTTTGAAGATAAATAAGTTACAACAACTGCAAATCCATTATTTAAGAGGTGCATAAACATACTTACACCAATTGAATTTGTTTTACAAACTGCATAAGCAAAAGCCATTCCTAAAATAGAAGTCGGTACAATTCTTATAAAGTCCATATGCATCATTCCAAATAAGATTCCCGAAGCAACTATGGCTCCTCTATATGATTTCTTATTATGTTTAAAAGATGTTAATATAAACCCTCTAAAAAATACTTCTTCGCATATGGCTGGCATTAATGCCACTAAGCAAATATTTAAAAGTAAGTTATCCTTCGTAAATAAGGCATCATTTAACCCTTCAACGATTTCTTGATTTTGTGGGAAATAATATAAAATTATATTTGTTATTACAAATACAATTAAGTATGTTCCTATCCAAAGGCTTGTTGCTCCAATTAAATGCTTAAACTTTGGCAACTTTAAAGAGAACACCTTCTTAAAATCACTTTTTATATAATAAGCAAATAAAAGTGGTAATCCAATAATCATAAGCTGTGTCAATGCTATTCCTACCGCTCCAAACTTTAACTGAACATAACTTCCCACATAAATAAGTAATACCAATCCAATAGCATATAAAACAACTCCATCGCTTACACTTGGCATGGTACCTTTTTTTATATCAATTCTTTTTTCTAAGAATGAGAAATTCTTTCCACTTCCAAATAAAATTTCTTCTGAGTTAAACATTTTTGATAATAAAATCACTGCCAAAATTACAAATGCAAAATTTGATATAAATACTAAGGCAATTAAACCCAAGTTAGCTTGAAAACTTAATACACTTTTTATTAATAAAGATATATTCACAACAGGTATTATAGCCGTAGTTCTATCCAAGGTCATGTTGGGTATCATAGATGCATATGAAGGTATTAAAACTAAAAACATAACTGGTGTAATATAGTTTTGCGCATCTTTAAAACTTTTTGCCAAAGAGCATACACACATACTTACAGCTGATACCACCATGGCAAATAAACAAACACAGATCACTGTGATAAACAAAGGTCCTGCCAAGTTTGATATTTTTAAGCTATCAGAAAATAACTGACCTGTTAATTCACCCGTTGTTAAAATATATATTAATGTTAATAATATGGATATAACATTTAAAATAGCAGTTACAATGGCGCAGATGGATACTGCCATATATTTACCCATAACGAGTTCCAAGTTAGTAATAGGTAGTGTAAATAAGGTTTCTAATGTACCTCTTTCTTTTTCTCCTGCCATAGAATCTATTGCTGGATAAATCGCACCTAGAAGCACTCCCATAATTAATATAAATGGAAGTATCTGACCCAGTACAAACCCTGCTAACTCTTCATTTTTAGCCACATCTACAGTTTCATATACCACAGGGTTTAGAGTTTCTTTTACATCTAGATTTGATTGTTCTATTTTATTTTTAATTTTACTATCTTTGTATAATGAAAAAATACTTTCTAGCTTACTATTCACACTAGATGCATTTTCTTTTGATGAATTTATGTATATTTCATAATTTTCTATTTTATTTTTGCCTTTTACACTTATATATGCATCAATGTATCCTTCTTCTAAATCTTCTTTATAATTATTAGTATCTACTATATTAATATGCCCAGTACTTTCATCTGTATAGTTTTCAATTATAGATATCAATTCATTATTTGGACTTTTCTCAAAAGCAATATTAATATCTTCACTTTCAATGCTACTTATAGACATGGTCATAATTTGAGTCATTATTAACATAAGAACAGGGTATAAAATTAAAGGAAGGATAATTCCCATAAATAAAGTTCTCTTATCTCTAAGAATATCTATCATCTCTTTCTTAAAGATAGCTTTTACCATCTTAGTCCTCATTTAAATCCCCCCTCTCACTAGCTAAATTTATAAATATATCTCTAAGACTATTTGTGTTATATCTAGATTTAAGTTCTTCACAACTTCCCTCAGCTATAAATTCACCCTTATGCATCATATAAATTTTGTCACATAAAATTTCTGCTTCTTCCATATAGTGAGTTGAATATAGTACAGTTTTTCCCTCATATTTTTCTCTTTTCATAAAGTCTATAATAGATTTGCTACTAATTACATCTAAACCTAATGTAGGCTCGTCAAAAATATATATACTTGGGTTATGAATAAGACATCTTGCAATTGATGTTCTTTGAGTTTGTCCTGTAGACAAATTTTCTATTCTATTATCAATAAAACTTTCCATATCCATAATTTCAATTATATTTTCTATGGACTTTTCTATTTCTTCCTTTGTCATATCATATAAATTTCCAAAAGTAGTTAATAGCTCTCTTGGAGAAAGTCTATTATATAATTTTGTATTTCCTGATAAATATCCGATTTCCTTTTTAGCTGCATTTTTATCTTCTTCATAATCATAATCCCCTATTTTAATGTGACCAGAAGTTGGAGTTAAGATTCCACCAAGCATCCTAAGTAACGTGGTTTTTCCTGCCCCATTTGGTCCTAGTATCCCTATAATTTGTCCTTTATCCACTTTAAAAGTTAAATTATTTACTGCTAAAAACTCTTCTTTTTTTGTTCTAAATTTCTGTTTCTTACTTTCATCTTTCACTTGTCTAGTAAAAGATTTACATAATTTTTCTACTTCAATCATTAGTAAACCCCTTTTCCTTCTTTTCCCAATAATAATTACTTTTTATAATTATATCATTTCCATTAACTGTAAATCTATATAATAAAAAATAAAGACTGACTAGGACTAAGGCCTTTGACAGTCTTTATTTAAAAATTTATATATTAATTATTTTAAAATATTTTTAGGATTTATAAATAAAAAACCATTACCTTGTAGTGTTCTTAACATAGGTAATGTATCAGTATTTTTTATTAGCTGTCCGTATAATTCGGCTTCTGTTAATTTTCTACCAAATTCTTTTTTAGACCATTCTATTAAAAGAGCAAGAGCACCGGTTACATGAGGTGTCGCCATACTAGTTCCTGATAAAGTTTCATATTTCCCATTCAAAAATGTTGATATTATATTTACACCAGGCGCCACCAAATCTACTTCTTTGTTAGAGTTACTAAATATTGCAGCAGATTTTGAATAATCAACTGCTCCAACACTAATTACTTCATTATATCCTGCTGGATAAGAGAATCCATCTGTAACTCCTTTACTATCTCCCTCATTACCTGCTGCACATACAACTAATATATTACTATCTACTGCTTTTTTAATAGCTTGGTGCAATTGAGGAACATCCTCTGAAGTTCCCAAAGACATTGATATTATATCAACCCTTTGGCTAATTGCAAAATTTATGGCATCTATAATACCTTTCATACTTCCTGAACCATTTTTATCTAAAGCTTTTAATATCAATAACTTTGCATCTGGAGCTACTCCAATAACCCCATAGTTATTATTTGATGCAGCTATTGTTCCACATACATGTGTTCCATGACCGTTATAATCTTGATATTTGTATATGTTTTTATTATCTTCTATTGTAAAATTTCGGCCGCCTGTTATTCTTGTTTGTAAGTCTTTATGAGTCATATCGCAACCGGAGTCTATTACTGCAATTTTAACGTCTTTACCTGTAATTCCCTTACTCCACATAAATTGTGCATTTATCATATTTACTCCATCAGGAATATAATCTTTGTCAGTTTTTAAATCAATATTTATTGCTTTAGACATATCTTTATTATTAATAATTGAAATTTGTTTTACAGTTAGGTTTTCTATATTTTCCAAAGCTTTCACCACCACAATATTATTTAGTGCAGAAATTCTTACATTTTTCTACATTGAATAATATTCATATTGCTTCAAAAATGTTCTATTATAGATAATCTATTTATTGTTAGCACAAATAAAAATAGCCTCAACCTAAGTTGAGGCTACTCTATAATAAAGTAACAATTTACTTATTATGCGTTTAATGCATTTTCTTCTTCTTCATCTTCAACAAGAGTATTTAACTTCTTATCCATTGACCAAAGAATTACACCACATAATATAACTATAGCAGCTACTACTCCATAAGCTGGAGCAAATGAATATTTTGATAAGAATTCATATAAATATCCATAAGATTTACCAGCTATGAATATTGCAAATGGCCAAACTCCCATCATAAGTCCTAAAACTTTAGCTGGAGAGAATTTAGATATAAATGAGTTTCCAAGTGGAGAGAATACCATTTCACCAACTGACATTAACACACCTACCATAACTATCCACATTAAGTTAGCTTGTCTATCTCCTCTAACTACTTCAGCAAGAGCCATTACAACAAATGCAGCTCCTAGTAATATCATACCTAATGCAGTTTTCTTAAACATACTTAAGTCACCTTTTGGTGAATTAGCACGTTTAGTCCAGTAAGCTGCAAGAACTGGTCCAAGAGCTATACAGCAAAGAGCATTTAATGAATCAAACCAAGCAGATGGAACTGTAAAGTTTCCAATTACCCAGTTAGCTTTATTAGCTGTTTCAACATCTGGTCCCCAGTGATATAATACTGGCATATAAGTTAAGTACCAAACTATCCAGAATACTATTGAGAAAACAGTTACAAGAACTATAGCTGCAATTCTTTTCTTTTCTAATGTAGTAAGAGGTTTATTGTCTTCTTCTTTCTTAGCTGTAGTTTCTTTAATTTCACCAGCTTTGAAAGGTTTCTTACCAACATCTCCCCATGCTGCGTTACCACCAAACATTAACCATAAAGCATCTAAGAATAATAATCCTCCACATATTAAGAATGTCATTCCATATCCATACTTTGCAAGTATAAATGCAACAACAGTTGTTCCTATGAAAGAACCTATATTAACAAATGAGTATTGAATAGAGAATGCAGAGTCAAGTTGATCTGGATCATCAAACAACTTACCATTTATTCCAGAAACATTACCTTTAAATAATCCTGTTCCTATAGATACAAGAGCTATCATAGCCCATACTAAACCTAATGATCCTTGAGCAGCTGATTGCCATCCACAAACATATCCAAGCCCCATTAATATTGCCCCTAACACAACACATAATCTAGGACTTACCCATCTATCCGCTATATATCCACCAAGTATTGGTGTTAAATAAGTGAATGCAACTAAGTTAGCACCCATTTTTGCTCCTTCTGCTGCATCTAATCCAAGTCCACCTTTTGCTACTGAAGCAACTATAAATACCCCAAGTAACCATTTTGATGAATAGAATGCCATTCTTTCAAGAGTGAAAGATAAAGCACATACATAGAAGCCAAAAGGATATTTCTTTTTAGTTTTTACTGTGTTTTCCATGTCCTACCTCCAATATAATTTATGATTCTTTATTAGAGATTTCCCAGTGCTTAGTCTCCATTAATCTTATGCCTTAATAATCTGCCTTAATAGTATGTCTTTTTATTTACTTATTTGCATGATTCCATTTTTTTGACTGATGACTTTGGAAATTTCTAAATATTTAATGTTTATTTTGCCATACATAAATTTTTTGATAGTACCAGATGTCAAATATGGTTTTAAACATATTTTTAGGAATGTAAAAACTAATTTACTCCCCATACAAAATGTAACAGAAATAACTAATGTATGTCAATTTAAAAAATGTATTTTTTTGTCATAATTATTTTATTAATATAAATATCATTTCTAATTTTCCAAATTTTCTATTTTTTACCACTATTATTTCCTTGATAAATAAATTCACATCAAAATATAACATTTTTTGATGTAGTTTTTGCATTGTTCGATATCTAAGCAATGAAGTACTCCTGATACTCTCTATAAAAAACATGAGTTTTTTCTTTTTATATATAAAGTAAATAAAAGCTATACTTAATAATATTATTATTATTCTATTGATATATTCAGATTAAATATTTTTATTTTTACACTAAAAAAGTCTGAACTAAAATATTTTTAGGTTCAGACTTTTTTCATTAACTTACATGAAGTTTGCTATAAATTCCACCATTACTAATTAACTCCTCATGAGTTCCTCTTTCAGCAATACCACGATCTGTTAGCACTATGATTTCATCAGCATTTTTTATAGTAGATAATCTATGTGCTACTACTAGATTAGTTCTATCCTTACTTAACTCTTCTAGGGATTTTTGGATTTCTCTTTCTGTCACATTATCCAAAGCAGATGTAGCTTCATCAAGAATTATTATTGGAGGATTTTTCAAGAATACTCTACATATTGATATTCTTTGTTTTTGTCCTCCTGACAACTTAACTCCACGTTCTCCTATATACGTATCATAAGCCTCAGGCAAACTCATAATAAAGTCGTGTATTCTTGCTTTTTTAGCTGCTGCTATTATTTCTTCATTACTAGCATTAGGTTTAGCACATAATATATTTTCTTTTATAGTACCTGTAAATAAAAATACATCCTGTCCAACTACACCAATATTTTTTCTTAATGATTTTAAACTTACATTTTTTATGCTTTTTCCATCTATTCTTATATCCCCTTCTTCAAAATCATAAAATCTAGGTATAAGATTACAAAGAGTTGTCTTTCCTCCTCCTGATGGTCCAACTAATGCTACTGTTTTACCAGCTTCAATTGATAAATCTAAATTCTTTAATACTTGTTTTTTATCTTCATAAGTGAAAGAAACATTATTAATTTCTATATCACCTTTAATATTTTTTAACTCTACTGGATTTTCCACTTCTTTTTCCACATCTTCATTGATTATTTCCATAAATCTTTCAAATCCTGTCATACCATTTTGATACTGTTCTGTAAAGTTTATTAGTTTTTTAATTGGCTCTATAAACATTTTTACATATAGTATATATGCCGCAAAATCACCTAAATTAATTTCACCTAGATAAGTAAAATATCCTCCAGCCACTAATGCAATCAACTCTAATAAGTCCATAAATAAATTCATTCCAGAGAAATAGTCAGCCATAACTTTGTAAGCTGCTTGTCTAGCTTTTTTAAATACATTATTACTTTCATTAAATTTATTTAGCTCTTCTTTTTCATTACAAAAAGATTTTGTTACTTTCATTCCAGCTATAGAATTTTCCAAAGTGGCATTAACTTCTCCTGTAGTTACTCTAGTTTCCATAAATGCCTTTTGCATCCTTCTTTTTTGTCTTGCTGCAAATATTACTACAAAAGGAAGTATAGCAAAAATTATTAAAGTAAGTGGTATGTTTACATTTAATAATATTAAAAATGATCCTACAAACATAACTATTGATATGAATAAATCTTCTGGCCCATGATGAGCTAGTTCAGAAATATCCATTAAATCATTAATTATTCTAGACATGGTTACTCCAGTCTTATGATTATCAAAGTATGAGTTTGGTAGTTTTTGAAGATGAGTAAATACTTCACTTCTCATGTCAGCCTGCATTCTAACACCTACCACATGCCCCCAATATTGCATAAAATGATTTAAAAATGCCTTCATTATAAATATAAATAATAAAGTAAATGCAAATATTACAAGCATCCTTAAATCTTTATTTGGTACAACTTCATTCATTATTTCCCTTGTAATCATAGGGTACACCAAATTACATACAGCAAATAATAATGCTGCCAATAAATCCATAAAGAAAAGTTTCTTATAAGGTTTATAATATTTTATAAATTTTTTAATCATGTATTCCTCCTAACTTTAATCGTCATATAAAGTTTACTATATATTTATATACCTTGCACATTAAATTCAATCAATTTTTTTTATACAAAAACTTTTTTCATTTATTTCATACTTGTCTATAATCTTATCAACAAGTGTAAGAATATTCCAATGTTATAACATGTAAAAAAGTGAACTATCACGTAGTCCACCTTTATATTAGTAAATTTTTATTTTATTCTAGTACATCAGCTATATTTTTCATAGCATTTAATGATATTTCTGCAAATTCATCAAAAGTAATTCCTGTAAGTTCAATAGCCTTCATTGCATCTCTATTTGCATTTGCTGCAAATCTTTTTTCTTTCATTCTTTTAGTAACCGATTTAGTTTTTACACTAGTAAGCTTCTTATCAGGATAACTTTTGGCTATAGCAGTAATAAACCCAGTTATAGGATCAACTGCATATATGGCCTTTTCCATTAAACTTTCCCTAACTACTCCCTTATTATCATGATGTCCAAGAATCGCTCTATATAATTCCTCATCTCCAAAATGTTCTTCCTTTAATAGTTCAACACTTTTAAATGCATGGGCCTCATTAACAACACCTGGTACTCTACCAGTAATATCAGAATCTAAATCATGTAATAAACCTGCCACTGCCCATTTTTCTTCTTTCTCTGGCTCTAATTTTTTAGCCATCTCTCTCATTACAGCTTCTACTGCATAGCTATGCTTTAACATGTAATCAGTTTTTAGGTACTTAAATAAAATCTCTAATGCTTCTTCTCTCATTTGCATACTCCTTATGAATAAATTTTCTATAGCTAATATTCGACAAATTATAAATTTATCCTTCTTTCTCTATTTTAGAAAATTTTATTTATGTATATAGAATATAAACTATAAAGTCACTACTCCTTACGCTTTCACTATTAACTTCAATTAGCCTATGAGTAGATTTTTCATAGCTTCAAACGTAGATTTAGTAGCAATAAAAAATTTTTTCCAATAATTTTAAAAATAATATAATTATTTTTACAAAAATGTTAAACACTATATAGGAACCAAAAATTAAATTTTTAATTTAAGAGAAAGGAAGATGACATAATGAGTAACAAATTACCTAAAGAAGCCTATGGTGGTGTATCTGGAAAAGATTATGTTCCTTACATAACTGATAAATCCAAAAAAGGTGCAAATATTCCTGTTTTAATAATAGGAATAGTACTTTCAACTGTGTTTGCAGCATCGACTGCATATTCTGGAATGAAATCCGGACTTACAGTTGCTGCAGGAATACCAGGAGCAATTATTGGTTCCATGCTTGTAGGAGCTTTCGCTAAAAATAGTGGTATCCTTGGAAAAAATATTATTCAAGGTATGTCTAGTGGTGGTGAGTCTATTGCCAGTGGATTAATTTATGTGTTACCTGCAATTATTTTAATAGGAAGTGATATTACTTTCTTTGAAGGATTAGTAACAGGCGTTGGAGGAAGTTTATTTGGTATAGGATGTTCTTCACTAGTTTACAATTATTTAATAATAGAAGAACATGGTAAACTTATGTATCCAGAATCTATGGCAATTTCTGAAACTTTAGTAGCTTCTCAAGGTGGAGGAGATGCCATAAAATTTATGGGTATTGGTTTTGGAATAAGTGGTATAATTAACGTTTTAACTGGATCATTTTTAAATGTAATAAATAGTGTAATGACTTATATAGGTACTCCATTTTACAAGTGGAAGTTTTCTTTAGAAGTAAATCCACTTTTATTAGGTATTGGTTTCATAGTTGGATTAGACGTCTCATTAACTATGTTTGCTGGCTCTATTTTATCCAACTTTGCAATAGCTCCACTAATTGGATATTTCTCTGATATGGCTCGAGAAGAAATTTTTATTTGGAATGATGCTACCATTGCCATAAGTACTATGGATGTAAATGCCATATCAGGTAGTTATGTAAAATATATAGGTGCAGGTATGATGCTTTGTGGTGGTATAATTGGAGCCATAAAACTTATACCAACTATAATAGTTTCAATAAAAGAAACTTTAAATGCAAGAAAAGAAAATAATGGAGATGATAATGGTAGTTCTTCTGAGATGTTAATATTAATAGGTGGTGTAGTAGTTGGTTTAGTTGCTGCTTACTTAATATCTCAAAGTATTACCATGGCAATTGTTGCTATAATAGTTTCATTCATATTATCATTCTTATTTGTTATAGTTTCTGGACGCTTAACTGGTACTATAGGAACATCAAATCTTCCTGTATCAGGTATGACTATTGCATCTTTAGTTATATTAACTTTAGTTTTCGTTATATCCGGATGGACTGGACTTGAGGATAATAAATCACTACTTTTATTTGCTGCTTTTATGGTTACTGCCATATCTGTAGCTGGAGGATATAATCAATCTCAAAAGGTAACTTATATTATAGGTGGTAATAAAAGAGAAATGCAAAATAGCTTTGCTCTAGCTTCCATAGTAGGCGTAGCTGTAGTTTGTGGAACAATAGTTGTACTTTCTAGTCAATTAGCTCTTACAGGCGCAGATGCTCCTTTTGCATTACCACAAGCCAACCTAATGTCTACATTAACATCAGGTATAATGTCTGGTAACTTACCTTGGGTTATGGTTATAACAGGTATAGTTATGGCTTTAGTTCTATTTATGTTAAATTTACCTATAATGACCATTGCTATAGGGTTTTACTTACCAATTTCTACAACTTCAATCATACTAATAGGTGCCTTAATTCGTGTATTTGTAGAAAAAACTGCTAAAAGTGATTCTGATAAAGAAGGTAAAGTTTCAAACGGCATAAGTCTATCCTCAGGTCTAGTTGCTGGTGGATCTATAATAGGATTAATCGGTATAATATTACAAGTATCTGGTGTAATCACACCTAGAGTTCCTACTGGATTTGCTGCAACAAATTCAATGGCATTAATTCTACTAATTATCCTTGTTGTAGCAACTACCATCCCGATTGCATCTTCAAAGGTTAAGAAAAATGAAGACTAATGAGGATATTTTAAATTTAAAGTTTAAAGTTTGTGATAATATTGAGTATATGGTAGACAAAAATGGAATAGTTACTTTACTAGAAAAGCAAGACCACAAGATACAATCTTTTCTAAGAAAGCTTAAATTTAAAATACCTATGTACAAAGAAATTGAGCTTGATGAGTATTGTAGCACGGTATTTATTATGTTAAATGGCAAAAATACTGTTGAGGAAGTCGGGGAAAACTTAGATTTAAAATACGGTGAAAAAGTTCATCCTCTATATGAAAGATTACTACTGTTTATAAATCATATATATACAGATTGTAATTATATTGAAATGATTAATTAATATAAAAAACTATACTGACTATTTTGCCAGTATAGTTTTTTTTGTGGCTTTTCTTTTTTCTTCAATTATAACAATAATCCAAAGTATTATTGCCATAAAAATATTAATAATATTGCATATACCAGCAGCTAAAGATACCTCCAGTTGTAAAGTTTGAGAAACCATTAATATGAAATTCCAAAGAGAATGAAAAATAATCAAAGGCCATATATTTTTCATCTTCATTGCTAGTCCAACAAATGCAAAACCTAATAAAGATGAATAAAATACAGTCATAAACGCTTCAACTAAAGAATTTCCCATCACTATAGTTGTTATATGTACTATGGAAAAACCTAAACTACTTATTATCATAGCTATAATAAATGATTTTTCACTTTCAAATGAATTTAATATTATTCCTCTGAAAATAACTTCTTCACAAAATCCAGCCATAACTGTACCTATAAATACAAATATTATGAACATATATATGCTACTATCATAAACTTCCATATTTTTAGTTATTTCTACTGCAAATTTATTTAACATAAATATTAAAATTACTAAATAAGGTAAAAACCACATTAAACTTTTGGATTTTTTTGATGTAAGGCCTATGTCTTTCCAATTATAATATTTTTTAATAAAACATAAAAGAAATACTGTTGGAGGAATTTGAATTATAATTTTATAAATAATATTGCTAGAGTCCATATTCATTGTTCCTAACACATTTTCTCCCAATAAATTAGACACACCATTTCCTATTAATAATCCAATACCCATTGTTACTAAGTATCCTATTAATGATAAAATTCCAGCTTTCTTTTTACTCATAAAATCTCCTTCTTAGTTTTTCTTTTTATTATAACTTAATAACTTGCCTAATGTAATATAAGTTTTTATTCAGTAATTTATTTTGTATAAATCATTTTATCTTCCAAGTTAACATTTAAATAATACATATTTTTATCATTTAATATAATCATAGTAATTGGATAAAATAAATTTATAAATAAAAAAAAGGAGCTTTTTATGATAATAAACATTACTGCCTTAGCAAAGGTTGCTCTTGATGAGATGTTTAAAAACTATGGAACTGATAAATTAGATATTGGAAGATATATTAGGGTTTATTTAAAAGAAATTGCATGACACGGACCCGTGTTTAATGTAGCTCAGGATGAGCCTACTTCAAATGATAATATCTATGTGGTAGATAATAAATACCACGTGATTATAAACAAAGATTTGTCTACTAAGTTTTCTGTCGTAAATATTTTTTATAAATCAACGAGAAGCTATGGCGATTTTTATATTTCCACTGATTTAGAATGGAAAGATGAATATCATTACTGTGACTGGAGCAAGCCTTGGTAAAATGCATAAATAAAAAGGAGGTTACTTTATTAAAACCTCCTTTTTATTTTATATTTTTATTTACTCCTAATGTATATAATAATTTATCTTCATTAAGATCTGTAATAATTCCACTTTCATGCCAATGTGATTTACATCCATAATAATCTAAAAAACGCATTGAGGAATAAACCCTAAACCTCTTGCTTTAAACCCGCCAGATATCAAATTAAGAACGCAGGCAATCACAACTATTCCTATATCCCAGTATTCAAATTTTCTTTTCATAGTAATATTAGATTCATAAGGAATTATATATACTTGAAAATCATAGTATTTACCTATCTTATCATATTTATTTACATTACATGATTTTGTACAGTGAGCACATATATATACTTCTTCGTTCTTTAGTGCTTTACAGTTATCATCATTTTTTGATGTCATACATGAAGGAAATAGTAGTCTTTTTTCTTTTGATCTAAGAAACTCTTCTCTTTAAGAATTATTAATTATTTCAGCTCCTACCATATTTAAATGATATTCTACTTCCTTTTTCCTACAGCTTATATAGTCTTCTCTATATTTATATTTTTCATCTGCCAAAATGAAAAAATCATTAACTTTT
>NZ_JWHR01000124.1 GCF_000808015.1 Terrisporobacter othiniensis | reverse complement strand
ATTTTTAATGCGTTTCATCCCCCTCGCGCTCCACGCTAACAATCCAATACCGGTCAACGCGTAAGCCGAACGATGCAACAGGTAACGGGGAAGATTGATATGCCCCGTGATTTCCGAAAAAAGATTCGGCAACCCGCTTCCCGTGTAATCGAGTGTCCCGTGCAGGTGATAAGGCAACCAGAACAAGCAGCACGCCAACCAGATTGCGGAAAGAACGATCGCCGCAAAACGACCTCCGGAAACACTGCTGACCCATAAAGAAAAACCAGCCACCAGCAGCCACGAGGGAAGATTTAACGTCAACAGGTAAAAAAGATAACACGACCAGCTCACCGGGGCCAAGCTCGTCAGGTTAACGATAAAAACCGAAACCACTATCACCGTAACATTCACCAACCCGAAAAGCAACAAGTTACCCGCGA
>NZ_JWHR01000123.1 GCF_000808015.1 Terrisporobacter othiniensis | reverse complement strand
TTTTTATTAATATCAAATTCATCTTCAAAGCGAAATCCTGTAAAATCGCTAATTTCACCTTTTTTTATATATGCATCAAACAAAGCTATTTCTCTTTTATTTTTATTTTCTTTGTGAAAAAGACAGTAACCAGATGAATCAGCATGTCTACTGCATGTTAAATTTCTATCTTCATTAGAAACCCACTTACAATTCATTTTTGCCTCCTATCAGTAATATCTATTATTAGTTTTTATTAATATAATTTTTATATTCATAATTAATTACGTTGATTTAGTTCTTCCCAAGTAATGCTATTTTAAATGAAACCTATATAATTAATATATTTAATTGAAAGGAGATAACGCTTGCTAATTCCATATATGTTTCTAACGATAGTACTTCCTTACCAAAATCTCCTAAACTTAGCAAATCTATAGGGAGTTTTATAGAAAATAGTGCTTTTAATATAAATACGTGTAATTATAAATGTGCTTACAATTTACAAGCCTTAGTATTGAGATTATATGCAAGCTTTTTAATTTTTTTAATTCAAAAAATATAATCTTCACACCAAGTGTCGTATACTCTTTAAATTATTTTATTAAAGAGTTCTTAAAAGAAAGTAATCATGTGATCATCTCCATCAATGAATATAGATTGTACTTAAGGTGGACGATGTGCAGGTACTTTAAGGCTGCTTTATTAGCAAAAAATAAATAATATTAACCTCAAAACTCATAATTTTATTTTTTATAATGTATTAAGAACACTTTTTGAATATTAAAAATTTTCAGAATTTTCAATATTTTAATTGACTTAAACTCGTCCTCCTCATACAATATATATTATAAAAATAAAACAAATTAAAGGTGGGTGTTAAATATGAATAATAATTCAACTTCTAATAATTTAGCTTTAACTGAAAAAGGATACGAAGAAATAGCTTACTCTTGTACAAATTTTAACTTAGATGGCGAACCTTCTTTTGCCGACTCTAGTGTTAATTTCTTTGGGGTAAGTAGTGGACTTATATATACTAATTTAGATACTACTACTTTTGAAAATTGTTAATTATTGAGTTCTCCAAAAATAAACCTATAGCTAGCTAGCCATAGGTTTATTTCTTATGTATTTTATAAAACTTACATACACTATGCAAAGTATGATAGAATATAAGTATAGTGTAAAATTTTGATAAGTTAATCCCAATTGTCAAAGTAAATTTTTTATAAGGGGTGATTCTTACATGTTCAACAAAAATGATTATATAATTTATGGAGCAATGAGTGTTTGTAAAGTTGTAGATATTATTGAAGAAGAAAATATCTACATAGGTCGTAAATCCTATTATGTAATACAACCAGTGTATTCTGATAAAAATACTATCATTAAGGTTCCTACAGATAACAAAAAAGTATTTATGAGGCATCTTTTATCAGAAAAAGAAGTAATGTCTATTATTAAAAGTATTCCTAACATAGAGGTACTTAAAATAGATAACGATAGGCAAAGAAGTGAGCACTTCAAGTCAGTAATAAAAAATAGTGTGTGTGAAGAATTAGCTCAAGTAGTAAAGAGTATTACTATTAATGAACAAGAGAAATTATCTATTGGAAAAAAATTATCCAAAACGGATGAAGATTTTAAAAAAGCTGCTGAGAAATTAATAGACGAGGAGTTTGCCACAGTTCTAAATATACCTGTCCAAGATGTGTCTTCTTTTATTTTAAATCATATTCCAAAGTAAAATATAATTTGCAATCTTATTTCAATTTAGTATTACGGTTCTTTTTGCAAATATTTCCATTTACTTTTATAGATGTATAACTTATAATTATATTCATAAGTGGGAACTTATACATCTAGTATAAGTATGACGCTAGCCCAAATAAAAGAGCCGTATTTTATACGGCTCTTTTATACTTTTAAATCATATTAAAATAATCAAATAAAGTAAATGAATTTTCTGGAATAAAACTTTCCAATCTATCCTTGGCTAATTTAATATACCAAGACTTGTCTAGTTTATCTAAAACATCTTTACCAATCACCTTACTATTATCAATAAAAACTCTATCTGGTGTATAACTTATTTTTTCTAATTTTCCATCACTTTTCATCTTCATTATGGCATTGTCACTACTAGATTTACTAGCAAATACTCTAAATACCTTTAGGTTTATATTTTCGCTACCATAAACGGCATGACTGTATTTACCTGTGATTTTGACACATTTTTGGAAATCCATTAAATCATTACAATTATTTATAGTATCTTCAATTTCTATATCGTTAATAAGTTTCTCCTTAATAGCTTTATTTACAATAGGTAAATCATTATCTATTAAACTTAATTTTTTAACATATGCACCCTTGCTTTTTATACTTCCTTCTTCTTTAACATAGATATAATTATTTACATCTTTTTGAATTATCTTTTTAACAAAGTCATGATCTAAGTTCATTCTTGTTCTTTGACTCCACTCTTTGCATATTTCTAAATATTTATCTACATCTTCTTTAGATTTAAATTTAAACATTACACCATCTGTATTTCCTTGTATAAACTCTGCTCTATCACCAAATTCTAACTCAACTTTTTCTATTAAATCAAGAAGTAACAACTGTCCATTTACACAAATACCTATACCTTGTCTTTGATCATACAAATCATTATTTGCATCTAAACAAGCTCCATAAGTAGAATTCAATACAAGTTTAAGTGATTTTTCTATAGGATTTTTTTCTTTTTTAAATTTAAATCTTGTATCTCTTATTTCTTTAAATTTAGTTGGGTTTTGTATATTTCTACTAAGAAGCCCATATTCTATCATAATTGATGGATAAAATGAACTAACATCTGAGTTCACAATAAAATCTTCACCTTGGTATTTTTTCCTTGCAGAATGAAGACCTCCCCAACCAAAATCTGTGTCAACTCCATATACATTCGCTCTTAGATACTTTTTAAAATCTCTATTATTATAATCTTCATACCACTGTTTTATATTATTATACTTACTAAGTTCTATGGTATTTACTATTTCAAAGTCTGCTACATCTTCTCTAGCATAATTAGGCTTTTTCGCTCCAAGAATATATGCACTTAGTTGTGCTTCTGTTTTATTAATCATACTTTCATCCAGGTTAAAGTATTCTATTAACCCCAATTGAGCCTCATATTTGTAGTAGACTTCTTTAAATACTTTAAAAGTCATTCTTACATCATGAAGACAATAGGTAGTTAGCTCTTCAATTTCTTCTTTTGTTGGGTATCTATTTAAATCAAATGGAACTGTACTTTCTCTTATATCTTCTCCCATGAATAATTCTAATTCTTTTAAACTTCTATAGCTATCATTTAATTCAAAAATATATATAGGAATTCTATTCAAACTCCTATCTACTTGATATGGCGAAATATTTTGTTCAATTAATTTATCTGATATTATACAAGGGTCTACTCCAGCAATTATTGCTTTCATTATCCATTGATCATATCCTTTTATATTGTATCCAACCCAAACAGAATCTTTATTTTTATTAAAAACCCTAAGAAATTCTTCTCTATTATTAATTATAATATGTTCTTTTTGTGTTTTATAATCCTTCATGCAGCACATCCAAAAACCGCCTTTGGACAATACTTCAAAGTCAATAATTATACGTCTTCTCTCTTTTTTCATATTTTTATTCCTTTTTTATTTTTTATTAATCATTATCTTTTTCAAAATCTGTTATTTTACCTGTTATAGCATTTACTGATATTTCATATTCATATTTGCCTTTTCTTAGCTCACCTTCATATTCTGGTGTTTTGTCATTATCTAATTCAAATTTAACTATTTTTGCTCCTGGAACTTTCTTTAACATTATTTCTTTTGCTTTTGCTTCCCCTATTAATTTTTTAGAAGAAGTTTTTATTTTTTCTTTTTCATAATCAGTGATCTTTCCACTTTTAGCATTTACTGATATTTCATACTTATAACTTCCTTTTGTTAGTTCTCCCTCATATTCTGGAGTATCATCTTTATCTAGTTTAAATTTAACTATTTTTGCCCCTGGAACTTTCTTTAACATTATTTCTTTTGCTTTAGTTTCTCCTATGTATTTTGAAGAAGAAGTTTTTATTTTTTCTTTTTCATAGTCAGTTATTTTTCCTGTTTTAGCATTTACATCTATTTCATATTTATAACTTCCTTTTGTTAGTTCTCCTTCATATTCTGGAGTTCTGTCATTATCTAATCTAAATTTAACTATCTTTGCTCCCGGAACCTTCTTTAACATTATTTCCTTTGCTTTTGTACTTCCTATAAGTTTTGAAGCTGCATCAACTGCTCCCACTTGTGATAATACTGTTGATGATGTAAGCACTACACCTAATCCTATTGCTACCATTTTTTTTAATTTCATTGAAATCTCTCCTTTTTTATTTTTTATACTATATATACAAAAGTTAAGTTCTATTTTGGGTCCCTTTTTTGTAAAAATATAAAAATTTTTTAAAAAAGTTTTTACTTTTTCAATAAAATCTACTATATTAACCTATTTTTTCACTATCTAATTTAGTTTTTCTATCTAAATATTCTAAGTATAATTTAGTTTCTGATATAATCACTGGAGATAGAGCAAGTAATGCGATTAAATTTGGTAAAGCCATAAGACCATTTACTATATCAGCTATAATCCATACCATTTCCAGTTTTAAAAATGCACCAAGTAATACCATAAGCACAAATAAAGTTCTAAATAAATTTATCTTTTTAACACCAAATAAAAATTCAAAACATCTTTCTCCGTAATAACTCCACCCAAGAATGGTTGTAAATGCAAATAGACTTAAACTTATTGTTAAAAATATTGGTCCTAAATTAGGAAGCACTGATGCAAAAGCCGATTGAGTCATTATAGCTCCATTTAAATCACTTTGCCACACACCTGAAATTATTAAAGACATTCCTGTTAATGTACAAATTATTATACTATCTATAAAAGTACCTGTCATTGATATAAGCCCTTGTTCTGCTGGCCAATTAGTTTTTGCTGCAGCTGCTGCAATTGGAGCACTACCAAGACCTGACTCATTTGAAAATACACCACGAGCTATACCATTTCTAATAGCCATAGATACTGTTGCCCCCATAAACCCTCCTGCTGCAGCCTGACCTGTAAAAGCACTTTTAAATATTAAAATAAAAGTTTCTGGTATTAATTCATAAGATTTTCCTAAAATGGTAAAACATATTAATATATATACTACTGTCATAAAAGGAACTATCTTTGTTGCAACATTCGATATACTTTGAAGACCTCCAAATACTACTAGAGCAACGCAAATAGCTAATATTATACCTGTTACTTTTGGATCTATATTGAAAGAACCTTGCACTGCATCTGTAATTGAATTAACTTGTGAAAAAGTACCTATTCCTAAAAGTGCCACTAATATACCACTTATAGCAAAGAACGATGCTAAAGGTCTCCATTTTTCACCCATACCATTTACTATGTAGTACATTGGTCCACCAGATACTTGACCATTTTCATCCTTAGTTCTAAATTTTATAGCAAGTAAACCTTCTGAGTATTTAGTCGCCATTCCAAAAAATGCTGCAAGCCACATCCAAAATAACGCTCCTGGTCCCCCAGCTTTAATCGCTGTGGCAACCCCTACTATATTACCTGTTCCTATTGTTGCTGCAAGAGCTGTACATAATGCTCCAAAACTTGAAATATCACCACTACCATCATTTTCAGCTTTAAAAATTAATTTTAATGCCTTAGGTAATTTTACAATTTGTATTAGTCCCAGTCTTATAGTAAGGTAAATACCTGTACCTACTAATAAAATTAATAATGGTGGCCCCCATATAAAACTGTCCACTTGGTTTAATAAGTTAAGAAAATCCATAAAAACACTCCTTTTGTAATTAAATAATTAAGTACAAAATCATATAATCCTTTATGAATAAAGACAAGAATAGATTGCATTCTGCATACAATAATTATATGCAGTTTACTAAAAATATAATAATTACGAATATGTATAAAATATAAATTCCTTACAATTAAAAAATACTAAATCTTAAAGATGATTTAGTATAGGATTTCATACATATCAAAGAAAAGCATAAATATGCTTTATATATATTCTCTGTCCTTTTGCCTGAGAGATTGAGCAATTAAGCCTTGCCCCTTCGGCGCCCTTTACGGGTCTCTCCAGAGTTTCCTATTCTTTACAGTCCCACTTTGTAAGTACCTGAGAGTATGACTCCTTCGGTGTGTCCTAAGACAACTCTTCTGTAAAGCTTCATCAGATTATTGACTTGTTAACTTGTAACAATAATAATATATTATCTTCCAATACTTGTCAAATGCTTAATATAAATTTTTATATAAAATTTTTTTGTATACTTAGGCTAAAAAAAATACCACTTTTTCATAATCATCAATATTTATATTTAATGATTGTCCCAACCCTATAACTGCCAAAATCAAACTGTCTATTTCAGACTTATTTACTTTTTCCATATGTTTTTACATAGAATCCTTTGTATCTTTACTTGATTTGTCTAAAACTTATAAATTACTTTTAAATCAATTTAATTTTATGCGCTATTTCTCATCTATATAAATATAAAAAAATATGGGTTATAAAATAACCCATATTTCATTAGTTTACTTCTATTCTATTTTCTTTATATTTTATTGATTGATAAAATGTATACACTATTAGTCCTTGTGTAATCATTCCACTTACTACCCATACAAAACCGCCAATCATTGGTAAAAGGCTTAGTAGTCTTACAATTAGTATTCCCACTAAAAGTTGTAAATACGGATTTTTCTTCTTAAGCATAAGTCTTCCAAGTACTATTCCCATAATTACTGGTGATAAGTAAACTACTATGAAATACATAATTAACGATAAAATTCCAAGAGGCAATGCTATTACAGTAATGAATAATAATAAACTAACTATTGGCACTAATATAAATGATGCCATTCCTCCAAAAACTATTGGAAGTGGCTGTTTAACTAATAAATCATCACTACTTATAAAGAACTTTTTAAATAAGGAATATAAAACTATTCCAAGTACTAATGATGTTACAATGGATATAATAGTTCCAAAACCTACTAAGGCTTTTAATTCATTTTCATTAGTCGAATTTTCTATTTTAGTATATTGTATGTCATCCATAGTTACATTTGAGTTGACAATTGGCTCTTTAGATGAATATACTTTTATATTGCCTGTAATCTCTCCATTATCAGCTATAATCAATTCATCACAAGTGACATTAACATCACCATCGATTTTACCATTAATTATTATTGTATTTCCTGTGGCATAAAACCCTTTACAACTACCTTTAAAATTAATATTTTCTGCTGAAATATAAACAGCTTTTGCAGTAGTCTTCTCACCTATATTGATATTTTGACCAAAGGATGTAATATTTTTTACATTCTTACTATTAATATTTAAAGTTTGTGCACCACATCTTATATTTCCCTTTAACTCATCTGATGTTATATCTATCTTCTCACCAAGAGCTATAACATCGCCGTCTACATTATCTTTCACAGAAAGTGATTTTCCTGCGGAATAAATATCACCTAAAACTTCTTTTGAAATATTTATATCTTCATCTAAAGCAAAGTAATTAGATGCACTATCTATATTATCCGCAAATACATTTACCGTTACTAAAACCAACATCAACAGCGTTAAAATAAAAACCCCTTTTTTCTTCATAAAAACATCTCCCCTTGATTAACTTCTTGCTACATTCTATCCATATAATCTTTGGTTTCTGTTGGTAGTTCTTTAATTTTTAGTTTATACTCAACTTCTTCTTTAATAATTGAATAAACAATAGCAAATAAAGGTACTCCTATTATCATTCCAACTATTCCTAGGAACTTGCCTGCCACAAGTATGGCAAATAATATCCAGAATGCTGATATTCCAATTGAGTCTCCTAATATTTTTGGTCCTATTATATTACCGTCTATTTGTTGTATTATAAATACTAATAGAAGGAATACTAACGCCTTAGTTGGAGAAACAAATAAGATTATAATAAATGATGGTATCGCTCCAATAAATGGTCCAAAGAATGGAATTATATTTGTCACACCTATTATTACAGAAATTAGCAATGTATATGGCATTTTGAATATAGAAAATACTACAAAAGACAATACTCCTATAATAGCTGAATCAATTATTTTACCACTTAAGAATTTCCCAAAAGTTTCATTACTTCTATAAGTTAATTCAAATATTCTATTCGCAGTTTTAGTTGAGAATAATGCACAAGTAATTTTTCTATTTATAGCAAAGAAGTTTTCTTTATCTATTAATAAATATACAGAAATAATAATTCCAAGAACTATATTCCACACACTTGATGCAATTACTTTTAACATATTCCCTACAATAGGAATTATCTCTTTTGCAAAATCCATAATAAACTGTATGTATTTATCCATTTGCTCTTGTATTAATGCAGCATATTCAGGGCTCACATTTGTTTCATTCATTAAATCATTAAATAATCTAGTAACATTATCTACGTATTGAGGTACATCATTAACAAATCCCATTATACTGTCTATTAATTGAGGAACTATAAAGTGTATAAATAAGTAACCTATACCTATAGCTGTTAAATATGTTAATAATAATCCTATACTTCTTTTTTGCACTTTTCTTAATTTGCTAAACCACTTTGCTTTACCCAATACCCTTATTTCATAAAAATCCAAAATAAAATTAAGTAAATAAGCAATGGCAAACCCTATTATGAAAGGATACATTATACCAATGGCAATACCAATCTTTTCACTAAAAGATCCTATTTGAGATGCTACAAAATAAAAAATTATACTACAACATATTACTATTAATGTATATACTGATATAGTATTGTACTTCGAATTCCAGTTTACTTTCATATTTCTTTCTCCTGATAAATAATTATTTTTCATGCTACTAAAATTGAGTAATAACTGTGACTAGAATTATCAATGTTAAAATAAGTAGTAATGCTTTTTGAAGAAATTTACTGTTAGGTTTATTGTGCTGTTTTTTTTCTGTATCTTCTTCTATAATATTTATACTATTTTCTTCAATATCAGCTTTAACATACATAAACTTGCTTAAATCTATTAATACTTCTTCCACACTATTATATTTTTCAGTTCTTCTAATAAGTTTTTTGACTATATTTACTAAAGCAATGTTTTCATTATTAATAGCCACAGTATTCCAATCAATTCCTCTATCAATTAATTTTAACATGTCTTTCTCATTTTTACCAATACCAAAGGGCATTTTCTTGAATATTGAATCAAATAAGATCACCCCTAAAGTGAAAAAATCACTTTCCTTATCTGTGTAATTAATATTAATTTGATGAGGAGATAAAAATCCTATGCTATTGTCTTTTCTAATATTAATTCCTTTATTAGCCTGAGTTATACCATAATCATATATTTTAACATTATAATTTTCATCTACAAAAATATTATCCTCTGTCAAAGATCCATGATAAAGTTTATTCTTATATGATGTATCTAAAGCTCTTAGAATTTTTCTAGTAATTTTAACTATACTATTCAAATCCATGTAATTCCCCTTAATTACTTTTCTAAGCTCTATACCAGCAAAGTATTCATTTACTATGTAATAGCATCTTTCATTTTCTGTATAATGTGTTCCCAAATCTAGTATTTTAGCAATATTATTTGAATAAAAACTAAAATATCATCTTGTAAGTCTCTAGCCTTATATAGTTTACCAAAAATAATTTCTTCATCCTCTTCTAATATTACATATCTTTTGGAAATATATTTCATATATACACCTCCCTTTTTCATATTATATATGAATTATATCAATATGTGACATATTTTTCTATCTCTAGTAAATACATTTCTCGAAAATTTTTAGCTATGCATCTTTAAACATTTTATCTATTAAAAAAGCTATTTTAATGTATTCAAATACATTAAAATAGCTTTTTATTATTTTCTATAAACACTTGTATAAATGTAAGATGTTTTACTCTTACCATTTTTAGTTATAGTTCTATATGTTTTTGCACCTGGTAGACCATTGTATGTAAAATTATCAACTCTTATATTTACGCCAACTCTATCTTGTGATGCACCATATATTGCTGCAACAACACTACTTCCACTTCTATAACATTGAATATACACTGCATGATCAAAATTATTAGTGAATTTTAAATCACTATCTCCATCATTAACCATTGCATCTCTTCCTCTAGGAACATATTGAGAAGTCTTAGAATGATTTCTTACTTGATCTATTTGTAATCCTGATAATAATGCTGCATTAAATAATGTGGTAGATGTTTGACATACCCCACCTCCTGGTGCATCTTCATAATCGTTACCAACTATAACAGGAGCATTTAAGTATCCATTGCTTAAAAGTCTCATTCCTGTGTGTTCGTTATACGAAAATGTTTCACCTGGCTTTAATATAACATTACTAACTCTTTGAGCTGAAAGACCTATATTATATGACCTTTCTACTAAAGCAGAATTAAAAGTAGTTGAAAATGATGCTAATGTTGTATTTATACTGGATACATCTTCAGTCGATATTCTTGGTTTTGTAACACTTACTTTTAAGTCTATAGTATCATACTTTTTATTATTTAAAGCTTCCTCAATTAGTTTTTTATTTTCTTTAGTTTCAAATTTCAAACCAGTTTTTGAAGGAGTAATACTTATACCTCCGCCAACACTTACTGTGGCATTTTTTGCATCTTGATTAATGTCCTTAGCAATCTTTTCTATAGACTTATCAAGTTTTTCTTCATTATAAGTTGCTTTTATAGTATATTTTTTACCTTCTGATGTTACACTTATGTAAGAAGCAATATCATTAAAATAAGATCCTGTTCTTGTGCTATTATACGCTTGTTCAACTAATTCTTCCGTATTGTACTTTAATTCAATATCCTCACAATTAATTTCATAGTTATTCTTTTCATAACTTAAATTTAAATTTTGTGGCTTGTACTTTTTGTTTACAGCCTCAATAGCCTCTTCCTTACCCATCTGAGATATTTCTACCCCTTGTACAAAAATATTGTCAGCTATTTTCCCATTATATAGGGAATTTTTAGTAAAATAATTTAATGCTATACAGATAAATATTATTATAATACCGATTACTAATCCTACTCTTCTATATATCCTCTTATTTTTTTTATCTGACTCAGTTTTTATATCATCACTCACAATATCACCTCATCCCTACAAAGAATTATATTTTATAATTAACTTATAAACAATAAATTCTCTCAAGATGTAACCATATTGTTACACATTTTTACACTACTTTATGATATTTTTTACAGCAAAATAGACCTATACTTGATATTCACCCAAGTACAGGTCTATTTTATCAAATTTATATATAAATAATCCATTTAATTAATGTATTCTCTCTTTCCTAATGCCAGTAAACCTTCCTGAATCTGCTACAAATACAAATCCCATTTTGTTGTATATTTCATTTAATTGAATTAATGTTACTTCGCCCTTTTTTATATTGTCTAAAGTTATATCTTCTATTCTTTTTTCATTAGTTATTAATGTTCCCATAATTTATCACTCCTAAAAATTAATAAGTTTAATTCATTATATTAATATGCTTGTACTAATATGATAAATTTTAAAAATAATTTCACTCAAACACTCGTTCCAAATGTTCGTTCTATACTTTTATTATATACGAACATTCATTCGTATTCAAGTATATTTTTATTTTTTTATAGAAATTTTAAAATTATAGCCATAAAATCCCACCTTATGTAGATTTATGACTACTTTACTGCTAAAATTAAATTAAAATAACTTCTATATATAAATAAATTACCTAACGGAAAAGAATCATTCTAATCTGTAAGGAAATTAGTCAAACATATACTAACTTTCTTGATTAGTGTTCTTTTAATAGTAAAGAAGGCTTTTTTAATTTTATGTAAAATAAATTCTTATTAAAGGGGTGATTTTTATGAGTCGCGTAGCTGTAATTAGTGCAGTTTTAGACGATCCAGAAAAGTGCCAACAAGAGTTCAACAAAATCTTAGTCGGATTTAAAGGAATCATTAAAGGAAGAATGGGTATTCCATTTGATAATGAAGGGGTGTCTGTTATCTCTGTTACTGTTGTAGGTGATATGGACACAATTAATAATTTAACTGGTAAGTTAGGTAGGATACCATCTGTCTCTGTCAAAACAAGTGTTTCTAAAAAGGAAATAAGGGAGTGATTTTATGAGTTTAAATTCAACACCTCAATCTGTAAGAATACATATTGGACTATTTGGCAAAAGAAACGCAGGGAAATCAAGTATTATAAACGCTATATCAAATCAAAATGCTGCTATAGTATCTAGTGTAGCAGGTACAACTACAGATCCTGTATTTAGACCTATGGAAATATTACCTATAGGTCCCTGTGTTCTAATAGATACCGCTGGTTTAGATGATGAAGGTTCTTTAGGAGAGCTTAGAATAAATAAATCATTAGACATTTTAAATAAAACTGATATAGGGCTAGTTATTGTAGATTCAAATAAAGGAATTAGTAAAGAAGATTTACATATCATTGACTTATTAAAGGATAAAAAAATTCCTCACATATTAGTTCTAAATAAAATAGATGAAATAAGTGATAAAAAAGAAGTAATACAATTGGCAAAATCAAAAATCTCATGTCCTATTTCCTTAGTATCTTCTATTACAAAAGAAGGCATCGATAAACTTAAAGAAAAGATTATTAATAATGTAGATTATGAAAGTAACGATTTACAATTAGTTTCTGACTTGATTAATGAAGATGACCTGGTCGTTCTTGTTATTCCTATTGATAAAGCAGCTCCTAAGGGTAGATTAATATTACCACAACAGCAAGTTATAAGAGATGTATTAGATAGTAAAGCAACAGCTATTATGACAAAGGAAACTACTTTAAAAGAAACTTTTAATAGTTTAAACAAAAAACCTGCCTTAGTAATTACAGACTCTCAAGCATTTGAATCTGTTTCAAAAGACACACCAAAAGATATACCTCTGACTTCTTTTTCAATCTTATTTGCAAGACAGAAGGGTGACTTAGAAGAATTAGTTAAAGGTGCACAAACAGTAGAAAACCTTGAAGACGGAGATAAAATATTAATTGCTGAAGGATGTACTCATCATAAACAAAGTGATGATATAGGAACTTTTAAAATTCCAAATTGGTTAAAAAAATACACTAACAAAGATTTAGTTTTTGAGTATTCTTCTGGAGTCTCTTTTAAAGAAGATATTAACAATTATAAGCTAATTATTCATTGTGGTGGATGTATGATGAATAGAGCTGCAATGATGAATAGAATAAATAAAGCCAAAGACAATAATGTTCCAATTGTAAACTACGGAATACTCATCGCTTATCTAAAAGGAATTTTACCAAGAGCTTTACAACCAATTAAATAAATTGATATATTGTTTTTTTGTTACGATTATACTTTTTTTTACATAATAATTAGCTATGTTTCTTGTTTTTTTCAATTCTCATATAGTATTATATTGTTAAAGGGAATATTAAAAAGGGGGAGGGGCAATGAAAAACGCTAATGTAGATAATACAATAAAATTCATTGACAAAAAGGCTGAATACGAGGGAAAAAATAAAATTTCTAAACTACATGTTAGTAAACTTAGCAATAAAAAGAAAGTAATTGGATATCAAGAGCATAAGAAGATGAAAGCCCATGAGGCTAAAAGACAAAAGATTTTAAATTCTAAGATATATAAGTTTAGAAAAAGAATCCTTACAATTATCCTAATAACATCAAGTTTGTTTGTTGGTATATATTTATGGCAAACATTTTATGAGCCTTCCTATATTCAATCAAAGGATAATAATTTTAAAGTAGAAAGTGAAAACTTATCAAATTCAGATGTATCAACATACTCTTCTATTATAAAAGAGTCAGTACAAGGTACTTTAAATATTAAGTATAAAATTAACATCGAACAACTACATAGAAACGGTAATTTAATCTTTGCTAAAGGATATTTCAATATACCAGATAAGGGCGATATAAATTTTGATATGATACTTCAAAATTATTCACCATATTCTTTAAAAATTAATGGGGATGAATACTTAAAAAAATAAGGTGCATTTTGCACCTTATTTTTTTAATTTATTTTTTAATACTATTTTTTGCTTCTTTTACATTATCTTTAACTGCTTTTCCTACATTTACACCTGTATTTATAGTTTCTTTTGCAACATTTCCTACTCCACTAATAACATCTTTTCCTACATTTACACCTGTACTTATAGTTTCCTTAGCAACATTTCCTACACCGTTTATAACTTCTTTACCTACATCAGTAACGGGCTTTGTAACTTTAGCCATGTAATACATCTCCTATACAATAAAGTTATTTACAATATATTATATGACAAATTAATTATATTGTTCCTAAATTAAGCTTTTTACTAAATCTTCTTCATCGATTATACTTGTAATTTTAATACCAAAATTTTGTTCTAATATAATAACTTGACCATAGGCAATTTTTTTATTCTTATCATAGATTTCAACTTCTTCATCTTTTAAAGTATCAAGTTCTAACTGATAAATCATTTCCCATATATGATTGTAACTGTGAATTAATCTCACCTCTTATTTGATTTTGCAACAAAAAAACAGGGTCAAGCCCTGCTTTTAATTCCTATTTTAATATTTCTAGTGTTATTGTTTTTACTCCCCACTTACTACAAGCTGATGAAGAATTCATATAAATATCTATTTTATTTCCTTTTATTCCTCCACCGCAATCTTCTGCCGTGAATACTTTATCTAATTCTTTTATATATACCTTTGTTCCGTATGGTATAACTTTTGGATCTACAGCTAAAGTCCCATATTTTGCTTTAGTTCCTGTTGCTGTATATCCTCCACCTGTATAAGCATAAGCTTTAACTTTTAATCTTTTTTTAACATCTCTATTACTTGATGATGAAGTTGATTTTTTTATATATTTTCCACTAGACCATCCTGTTTTATTACTATATTTAACTTTATGCCATCCATTTTTACTAGATAGTATTTTAACTTTTGCTCCTTTTTTAAGTTTTCCTATTGTTCTATATTTAGTTGAAGCACCTGTTCTCAAATTTACAGTACTAGTTGCTGTTCCACTTGCAGTTGCAGCGTCTACCTCTATTGGCTTTATAACTCCCATAGTCATTACTAATGCACCTACTATGGCAGTAACTTTCAATGTCTTTTTAAACATATATTTTCCCCCTATATCAATTTTTAAGGTTATTATCTCAATTGAAAATTATTTCGTCTTTATTTATGTTTTTATTAATCTTATACATATATAATATTACATTTTAGTAACTTTTTAAAGGCTTTTTTAGAAAAAAGTTACAAATGAGTAACATTTATCTATTATTTCAATTTTATTCATTCAGCTATACACTACTGTTTTCAACAACTCCATAAAATTAAATTAGAAATAAAATTTTTTATATTTTTTCTTCTTTGTAACTTTTGTTTTACAATTTGTAAACATTTTCACACGGTTAAAATTCCTAAAATAATAATTTACAAAAATGAAAATATTATTTTTTACAAATAAAAAATTCGCTTCGCTTAAGCCACTGCGTGGGCGCTCCACTTCATATTGCCAACTGCTTCGCCCGTTGCTCAATTAACAAAGTTGCAAATCATATGTTATCCATAGAATAAATAACATATGATTTCCTTACAATAAAAAAAGCTAAGATTAACTTAGCTTTTTATTTAAGAATATAAATTGTTATATTTCGAACTCCCCAATTTAAACATTCTTGTTCTGTATTCATATAAATATCTATTTTATTTCCTTTAATTCCTCCACCACAATCTTCTGCAATAAAGGTTTTATCAAATTCAGGTATGTATACTCTACTTCCATAAGGTATAACTGTTGGATCTACTGCTATTGTTCTACCAAATATAGGTTTTGTCCCCGTAGCAGTTATAGTTCCAGTATAATAAGCATATGATTTCACCTGCATGCTTGAAGATATATCATCAGAACTTTCAGGTTTATTTGTTACTGAGTCTAACTCACTTTTTGATTTTAAATAAGCAGCAGAGCAGTAACCAATTTTCCCATTTGATAACTTAACCTTATACCAATTATTATTTGTACGCTCAACTATACTCACATTATTTCCTTTATAAACTAATCCTACTATGCTATTTGATGTTGATGGTCCACTTCTTACATTTAAATTTGCAGTAGCAATCAAAGTTTCTATAACTGTAGCACCATTATTTGTATTATTAGAGTTATTATTCGAGTTATCATTAGATGTATTTCCCGAATTACTATTACTTTCTTTTAAATATTTATTGCTAGAATATCCTATAGTTCCATCACTCAGTTTAACCTTATACCATCCAGAACTTGCGACTCCAATCATTTCTACACTATGATTTTTCTTAATATATCCTATTATTTTATAGTTTGTAGAACCTCCTGATCTTACATTTAATCCCGCTGTTGCCACAAGTTTTTTGCCAGTAGAGGATGACTCAGTTGTTGATAAACTTTTAGTTGAAATATAGTCTCCACTTACCCATCCAGTTTTACTACCATATTTAATTTTATACCAACCATCCTTAGATGATAAAATATCAACCTTATCTCCTTTTTTAAGTCCACCTATAGCATTATATGATGTTGATGGTCCACTTCTAATGTTAAGTGAATAAGCTGTCACTTCTCCAGTCTTTGAGTCTGCATGTACATTACCTGCCCCTATAGCATAAATTACAGACGTAGCTGATAATGCTGCTAATGCATATTTATTCTTCTTATTGATCATTTTTCCCCCTACAATTTTATTCTTTTCTATTATATAGTTTGTCATAATTATCCATTTATTAATATATTATCTTAATTTGATTAAATTTTAAATATATTAAATAAAATTATCATAAAAATTTGGTTTTTAATTTTTTTAGTAGAAAATTCACTAATTATATTTCTAATTTTCCATATACTATTAAAAATAAAATATTTTATGGAGGATTTATTATGGCTGAAAAAAATTATCAAATAGCATCAATTAATAAGGCCGAAGAGGCTGCGATAAAAAAAGCAGAGGCAGAAATAAAAAAAGAAACTGGTAAAGATTTTGTAATTATTGCTTGGGAAAAATAATAATTTATTCTAATCAAAATAAAATAAATAAGGACATCATAATTTTTTATGATGTCCTTCATATGCATTAGATGGATTTATCTTTAGATTATTTATAAAAATTTTCTTTTTAAATGCTTTAGTTGTTATTTATAAGGTTAAATTGTAATTAATATTTTAGTTGTAAGTTGTAAATATAAATTATTAAATAATTATAACTCCCTCATAGTTATCCAAAACACTTATGTACAATATTATTATCCATCTAATAAGCATATTTTATTATAAGTATGAGGTTTGCACCCCATATCATAATAAACTAATCAATATCTATATAAGTTTCATTATTAGCTTTATTTATAGCAACTTCTAACTCTATCACTTCTCTATTTAAATCTTGGATTAATTTTTCCATTTCTTCTCTATCAAAGTTTAATTCTGTAACTTTATAGTAGACAGAAGTTGCAGCAGCATCTACTTTTCTTTCTTTACTAACCTTTACATTTTGTAACAGTTCTTCCAATTCAAACGCTAATTCTCTTTTCAATTTAACTTTATTTAAAGCTCCTTGAATAGTTGTTTTTTCTCCTAATACTTTTATTTCTGTAGTATTATTTGCATAGGCTATAGCTGTTTTTATTTTTTCAATATTTTTAGATAAGGATATAAGTTCATTTAACTCTTTATTAAAATCAAATTTCTCATCACAATCAAATCTTGTACCATCAGCTTCTAATATATAAGTAGTACTTGCCTTTTTCCTATTTATAACATTTGGTGACTTATATCTATAATTTCTTTCTATTTCTGCTACCTTAATCATACCTTGATTTATCGTAAGTTTTTCCATTTATACATCTCCCCCTTATCTATCTATAAGTATTGTTAAATTTAATTATTGCATATAATCCTTAGATTATCAATATTATTAATGCTTTTTTAAACTATTAGCTTTCATTTACAATTTCTATAAATATATTTAATAAAATTTCACCATAATTATTTTATTCTATCTTTATATATATTCATTATTTCATATTTGTAAAATTTAATATATTCCTTTGTTATGTCAGCTAAAAATTCCGTATGAAATTGTATTCCCCCCAAAAAATTTAATCCCTATAGCAGATTTTCAGAACGGAAATATTAGTTTCTACAACATTTTTTAACATTTTCGAAATTTTATCACTCCATGGTTTATAATCAAAAACCATTGAATGATAACCATTTTGTATCAGTATGGTGATATTAAAATCATTAAGTAATTTCAAAATATTCATTTGCGGGTATGAATTTTATGGATGCAGAATTAATAGAAAGAATATTCTTCCTAAAATTCTCCCATGTATCATTTAAAACATATCCTAAATGTATATCACTTTTTCTACTTCTTACTTCAATTTTATTTATTATTTCTTCATCTTTTATAAATTTTATTAAATTATCATCTATTGCTTTTGAGAATATAGGCCATCCACAATTTTTATTTATTTTATCCCTTGATGAAAATAAAGGAGTATTATCTATAATATCTACATAAACTCCTTCTTTAAAATTATCATAATATTCATTTTTAAAAGGCTTTTCTCTTAATTTATTTTGTGTAACCTCATATTGTAACTTGCTTAGATGTCTTTTAGCGTAGCTTCTTTTTAAGTATTCATATCTTCCAGAAAATCTATAATATTCTCTATATAATAGTGGATTCTTTTTATAAAAATCTTGATGAAATTCTTCTGCCTCATAGAATTCTTTTGCTTCCCATAGATTTGTTGCTATTAAGTCACCAAATATATTATTCTCTTCCAAATTCTCAATATATTTTTGTGCCTGTCGCCATTGATTTATATCATAATAAAAAATAGCAGTTTTAAAGCAATTACCATCATCACCAAACTGACCCTCTTCATCAGTTGGATCTATAGAATTAAAATAAACTTCAAGAAGTTCATTATAAGATACCATATCATCCTCATAAATAATTTTTACAACCATAAAATGTTTATTATCTTCTTTACAAACGTCTTCAAATGTTGGATTTTTGTTTGTGCCTCCACTATAACCCACCCTAATATCTTTTACTCCTATTAGTTTTTCAAAAGGCTCAACCATACACCAGAAGCATCCTCCTGCAAACATTGCAGTTTTCTCCATAAAAAATCAACTCCTTGGTAAATTTTATTTATTTTCCCCAATAAAGTTGATTTTTAATCTTTATAGTATATTAATTTTATAGGCATATAATATTAATTCATTTTATCTGATCAAAATCTAGTTATTTATAATTGTATAGTAAAAAATCTATCAATTCAACTTATTTAAATACCGTTATTATAGAATTTATCAATATACTTGTTTTCTTTTTAAATATATACCATAATATACCATATACTAAATATTTTAGGAGGTAATTATGAGCAAACTAAAAATAGGACTAATTCAGATGAAAGTTGAGAATGATAAAAAAGAAAACCTTATAAAGGCTTCTCAATTAGTAACAAAAATTGCTGTTGAAAGACCTGATATTGTTATTCTACCCGAAATGTTTTCTTGTCCTTATGTTTCATCTAATTTTCCTCTTTATGCTGAGGAAGAAGGAGATTACACCTTTAATTTTTTATCTAATTTAGCAAAAACGAATAATATATATCTAGTAGGTGGCTCAGTTCCAGAAAAGGGAAAAAATAAAATTTATAATACTTCTTATGTTTTTGATAGACAAGGCGAAATGATAGGAAAACATAGAAAAGTGCACTTATTTGATATCGATATAAAAAACAAACAAAAATTTAAAGAATCCGACACTCTATCTTCCGGTGATAAGATTACTGTGTTTGATACAGAATTTGGTAAAATAGGATTATGTATTTGTTATGACTTTAGATTTCCTGAATTTTCAAGGCTTATGGTGGATAAGGGGGCTAAAGCTATAATTGTCCCAGCTTCTTTTAATTTAACCACAGGTCCTGCTCATTGGCATGTTATGTTTAGGTCTAGAGCCATAGATAATCAAGTTTATGCTATAGGTTGTTCTCCTGCTAGAGATTATAACTCTCCTTATATTTCTTATGGACACTCTTTAATAGTTTCTCCCTTTGGTGAAATCCTTTGTGAACTAGATGAAAGTGAAAATTTAATTACTTATACAATTGATTTTGATTATGTTAACCAAGTAAGAGAAGAACTTCCTCTACTACATCATAGAAGAAGAGATTTATATGAATTAGTTGAAAAATAATATTGTATATGTACAATTAATTTAATCTATTTATTAAGTGAGGTTGAAATAAATGTGTGATTTTTTATATGGCGCTGTTAGTAAAAAAGATTACAATGAAAAATTCATATCAACATCTTTAAAATACAATATTCCAGTAGATTATTATTTTGAATCATGTTCTTTGTTTCCTTTAAAAAAATATGATGATTATATTTTTTTCAGATTAACAAATGAATATTGTGACTGCGACAGTCCTCTTGGATATGATATTAATGAAATAGAGTCAAAATATTTAAATGTTCCTCATAAAAGAGAACTATTTTTAAATACTATTTATGGCACTATTGATCATTATATTAATTGGCTAAAAGAATTAAATGATTTATTTTGTATCAATACCCTTTACTTAGTTAAACATTTGGATGATAATACGCCCGAAAAAGTATGTGATAAATATATAATTCATGTTGATGATATTAATAGATCATTTCTTATAAACTTAGAAAATGAAATAGCTTACAAAATACAATTTTATAAAAAGTATTTCTAACCTAAAAGAGAGTATCTCAACCTATTATAAATAGTTGATTACTCTCTTTTTTAAATTATTTTCTTCTTTTATTATTAAAACTTAAAATCTTAACATCTTTTTTATCATTCGATAAGCTTCCTTCTTTAAGTCCCATAAGTATTTCTAAATCATCAGCATATAAAATAATATTTTCATTATATAGTTTTTCCATTAATGTATTTTTACTTACTATATTATTATCTAAAAGTAATTTATATGCATTTCTAAGACAAGTTGGATGAGTTGATTTAACATTGTCTAAAGGCTCTTTTTTGTGCCATCCATTTTTGCTTATTTCATTCATTAAATAATTGTATTTTTTATAATTTATTAATCCTAAAGAATAAGCTCTATATAAAATTATAGTAAGTGGCACCATAAATTTAGATTTAACTTCTAAATAAGATTCTAATTCGTTAGGGTTAGACAGCTCCCCTATTAATCTCTTCTTTGGTAATAATAAAGCAGACGCAAAATCATCTTTATTAAATCTTTTAGCTGGTATATTTAACTCATTACTTATTATAAATGCAAATTCATATGCTAAATCGTAATTCCTTAGAGCCAAAGAATTTTTGTCATGACCTAGCGATACTATATATTTTTCTTTTCCATTAATACTTTGTTTTTGTGAATATGGATAAGCACCTTTTCTGTCTATATTCATAGCAGTAATCACTACTCCCACAGCTTCCATAAATGATACCATATTTATTATAGGTTCTTCACCTAATTCATAAAACTCTCTACACCTTTCAGCTAACTCTTCCATAGATAAGTTTTTATTTAAATTATCTGGAAGTTGTAACTCTGGGAACTGGATGTAATTTTCAAAAAATAAATAAAGTTTGTGTATCATTACTAGTTTTTCTCTATATGATATTTCTTCATTTCTTTGTATTGTTGATTGTGGATTAAAATGAGCAGCATCCACATTTACTTTTATGTTCTCATTTCTATAGAAGTATTCTCTTGGAAAATGTAGTACATTTGATAATTTTAATGCATTTTCCACTGTTGGCTTATATTTATTTTCTTCAAAAGCTAATATATCTTTCTTATTTATATTTGTTTCCTTAGATACTTGATCTATGGTTTTTCCTCTGTATATTCTAGCTATTTTAAGTCTTTTACCATTAAATAATTCTTTCTTCATATTTAAGGTCCTTTCATAGTTGTTTTTTGTCATTCAACTTCTTATTATACTTAATATCTAACATCTTTTCAAATAATAAGTTATTTAATCGTTATGAGTTCATATTAAGTTGATTTTATTTTAATTTTTACATAATCAAATAAGGAATCTAAATTACCGTTATTTTTACCGCCACCCTGTGCTAGTGTTTTACTTCCTCCACCTTTTCCATCAACTAATTTAATACTATCTTTTAATAAAATATTCATATCTATTTTTTCTAAGTTCTTCGAGCAAGCAAATAATAAATTTTAA
>NZ_JWHR01000122.1 GCF_000808015.1 Terrisporobacter othiniensis | reverse complement strand
CTAGTTAATTCCTTTTAAGGATAATAATATGATACCACACTTTTACTTGAAAAGAGTTAAAACTTTGTAATATTCTAATACAAAAAAATTATATTTAGTATATTTTTATAATTTTTCTTGACATATTTATTAACCTTAGTTAGAATTTAAATAATTTAATATAAAAAAGCTATGATTAGGAAGAGTAAATTTTAATCGATTATCAGAGATGGAAATTCATAGGCTGAAAGATTTCCTTAATTAGAAATATTGAAAACTACCTAGGAGCTTCATTCTGAAGTTATCTTTTGATTTTAGTAAGAATAGACGTTTTACACACGTTACATGTAACAAGTGGATTTTTTAATCAATTTGGGTGGAACCGCGGGAATATACTCTCGTCCCTTTTTTAGGGATGGGAGTTTTTTTATTATAAAAAATTTGCTTCACTTGATAGACGTGTTGGCGAAACACTTAATGCTGCCAACACGTCTATCAAAATTATATTTTTATGAGGAGGTACAAATATGCACTTTGTAAGTACAAGGGGATGTAGTGAAAAAATAAAGGGATCAAAAGCTATAGTAAACGGACTTTGCTCTGATGGTGGATTATATGTACCAACAGAATTTCCATATTTGAAAAATGAGCTTAATAAATTTATTAATCTATCCTATAAAGAATTATGCTTTGAAATTTTGAAACTATTTTTAGATGATTTTACAGAAAACGAACTTAAATCCTGTATTAACAAAGCTTATGATGATAAATTTGATACAGAAATAATTGCACCAACAAAAAAAATAAACGACAATTATTTTTTAGAGCTATATCATGGACCAACATGTGCCTTTAAGGATATGGCCTTAACATTAATGCCTCATCTTCTGGAAAAATCACTTAAAAAAAATGATATTAAAGAAGATATAGTTATTTTAACAGCAACTTCAGGAGATACAGGCAAAGCCGCCTTAGAGGGGTTCAAAGACTTAGATCAAATTAAAATAATTGTATTTTTCCCTGAAGATGGTGTAAGTAATATTCAGAAACTTCAAATGAGGACTCAAGAAGGAAGTAATACTCATGTTGTTTCAATAAATGGCAATTTTGATGATGCTCAATCTGCTGTTAAAAATATATTTAATGACGAAGAGTTTAATAAATTCTTATTAAAAAATAACTATATTTTATCATCTGCCAACTCTATAAATATTGGTAGATTATTACCTCAAATTGTTTATTATTTTTATTCTTACTTGAATTTAGTAAGAGATAAATATATTAAGTTGGGAGATAAAATAAACTTTGTTGTCCCTACAGGTAATTTTGGTAATATTCTTGCTGCTTATTACGCTAAACTTATGGGCTTACCAATAAATAAATTAATTTGTGCTTCCAATGAAAATAATGTCCTTTATGATTTTTTTGAAACTGGTAAATACGATAAAAATAGATTGCTTCATTTAACAACTTCCCCATCTATGGATATATTAATATCAAGCAATTTAGAAAGACTTTTATTTGAAGTCAGTAATCGAGATGATAAAAAAGTAAATTTACTAATTAATAGTTTAAACGCCAAAGGATTCTATGAAATCGACGAGGATATGGAGTTAAACTTAAGTACTTTCCATGGAGAGTACGCTACTGAAGTCGAGGTAAAAGAAAATATTAATAAAGTTTTTAAAGAGAGCAATTATTTAATAGATACACACACATGTGTAGCTTATACTGCCTATGAAAAATATAAGAAAATTAACTCAGAAGATGTAGTTACTGTAATAGTAAGTACTGCAAGCCCTTATAAATTTAGTAAGGATGTATTATCTTCTTTAGGTAAAAGTGTAGAAAATCTAAATGAATTTGATATTTTAGAAAAGCTTAGTTTAGAAACTAACAAAAAGATTCCATTACCAATAAAAAATTTAAAGACTGCTAAGATTCTACATAATAGAAATTGTGAAAAGTACCAATTAAAAAAAGAAATTGAAAATATTTTAAAAGTGTAGGTGATAATATGTTAGAAGTAATAGTGCCCGCTACTAGTGCAAATATTGGCCCAGGATATGATTGTCTTGGTATAGCCTTAAATTTATATAATAAATTTTATTTTGAGGAAATAGACGAAGGTATTATAATTGAGGAAAAAGAAAAAGAATATATTAATGAGGATAATATGGTTTATCAATCAATGTTATATTTCTTTGAAAAGGTTAAACCAAGTATTATTCCAAAAGGTGTTAAAATAAAAATTATAGATAATATTCCTATTTGCCGTGGACTAGGAAGCAGTGCCACTTGTATAATTGCAGGACTTATGGGTGCAAATTATCTTAGCAAATCAAACTTAAACAAAGAGGAAATATTAAAATTAGCAACAGAAATTGAAGGTCATCCAGACAATGTTGCTCCTGCAATATACGGTAATATGATTGTATCATTTATGGAAGATGAAAAAATATACTATGATACTATTAAGGTTCCAAAAAACTTAAGATTTTGTGCTCTTATACCAGATTTTAAACTTTCAACAGAAAAAGCAAGAGGTGTTCTACCTAAAACTATAGATCATAAAGACGGTGTTTTTAATGTATCAAGAGCTACTCTTTTAGTTACAGCTTTTATGAATAATAATTTGGAATTATTAAAAGTTGCATGCAAGGATAAATTCCACCAAGAATATAGAAGTCCTTTAATAAATGATTACGATAAAATTGTTACTTATTCAAACAAGCTAAATTGCTTAGGTACTTTTTTAAGTGGAGCAGGACCAACTATAATGTCTTTGACTTCTGATGATGATAAGGATTTTTTACCTGATATGGAATCGTATTTATTATCTTTAGATAATAAGTGGCAAATTAAAGATTTGCATTGCGATTATAATGGCGTTGTTGTAAATATTATAGATTAATTTATTTTTTATTAAAGATATAGGCTTGATAAAAATCCTATATCTTTTTATATTTATATTAAGTCATTTTTTATTAAATAGGAAATTTTCATAAAAAGGATTTAATATTCTTTTTAAAAGGTTTATAATATAAGATAGGTCTATTATTTTCATGTTAATTTTTTTCAAGTATTGATTTATTTTAAGAAAATCATTAATATATAATAGATGTTTAAATAATAAAGGAGAGTGATGAAAAATGGACAGTATTCCGATACTCTTGTTTCGGACTGTAAGACTTTTTAATCACTTAATAATATCTATTTATGACTAATACCCTTTTTATATATTGGTCTTTTAATAGATATCATTAAGTGCCAATATATAAAACTGAATAAAGGATGTGTTGCCATGATAAGATATTACAAAACAATTGAGACAAAATTAGAAAAACTTAACTACTTTGAAGATGGTTGTTGGATAAATCTTGTTGAACCGAGTCATGAAGAAATAAGATATATTTCAGATAGATTTGATATAGATATTGATAGTATCAATGCAGCTCTTGATGAAGAAGAACGTTCAAGAATAGATGCGGAGGATAATCATACATTAATTTTAATTGATATTCCAATAGATGAGTCTGACTCTGATTCTGCTCATTACTCTACTATTCCCTTGGGAATAATAGTTAAGGATAATTGTATAATTACTGTATGCACTGCACAGAGTAAAATTCTAAACGACTTTATAGTTGGTCATATAAAAGAATTCTATACTCATAAGAAAACACGTTTTATACTACAAATTTTGCATAAAAATGCTACTTACTATTTATTATATCTTAGAAGAATTAATAGAATGACTATAGAAATAGAACGTGAAATACACAAATCTATGAAGAATAAAGAGCTTGTTCAATTATTAGAACTAGAAAAATCACTTGTATATTTCTCTACTTCTTTAAAAGCAATTGAACTAGTTTTAAATAAAATGCTTCGTACATCTACAATAAAAAAATATTCTGAAGATGAGGATTTATTAGAAGATGTTATTATAGAAAATAGACAGGCCCTTGAAATGGCCTCTATTTATGGAGATATACTTAGTAGAATCATGGATGCTTTTAGTGCTATTGTTAATAATAACCAAAATAACGTAATGCAACTTTTAACTGTTGTGACGCTTATTTTATCCATACCTACAATGATTTCAGGATATTTTGGAATGAACGTTCAAAATATTCCGTTTTCATCAGATCCCAATGGATTTTGGATAATACTATTTATATCAGCAATTATTTGTTTAATATTATCTATACTTTTATCAAAAAATAAATTATTGTAAATAAATATTCTTCATTGTATACTTAAAAAACTTTAAATATTAAAATATATAAAGTTTTTAGTAATAAAGGTGCTTATATGAGTTTTCATCTAAGCACCTTTATTTTAATATTCTATTTTCATTTCAGATTCAATTTTTTCAAACTCATTTTCTAAGTTTTCACTTACTTCTAAAATATATTGAGGTATGTACTCTTCTTCCTCTTCCTCCATAATTTCTTCAAACTGTGCAATCAGTCTTTCATTTTTATCTACATCTAACTCTAAAAGAGTGCTATAAATTTTTTCACTATTTCCATAATGAGCTTCACTAAGGTCTTTGAATATATTTTTACTTTTTTCATAGTATAAATAAGCTAACATATATTCACAATTTTTATCTTCTTTTTTTACACCTTCTATAAAGTATTTTTCACTTTCCTCTATTTCACCTAATTTTAAAGAAAGTTGACCTAAATTATAAATTGATTCAATGCATCCTTGTTCCTTAGACTTTTCATACCAATATTTTGCATTCGTGTAATCATTGTAATGATTTTCATATATCAAACCTAGCATATGTTGTGAGTAAACATTATTTTCATTGGCAGATATATCAAACATCCTTTTAGCTTCTTCATAATTTTCTTCATTATAATATATCCTTCCCAAGTGTATACGGCTATTTACATGATTGTTTTCAACTGCAACGATAAAATACTTCTTGGCCTCTTCAAAATCTTTTAGATACTCATATATTAACCCTAAGGCATATGCTGCATAAATATCTTTATTCTCAAATGCTTTTTCATACCAAACAATAGCTTCATCGATGTTATCAATCCTCTTAAATATATCTCCCAATTTTATTTGAGAAGATACAATAGTAGAATTTCGTTGATAATATGATATAGCTTTTTCTATATCTCCTATTTGGTCATACAAATCACCTATATTTTCTATAGACACTTTACATCCATCAACTATAGCTTCATCGTAATTTTTTATAGCTTTATCATAGTTTTCTTCTTCAAAATATAATCCTGCTAAATTATTTTTAGCCTCTACCATATCATTAGAAGCTAGATCATAATACATCTTTGCTCTTTCTATTTCATTTTCTCTATTACACAAATTAGCTAATCTAAATTTACATAATGGATTATCATGTTCAATTCCCTTTTCATAATATTCAATAGCATCTTCTCTTCTATCCTGTCTGTCATATAAATAAGCTAACCTATACTGCGCTTTTGAAAATTCACTTTTGCAGCTTTTTAAATAGTATCTTTCTGCTTCACTTTCATCCTTATTTATTTCCATGATTAGACCCATATTATAGCATCCCTTTGCATGAGCTGAACGATACAATTGTTTATACATAGAAATAGCATTCTTTTCATTATCATTTTTTCTATACAAAATAGCTAAATTGTATTTACAATCATCAGAAAGTAATACAGAACCCTTTTTAAAAAATTCTATAGCTTCCTCTTCTTTTTCTAAATGAAGATATAAGATACCTAAATTAAAACATGCTGATCCCAAGTTATCATCTGCTGCAATCTTTAACCATTTTTCACTTCTTAAATAATCACCCAATTTATAATGAACCACTCCAAGATTATTTTGCGCCTTCACATTTCCTTCCATGGCAACTTTTTCATACCAATATAGCGCATACTCGTATCCTTCTAAATCATAATACATATTCCCTAAATCATAAGCAGCATTTTCATGACCATTTTTGAATGCCATAGAATACCATCTTTCTGCCTCATGGTATTGTTTTCTGCTTAAATATATTTTCCCTAATGAATATTGTGACTTTACATTACCTTCTTCTGCTGAGATTTTATATGATTCAATTGCTTCATCTAACTTTCCCATCTTCTCCAAGATAATAGCCTTCTTATGTGCTAATCCAGATTCTTTAGGTAAATCTTTAATTTTTCCAAAAGAAAATTTTGAACTCATCATCTTTCTTACTCCTATTTTATTTAATATAATAATTGCAATAATAGATATTATATTACATTGTATCTACTTCATGAATATTTTTTCAAAATTGTAATAAAGATGTAATTTTATGTTTGGATAAATTACATCTATTATATTATTTTTATAATCAGCTTTATTATTCAAAAAATGAAAAACTTGATTAATTGACAAAAAAAATATATTATATATACATCGACATTATAATATTCTATATTATATTATGAATACATATGGATTTAAATTTATTATTAAAAATTTGTCTTTTAGTAGTTATTATAGGAGTTGGCCTTAAACTATTAAAAGTTTTTACATCTATGATTTTTAAGGCTGCACTATTAATTTTAGTATGTCTATTAGTTCTTAAATTCTTAAAACTAATTTAAACTATAAAAGACCTCTTAAAATCTATCACCGTTAATAAGATTTTAAGAGGTTTATTTATGATATTAATTATTATATTTGATTTGCATCCTTGCTATAAATAGCTCCACCTAGTATTTGCTCTTCCTTTTCTACAAACTCTTCTAATCTAGGATTTATAGCTTTTAAAAACATATTTATAAAGTTTAGTAGTATAAAGAATACTACATAAGTTGCAATAAATATTTCTACATTACCTAATACTCCAAATAGATGACCTAAATTTGCATGTCCAGTTGATACAAAGAATGATGATAATTTGTATGCTGCTAATGTTGCTATTGCTAAGGGAAATGTAAATGCTGCATATGATGGTTTAAATCCTTCTTTAAAAAGCTTAATTATATAAGCATAGACAACACCTAAAAGTATTAATCCAGTAACTATAAGCCATGTTAACATATACATATTTGGGTGTGGCTCTATTGATAAAATACCAACAATACCTAGTGGCGCTGGAGAACAAACAATCCCTACAGTAGGTAGTTTTTTATCATCTAATATTTCACTTTTAAAAACAATGTATAAAACTACTGGTAATAATATTGTATAAAAAGTAAATCCAAACATTAGCATGAAATGTGCTATAGCAGGTATTATTCCACCCATTCCCACACTGGCAACACTACCTGTTATCATGCCCGTATATATAATAAAACATGTAGGCATTACATTGTTAAAGTTTCTTTCTTTAATTCTTATTATTGTATAATAAATTGCTATAGAATAATGATATATAGCTGCCCCTATCCATAACGCTGAACAAAACTTTGGTGCATGTGGATAAAAATATGCAGATACTAACCAAGTTACCATACCGAATGTTGGATAAAAAGTTCCCATTACTGGATCTTTAAGTTCTTTTAACATTGTTTTAGGGAATTTTATTAATCTTATAAACATTAGTGATAACATTATTACTGCTAATCCTATAGATAGTGGTTTTAAGTAATTTATATCTTTTATTAACCAGCAGTTACTTAATGTTATAAATGCTAAACATGTACCACTTATTCCGATGTGTAAATTTTCTAATTTATCTAAATACTGTCTCATTTAATCACCTCTGTCAATTTTATATTTACACTTTATTTTCTTGCCTGCCTTAACTATGTACATCATTATATCACCATTATTCAAAAAATAAATAGGATTTCAATATTTTATATATTTAACTTTTTCATGCTAATCATAAGTTTTGTTTATGGATGATAATGTCTTTAATAGAATAATATTATTATATTATTTTCGTAAAACAATTAAATTTATATGTTATTAACGTCCATAATTGTAGCTCCCTTTTTTACAATTAATAACTAACCCGTTACCTGTTGATTTGAATAAAATATGTCCACATTCATCACTTCTGTGAACCTCTATATTTTCATTTTTTAAAGTTTGCATAGTTTCTTTATTTGGATGACCATATCTATTGTTTTTCCCAACTGTTATTACAGCATACTGAGGATTAATTTTCTTTATAAAATTAATATCAGAACTAGTATTAGAACCATGGTGGCCTACCTTAATTAAGTCAACATCATCCACCTTAATAATTCTTTCAATATCATATCCTGCATCTCCCATAAGCAATACCTTATCATTACCGTTTACATATTCTAAAACAATAGAATTATCATTTGGGTTCTTAAGATTTGCTGCTGATAACACTTTAAACTTTGATGTTCCTAAATAGAATTCTGTTCCTAATAATGGTACACTAGGGTATAAACTTTTCTTAGCCATTGAATTTATAAAGTCTGAGTAAGTTTTTGTATTTGCATCTCCATTACTTACATAAACATTTTTTACAGGAATTGAATTAATTACAGCATCTAACCCACCTATATGATCGGCATCTGGATGTGTAGCTATAACGTATTTTAGCTCTTTTACACCTATATCGTTTAAATAATTAACTACAGTTTCTTCATCATCATTATCTCCACCATCAATAAGAGCTGATTCTCCTCCTTGTCTAATAAGAATTGCATCTGAATTCCCCGTATTTATAAAATGTAATTGAGCTTCATAAACGTTCGATGATGTATTTTCATCTTCTTCATTTTTATTATTTTGATTACTTTTATTTTCTTTTTTATTAATATTTAAAGAAATTGTATTATATTTATTCAGAGCCTGCGATAATAGCTGTGAGTCTGCTATAACTTCGTTTAAGTTTGGTGTTGTAATTATGAAAGTACATAAAACTATTAAATAACTTGTTAACGTTCGCAAAAATACTTCTTTTTAGTTTTTATTTTTTGAATAAAGTTAATATTTAATATTATTTCAAATTATTAGTAAAATTCTATTATAATTGTTATAATATGTTTTATGGAGGGATATATATGAAAAATAATTTAAAAAATATCATAACAGAAGCTTTAGGTATGATTATAGGATGTATACTAGCAAGTATTGGTATAAACATGTTCTTTAGTCCTTACACTATTGCACCAGGTGGCTTAAGTGGTCTATCTGTAGTTTTAAGCAAAATTAGTGGTTTATCTGTATCAGCAATAATGTTAATAATGGGTATACCTCTAATAATATTTTCAATCAAAATTTTAGGGAAAAAAGATGCTCTAAAGACTTTAATAGGTATGTTACTTTTATCAACTTGTCTAAAGCTTACATCTTCATTTTCTCAAATTACAGTAACAAATGATGTTTTATTATCAGCAATAACAGGAGCTATACTTTTGGGGTTAGGACTAGGAATTATATTTAGAGTTGATGGTTCCACTGGAGGAACAGATCTAATAGCCCTGATGGTTAACAAGGCTATCCCAAGCATTCCTTTATCAAAATGCTTAGTATTTATAGACGGACTTGTTGTGATATCGTCAGGTTTAGTTAATAAGAATTTAGAAACAGGTTTATATTCAGCAATTAGCTTATATGTTATCGTAAAAATGGTAGATTTTATTGTTGCAGGATTTGATTATTCAAAAAGCTTTATGATAATAACAAACGAAGAAGAAGCTCTAAAAAATGCTATTGTGAATGATATTAAAAGAGGTATAACTATTCTTGATGGAAAAGGTGGTTATACTGATAATAGCAAAAGTGTATTAATAGTCGTTGTAAATAAGAAACAAGAAGTTCATTTAAAGAAATTAATTAAAAAAGTTGATAAAAATGCCTTTATAATAGTTAGCGATGTGCATGAAGTATTTGGTGAAGGGTTTACACCAATAAGTGCATAAGTATATATAATTATAAGACTTGTAATTTCTTAACAATTTATTATAATTATATATACTTAGTTTTAAGAAAAGAGGTATGATTAATGAACATAAAAATAGCAGCAATATGCGATAATGAATTAAGTGGAAAGCTTCTTAAAGAAACAGCTTCTAAGATTGGAATAATTGTAAACTACGAAGTACAAAATGAAAACGGTATAGTAAATAAATTATCTAATGATATTATACAAAACTCAAATATAGTGCTATTTGTGACAGAAAAAGAAGTTGAAGAAATTGAAGAAATTGAAAGATTTATTGATCGAGAATATTATGAAGTATTACCTCAATTTGTTATAGAAAATCCATCTAATGTAATTTCAGAAATAACACTTGATTTAAACTAAAAAAGAGAGATATATTCTCTCTTTTTTGGTTTGTAATTTTATTTTATTTTCTTTAAATCTATATAAGCTTCTATTTGAGGTATGTAGATCATATTCTCCTTCAAATGAGTATTCCCAAATTCTTTTAACTCATTCCCCTCTTTATCCTTTGTAATTTTATATTTTATAACTTCACTATTTTCATTTATGTCAGCATGAAAATACATTCCTTCATATTGTTTAAATCTAAAATTAAAATTGTCTCTAGTAAGCTTAATACTTATGTTGCTCATTTACACCATCCTCATTAATCCATTTTAAAATCTTTTAAAAACATTTCTAAAAGTTCGATACCATAAGAAGATAAAGGATAATTACCTTCGCAAATACACCAGTCATATAAAACTGCCCTTTCTTGCATGGCATAAATTTTAGCTAGTTCCCAAAATGATCTATCATTCTTTATTTGATTTCTATTTTGACCTTCACTTATTATTTGTTGCAATACTTTATAGTATACCCTTTGCTGGTCTAACAAAGTTTTTTTGCCTTTTTTAATAATCTGAGATGAATACAAAGTTGCCAATAAATCTACAGGCACATTTTCCTCTATAAATCTAAATAAATGTCTACTCGTTGTTATAAGCTTATCAAAACTATTCATATTTACATCTAAAGTATCCATTATCTTTGTATATTCTTCATCAAATATATCTGATAAGGTATTTAATAAATCATCTTTTGCACTAAAATAGTGATAAAAATTACCTTTCGATATTCCACATTCATTTATTATTTGATCAACTGTTGTTGCATCATATCCCTGTTCATAAAACAATTTCCATGCAACAGAAGATATTTTATTTTTTGTTGAATTAAGTTCATCCATGGCCTTTCCCCTTTATAACTTATTACGAAAACACATATCCTTTTCAAATTCATTATAACATAAAAAAATGACCTATTTCTAGGTCATTTAAATATATCTATATTTCATTCTTCCATAACTTCACTCTAGATACTATATCTTCAGCTCCCAATATACCTGATACAAGAGCATATCCATCTGGATTAAACTGTTTCAATTTATGCACATTATCCAAATTTATTCCTCCAATTAAAACAAAAGGCATCTCAACTTCATCTATTATTTCGTTTAAAGTGTTGAATGAAACATCTTTGGCATCTAATTTTGTACTTGTTGAAAACATTGCTCCTATACCTAAATAGTCAGCTCCATCTTTTTTAGCTTGCTTTGCCTCTTTAACAGTTCTAGCAGATACTCCAATAATTTTATCTTCACCGATTAATTTTCTTACTGAAGTAGCATCTATATCACTTTGACCCACATGAACACCATCAGCATCAACAAGCAAGGCAATGTCTATTCTATCATTAATAATAAAAAAAACGTTATATTTTTTAGTAATTTCTCTAAGCTTTATTGCTTTTTCCAAAAACTCCTTACCATCAGCATCTTTTTCTCTAAGTTGTACCATAGTAACTCCGGCTTGAATAGCCTCTTCTATGCATTTATAAAAATCTCTTCCTTTTAATAAATCTGAATCTGTTACTAAATATAATTTAAGTAATTTTTTTAACTTATTTTTATCTACCATAATACTCTCCTTAACTTGCCTTATTTATTGTAGTTATATTAGCCATTTTCATAATCTTTCCTATAGGAATTATTGTTATAACCACAGAACTTAATAATGCTTCTATTCCTTCTCCTGTTAAATTATATACTAAAGAATAAATTAAAGGGCTCCATCCAACAGGTGCATATTCATAAAAGTACACACACCCAGATATAACATGAACTGTAACTTTAAGCGCTACTGCTATTAAACAGCCTAAAAATATCTTACTTTTCTTTTCTGAACCACATATTCCGCTTAAACCTAATAACATTGTTGGAAGTATATAGTCTAATAAAAATTGTGCTGGATGAACTATAAATAATTCTCCACCTAATAGTGTTATTAATCCTGACACTAAACCACAAGTCATGCCTATAATAGGTCCGTATAAAATACCAACTAATAGTATTGGTAATGATGCCAGTAAATTAAATCCTCCACCTTGAGGATATTGAACAAATTGTATTTTTGATAAAACAAAATGTACACCTGCAAATAAAGCTATTATCACCATTGTTTTTGTATTTAATTTAAAGTCCTTAAGTTTAAAAATATAATAAATTATAGGTATTAAACATAAACCTAATATAAATATATTTAACATTAGCTCATCTCCTTATAGGCCATATCCCAAAATGCCATCTCATATAAACTTCCCTTTATAAAAATCTCTTTTAATTTTTCTTTTTTGCTATCGTCTATATTTTTACAAAGTTCATTTGCAAAATCTATATTTTCCTTGGCGCACATTCTATATTCTTCACAAGAATATGACTCTATCCATGCTGCGTAATAATTATTTTCTAACTTATCCTTATATATTTCTTTCATTTCTTTAGCTATATAATAATAACTCCACGCACATGGAAGTACTGCTATTATTAAATCTTGAATATCTCCTGTTAATGCTATACTTTTCATAAAATTAGTATAATTTTCATTTTCCAATTTTATATTATGTCTTTGAAGTGTTTTAATATCTTCACCTAGCTCTTTTAAATAAGCTATATGTGTAGCACTTTCATCTTCCATAATTCCATTTATGCTATCTTTAAAAAACTTCATATGATTTACGTCATCACTTTTTATAAGTCCCATGGCGTAAACTTTAGCATAATCTAGAAGGTATAAGTAATCTTGAACTAAATATTCTCTAAACTTTTTTTTGTCTAAAGTTCCTTGTCCCATTTCTACTATAAAAGGATGTTTTAAATATTCATCCCATATTTCCTTACTTTCATTAAATAAATAATCTGATAATAACATAGCATTCCCCTCTCTACTATAATGAACTATTAAGTTGCGCTAACTCAATTTTCCCATACTTATTACAAGTCTCTTCATTCAAAGTAAAAATTTCATCAAATAGTTTTGTTTTAAAACTTCCTATTGCTGGATTTTCTCTGTTTGCCAATTCTCCACAAAGAGACATTACTAAAGTCCCCATTACTGCTGCATCTATTTTATCTTCTGTACATGGTAAGAAACTTCCTATTAAAGATGTGCTCATACATCCTGTTCCTGTTATAAATTTAAGTTTAGGTGTTCCATTGCTTATTTTGTATATTTTATTTCCATCACTAATCACATCAGTCTTTCCTGAAGCAACAACAATGCACTCAAGTTTTTTAGCTACTTCTTTGGTAATAAATGATGCATCACTTCCATCATCAAAAGAATCTACACCTTTACCTTTTACATCCATTCCACCTATAAACTGAATTTCAGATATATTTCCTCTTATCACATCAAATTTAACTTCATTTAATAATTTATTAGTTAAATCAGTTCTTGCCTTTGTAGCAAATACCCCTACTGGATCTAGTATAACTGGCTTGTTGTACTTATTTGCAGTTTTTCCTGCTAAAACATATAAATCCAACAATTCACTATTCATTGTTCCTATATTAATAACTACACTGCTAGCAACTTTAACTATATCATCAACTTCTTCATAAGAAAAACTCATCAGTGGACTTGCCCCTATAGCTAGTGTTGTATTCGCACAATCTGTTATAGTAACATTATTTGTATAGTTCAATACAAGTGGATTTATTTCTTTAACTTTTTTTAATAATTTATACATAATATCCCCCTATTGTTTAATCAAATTTATAAAAATGATGTACTGGTCCTACACCCTTACCTATATCAAAACTATGTCTTATTGCTTCAGTAATATATTCTTTACTAAGTTTTACAGATTCAACAATATCATATCCAAGTGCCAAATGAGATGTTATGGCAGATGATATTGTACATCCAGTTCCATGAGTATTTTTTCTATTTATTCTTTCACATTTAAAAACTTCAAATAAATCCTCACCTATTAACACATCTACACAATCACCATCTAAATGTCCACCTTTCATAAGAACATATTTAGGTCCTAAATCAAGAATTACCTTACCTACTTTTTTCATATCTTCAACTGTATCTATCTTCATATTACTTATTTCTTCAGCTTCGGGTATATTTGGTGTTACTATATAAGCCTTAGGTATAAGGTATTTTATTAGACTATCCTTAGCTTCTGGTCTAAGAAGAGAATACCCACTTTTAGAAATCATAACTGGGTCTACAACTAAGTATTCACATGGATATTTTTCTAATGAGTCAACTATATCTTTAATTATTTCTGGAGAAGATACCATCCCTACTTTTATTGCTTTTGGTGGTATATCCTCACAAACCGCTTTTATTTGTTCCTTAATAATCTTGGAACTAAGCTCTTGCACATCAGAAACACCCTGTGTATTTTGAGCTGTTATTGCAGTAATTACACTCATTCCATAAGTTCCTATGGCAGAAAACGTTTTTAAATCTGCTTGTATTCCGGCTCCACCTGATGAGTCAGAGCCAGCTATTGTTAATGTTGGTATCTTGTAATTTTTCATACCTTTACTCCCCCCTAATTCGTAATATATACTTATGATTCGTACTCAAAATAAGATAAATCATAAATTTCCTAGAAAAAAACGCTATGCCTATAGGCATAGCGTTTATATACAAATTTAAAACCCTTATATGGTTATAAAATTCATAGTGCTTTCCTACGCTGGTATTATCCAGATCAGGTACAAGGGTCGGTATAAACCTCTCAGCCAATGGCGCCCCTAGCAATTTATTTACTTTCAACTTCATTATAATTCATTTAAAATAATTGTCAACTTTTATTTATTTTTCCAATACTTATTTGAAATTTATCTTTAACTTCATCAATAAAAAACTCCGGATTATTTATTATCCATATTTTTTTAGATTTACTTAATTTTTTTATATAATATTCTAATTTCATAGCTTGGCTTTTACTATCACTTTCAAAAAACACTTCCAACTTATCAAAACCTTTAGCCCTTGTATATTTAGAATTGATACCTTTTTTATGTTCTTCCATGCGTCTTATTATATCTGTAGTATAACCTGTGTATAAAGTATTGTTTTTGCATCTAATTATATATGTATAACACATGTATATCCCCCTACAATTTTATATTATTAATTATACCCTATGAACCTACTTAAAAACACAATTTTTTAAACTAAAAAAGAGTTATCAATAAAAATTGATAACCCTTTAATAAATGCTATTCAACTGTAATTGCATCTACAGGACAACTTTCTTCTGCGTCCTTAGCATCATCTTCAGCATCTGCTGGAACAGTATCAACTATTACATGAGATAAACCTTCGTCATCCATTTCAAATACTGCTGGACATACAGATGGACAAACTCCACATCCTATACATGTATCTCTATCTACGTGTGCTTTCATTTGTAACCTCCATTTATAAATTTCAATATCATGTATATTATTATCTATTTATAATAATATCATACATCAAACAGTATTTATTTCTAATCTAATAGGTTTTATCTAAAACATAATTTATTATTGGTGTTATTGTATGTTTATCACTTCTATCAATATTCATATTTTTTTCTAAATTTGTTATTTCAAAAGATAGGTTTTTATTTATACATTTTTTGATTTTTACTTTGTCTAATCTACTTAAACTATTAAAATTAATGCATCCTTGCAAGAAAAAAAACTTTATTTTATTTTTAATATCTTCATCTTTAAAATTATATTCCACTATATCTTCTTTGCTTTGTAAATTCATACTCACACAAAATAAAACTATATTTTTATTTTTTATAATATTATATTTATCTTCTAAATAATCTCTCAAATATATTTGAGAATTATATATGGGACTACCAAATATAATTGTTTTATATTTTAACAAATCCCATCTTCCTACATCCGCTACTTCATACAGATCTGCATTTAGTTTTATGGCTAACCATCCAGCATATTTCATAGTGCATCCATACTTACTTTTATATACAATGGCTATTTTTTTATCATAAGGCACAATAATCCCTCCATATTTTTATATATTAAAATAATAAAGGATTTATGATTTCTATTTCAATAAATTATATAAACATTTTTTCCCCTAAAACAGAAAATGATTGTAATGCTAGATAGGCTCTAATATCTAAAGAAATAATATTATTTTTTATTATTTCTCTTGCCTCTTCCTGTGAAATTAAAATAGCTTCAATATCTTCATCATCTTCTAAAAATTTATTACTAATCTCACCTTCACATATACAATAAACAAATGCTGCAGATTCATCTGTCATTCCTGGTGATAAATATACTTGATTGCAACTTAGATCTTTTTTTATTTCTATTACATCTAAACCAGTTTCTTCCTTTAATTCTCTTTTTACAGCACTTTCAAAATTTTCATCATCACTATCTACAAGCCCTGCTGGCAATTCATAAATATATTTATTTATAGGCACCCTAAATTCTTTAATTATAACTAGCTTTTCACTATCTTTATGATATGCACATATTATTACAGCATCTACTTTATCCTTTTCATTATCAAAATAAATCCCTTCTAATACCTCTTTTTTCTTTCTTGATGCTACTGTCCAACTTTTTTCTTTATTACTTTTGTTTAAATATTTAACATTATATAAACTTATAAATTTTGTTTCTACCAATGATGTAATATCTTTTATTCTACCCATAATTACCTCCTAATTAAATAAATTAAAAATTAATTTCTTTATTATCTTTATCAACAATACCAACTATTACGTCACAATTAAAAATTTCAGTAAACAAATTTGCCAACTCATCCATAGCTTTTACAACACTTTCAAAGTTACTATGTCTAAATCCATCTATAGGAACAAAAATATTTCTTGTTTTAGATATAATCTTACCCACTTCTACTTGTCTCCATATCCACCTTCTAGTTTTCACATATTTATACTTGGAAGTTTTTTATTTTTTGCCACCCTAGATGTCATAGCTTCTATAGAACTCATCTACTTATTATGGTTTATATTTAACTCTCTAAAAGCTTCTCTATATGATAGCATCTTTTACCTTTTTATTTACATAGTATTCTTCAACTCTTTTAATATTATCATTTAATAAATTATTTATTTGTTCTATGTTTCAACTATTATCAATTCCTTTTACAACTCCAAAACATACATCTCCCAACTCACTAAAAACTTCATCACTAACTTTAAATTTCATTTTTTTCTCCTGTCTTACCTTTTTAATTTTGCACAGATAAGGGCAACTATAAATTACTATTTTCCATAAGTTTTTTATTCAATAAGATGTCTTTTGTATACCCACTTTCTATAATTGTACTTTTTTAAACTATAATTTAATTACAAGATTATAGTAGTTAGTATGTTTATAACTGGATTTAAACTACGAATGATACTGTTCTTATTTGATATACTATCTACACTTTTTAAATTATAAATGGACTGTACGAAAT
>NZ_JWHR01000121.1 GCF_000808015.1 Terrisporobacter othiniensis | reverse complement strand
TTATTTTTATTATAATGATTAAAAGAGGCGATGCTTGTGAAAAATTTTAATAATAAATACACGATTAGAGATTTTATTGATAAAAATAAATGGTCTAATGTTTATATGGCAATAAATAAAGAAACTAATGAACAAATAGTTATAAATATACTTATAAATGTAGAAGGTAATGAAGAAAACTTAGAAAATTTTAAGAGGGAAGTAAACTTATTAGAAGATATTAACAATCCAAATGTAATATGTATAAATGAAATATCAACTTATATGAAGAAAGACAAGGTTTATTACTATATAGAAAGTGAAAACTTTGAAGGCTTAACTTTAGATGAACTTATGAGAATTAATAAACTTAATGAAGATCAATGTTTACAAATTATAAGAGAAGTTATAAATGGTGTTAAGGCATTTAATAATCAAAAAATAAACTTTAAAAACTTGACTGTAGAAAATATTATTATTAATGGTGAAGGCGTAGTGAAAATTGATACTTTATCATTTATTAATAATCACAAAGGTCATATAAATTGTGAGATTTATAATCCTAAAAAATTTGATACTCATGAGGATGTGTATGCTATAGGAAGTATTTTGTGTGAAATGATTACTGGAGAAAAATTATTTAATAAAGAAGAACACAAAGATCTAGATAAAAATATAGTTGAAATATTAGAAAAATCTACAAATAAAAAGCATATTTCAAGATACAAATATAAAGATTTAAGTGAGTTTTTAGATGATGTTAATTTATATTTGGATGGAGGAGAAATAAGTGAGAAAAGTGCAATAAATTTTGAAAAGATTCATAAATTAAATCCTAGTCCTAAAGTAAAAAAATATATGGCTATAGGTTGTTGTGGAGTAGTATTACTTTGTTCAACAGCTTTTGGAGCACAATATCTAATAAATAAAAACAATAACAATATGGAAACTACAAATACAAGTGAAGATATTGATAAAACTGAAGAATCACCTGAGACGAATAAGATAGAAGCAATAACTCCTACTGAAGAAAATCTTATTACTCCACAAAATTCATCAGAAAATGATAAAGAAGAAACTACTGATAATAATAAAAATGATGAAAACAAAATTAATGAGAATATGAATGATCAAAATAATAATCATGACAATAATCATGAGGATAATGATAAAGACAATAATACAGATAAAGAAAATCCAGATAAAGACGATCCAGACAAGGATGATAATAAGGACGAGAATGAAGATGGCAACAAGGATGAACTAGAACAAAATCCAGATGATAATGATGATAAAGAAAATCCAGATGAAGAAAATCCAGATAATGATAATTCTAATGAAGAAAAACCTGACCAAAATCCAAATGAAGACCAAAACGGAGATAAGAACAATGAAAATACAACACAAGATAGCGAAAATAAATAAAATAATAATTTATATAAGCTAGCAAAGTAACTGTTCTTTGCTGGCTTTATTGTTAAGCAAAGCAATTTTTTATTATGGAAATGTTGAAAAAATAAACTTATGATATAATTATATTACATAAATATGATAACTAAAAAATTATAAAGGAGAGCTTATGCAAACTAGATTAGCACGTAAAGAAGATTTAGAAGAAATAATAAAAATAGAAAGTATTTGTTTTCCATCAGAAGAAGCAGCTAGTGAAGAAGTTATGAAAAAAAGGTTTGAAGCTTTTTCAGAAAACTTTTTAGTGGCAGTGGAAGATGAGAAGGTAGTTGGTTTTATAAATGGATGCACTACAGAGAAAGCTTCACTTCCTGACAAGCTATACCATGATGTAAAACTACACAATCCAAATGGAAAATATCAAACAGTATTTGGATTAGATGTTTTGCCCCAGTACAGAAACAAGGGTACAGCAGCTATATTATTAGAAGACTTTATATCTCTTGCTAAAGAACGTGGTAAAAATGGTATGGTTCTTACTTGTAAAGATTATTTAGTGCATTATTATGAAAAATTCGGATTTGTAAATGAAGGTGTATCAGCTTCAGTTCATGGAGGGGCCAAGTGGAATGATATGATATTATTATTTGAAAAATCCTTGACTTAGAGTTAACTCCAAGGATTATACTTATGACAAAGTATAAAAAGGAGATAATTATTATGGAAAAATCTAAAGTATATTTTATTAAAGAAATAACACCAGAGAGTTTGATTAAAATTTATGATGCTATGGGAGTAAACTTAAAAGGGAAGATAGCAGTTAAAATTTCCACAGGAGAACCAGGCGGACATAATTTTTTAGATCCTAATCTTATAAAAAATCTCGTTAAAAAGTTAAATGGAACTATTGTTGAATGCAATACAGCATATCCTGGTGGAAGAAATACAAATGAAGTTCATTGGAAAACTATAGAGGAGCATGGTTTTAAAGCCATAGCACCTTGTGATATTTTGGATGAAAAGAATGAAATGTCAATTCCAGTAGTAGGTGGAATTCAACTAAAAGAAAATATTATAGGTGAAAATTTAAAAAATTACGACTCTATGTTAATGCTTTCTCACTTCAAAGGTCATCAAATGGGAGGACTTGGAGGCGCACTTAAAAATATGTCCATAGGAATAGCATCTTCTAGAGGCAAAATACTTATTCATACATCAGGAAAAAGTGAAGTATTTGAAGACGTATTCAAATCAGACCATGATTCTTTCTTAGAATCAATGGCAGATGCAGATAAATCAGTAATGGACTTTATGGGAAGAGAAAATATTGTATATATAAATATAGCAAATAAATTATCTGTAGACTGTGACTGCAATGCTAATCCTGAAGAACCAAAGATGGCTGATATAGGAATTATGGCATCTACTGATCCTGTAGCTTTGGACCAAGCTTGTGTAGATGCAGTTTATAACTCACCAGATGAAGGTAAGTCTCACATGATTGAAAGAATTGAATCTAGAAATGGAATTCATACTATAGAAGCAGCAGATAAGCTAGGACTTGGTTTAAGAGATTATGAAATGATTGAGATTTATTAATATAAAACTTAAAAGTTAGTATAATTAAAGGTATGTTTGATTTTAAAACATATCTTTTTTATTTTAAAAAATATATATTAAATAATCAGATTATTTTAATAACAAAAAATATATGGAATAAAAACAATGATAAGGATGAAATTATTTTTGATGAAACACTTGATAAATACAATATAGATGACAATAGTTAAAAAATGAAAGTAATCCTTAGAATATAAAAACTCTCATGGGAAAATATAATTATATAATTTGTATAGTTAGGAGAGTAATATGAGAGGACAGATAAAAATTTTAAATAAATTTATATATGTAGCAATGATAGTAGTTGTAGGATTTACATCCCTTGGATTAACATCAAATGAAAATGAGAAAAAAATTCATAGTAATATTACAATTGAAAATATTGATGTGGGAAAATTAACTAAAAAACAAGCAATTAAAAAGCTAGAAGCAAAGTATCCTTTAAAGGATTTTTATATTACTTGGGGAAATGAAAAATGGGCAATAGAAGCAAAAAGTATAGACCTTGATTATCATATCGAAGAAAGAGTAAATGAAGCTTTTAATTATACGAGAGATACTTCCATGTTGGAAAATATAAAGAGAAAAGGAAAGCTTAAATTAAAAAAATCACATAATATTAGATTAAAAGCCACATATGATGAAATAAAGTTAAGTAAAGAACTAAAAGTAATTTGTAGAGCTATAAATGTGGATGCCGTTGATGCCAGTTTTCATGTTGAGCTTAGTGGAGAAATAAAAAGAACCAAATCAAAAGAAGGTAAAAAAGTTGACTTATCACGATTAAAAGAAAATATTTATGATATGATAAACAAAAAGAAAATTGAAAATATAAATTTACCAGTACTTACATCATATCCAAAAGTTTCTACTGAGCAGGTGAAAAGTATAAATTCCATACTAGGACAATTTAGCACAAGTTTTAATGACTCAACCTCTAGAGGAAGCAATATTCATGTGGCAGGGGAAAGTACCAGTGATATTTTATTAATGCCTGGAGAAACTTTTTCTTATAATAAACGTACAGGAGCTAGAAACTGGGTTAATGGATATAAAAGTGCTCCAATTATAGTTGGAGGTAAAGTTACAAATGGAGAAGGTGGAGGTGTATGCCAAGTTTCCACCACAATTTATAATGCAGCTTTACTCTCAGGACTTACAATAGACGAGGTACATAATCATTCTCTTCCCTCAAAATACGCTCCAAAGGGACGAGATGCTACTGTATCTTATGGATATACTGACTTGAAATTTACAAATCCCTACACCCACCCAGTTTATATAAAAAATATAGTGGGAAATGGAGCAATTACTTCAAAAATTTATGGATGTAATCTAGATAGAGAAAGAATAAGTATAAGAATGATAGAGGAATATACAAAAAATAAAATTACTGTGCAAACATATAGATTATACTTAGACGAAGAAAATAATATTGTAAGAAAAGAATTAGTTAATACTAGTGTTTATAAGCCTTACTAAAAATAAGATAATTTCAATATTTGAAAATTTAAAAAAATTTGTTTTTTCTGTTTAAACTAAAAATGTTAAGGTATATATATAGTATAAATTGATAATTGCTTAAACATTTAAAATAAATTATAAAATTTGGGAGGATATTAAAATGAAAAAATTTGTATGTACAGTATGTGGATATATATATGAGGGAGAAAAAGCACCAGAGGTATGTCCAGTTTGTAAAGTAAGTTCTGAAAAGTTTGAAGAAATGCAAGGTGAATTACATTGGGCTGATGAGCACAGAATAGGTGTGGCACAAGGTGTTGATGAAGTAATAATAGAAGATTTAAGAGCTAACTTTGTTGGGGAATGTACAGAAGTTGGAATGTACTTAGCTATGAGCCGTCAAGCTGATAGAGAAGGTTACCCAGAAGTTGCAGAAGCTTACAAAAGAATAGCTTTAGAAGAAGCAGAACATGCAGCTAAATTTGCAGAACTTCTTGGAGAAGTAGTTGTTGCAGATACTAAGAAAAACTTAGAAGCTAGAGTTGAAGCTGAATATGGTGCTACTGAAGGGAAATTAAAAATAGCTAAGAGAGCTAAAGAACTAGGACTTGATGCAATACATGACACTGTTCATGAAATGTGTAAAGACGAGGCTAGACATGGTAAAGCATTCTTAGGATTACTAAATAGATATTTTGGATAAGAATTAAATAGATTATGTAAAAACTCCTCATACTAGAAATAGTATGGGGAATTTTTACATACAAAAATATATAGTGATAATTAATACAACTTCACCAATATACTATAATATAGAATTAAAAAGGGGGGAATATATATTGTTACAAACGCCTTTGGGATTTTTATATGTATATATTAATAATGATCAAGTTACATATGATTTAAAAGAACTACCATTAAAGCCTATAAAAATTTGCAACTATGAAGTTGACGCTAGATATATGATAGAAATTGATAAATCAAAAATAAAAATTGGAGATATACTTACATTTTTTATTGATACAGATATGGTAGCAGAAATAGATGGAGGAGATTGTTTAGTAGAAGCTATGTTTGAAAGTGATGATTTATATCTGGCTTTAGGAGGATACGATATTAACAACCATAGTGTTAGCAATTGTGCTTATTCATTTTCTGTCATAAAAAATGGACTAAAAGCAGAAATTATTGATTTACAATACATAGAAGATTTTGGAGTTGCCATTGCATGGAGTGGCACAAATAAGGATGACTATTACACAGCTGTATGGTTTGCAGCGGATCCTTGCATATAAAATATAACCATAAATATATGTTATAAAGTAAATTATTAAATAGTAAAAAATAAATAGATAGGTTAATAAAGAAGTTTAAAAATAAATTTATTTTAAACTTCTTTTTTTCTGTCACTCATTTTTATATAATTAATAAATTAGTATTATAGCTTAAAATATCATTTTAAGGAAGTGGACAAAAATGGAGAGACAAAATAATCAATTTTGTGCTGATGCAGGTGGAAAATATTGCCCATGTCATCTTGCTCACAGTGGAGATTGCATCAAATGTTCTTTAATTAGGGGTGAAAAGACTTGTGAGTGTAAATGGCAGGGGGTTTGTATTTACAATGAACTTAAACACAATAAAATAGTACCAGTAGAAGAAAGACATGAAGTACTTTGCAAAATAATAGAAAGCAAAAAAATAGAAAATAATATTTATCTATTGAAAATTAAGATACCTAGTTTCTTAATAAAAGATTTATTCGAGCCAGGTTCTTATGTATTTTTGAAAGATAAGAATAGAGATAGCGGATTTTTTAATGCACCTATTTCTGTAATGGATGTAGATGAAGAAAATAATATTTTGGAAGTTGTAGTAGTTCCAAGAGGAATAAAAACAAAGCCTTTAGTAAATTGTGATGAATTAATTGTAAAGGCTCCTTATTTTAATGGGATTTTTGGACTAAAAGAAATAAAATCAAATCAGTTCGACAAATGCCTTGTAGTGTTAGATGGCTTATCTCAAGTGAATTCATTAAAAGTTATAAAAAGACTAATTAGAAATGACAATGAAGTGGAAGTATTCATAAATGAAAAAGGTAAAAGACTAGAAGTTATGGAAGAAAAAATAAAAGACATGGGAGTAAATATTCAGCTTTTCAATTTAGATGATAAAAAAGAAATTTTAATAAATTATATAAGAAATAACAATATTAGTTTTGTTTATAGTTGTGGATTAATATATTTTAATAAGTCTATTTTACAATTAGTAGATAGCATTGATGATAGTATAAAATTTGCAATCCCAAATAATAATTTAATTTGTTGCGGAGAAGGAATATGTGGAGCCTGCACTATGAGATTAAATAATTGCAGAATAAAGACTTGTAAAGCTCAGATGAATGGAAGAGAATTTCTAAGTAATCTTAAATAATCTAGGGGGGATTTAAATGGCAAAAGTTGTAGTAATAGGTGGTGGCTGGGCTGGTTGTGCAGCTGCAATAAGTGCATCAAAAGCTGGAGCACAAGTAGTCATTTTGGAAAAAACAGATTTATTGATAGGACTAGGTAATGTTGGTGGAATAATGAGAAATAACGGAAGATATACTGCATGTGAAGAGGCAATTTGCTTAGGTGCAAGTGAATTGTTTACTTTAACAGACGAAAATGCAACTCATAAAAACGTAAATTTTCCAGGGCATGATCATGCCACAGTATATAATGTTTTGAAAATTGAACCACAAGTAAGAAAGCTTATAAAAGACATGGGTATTGAAGTTAGAATAATGAGTAGGGTTGTGGACGTGGACTGTGACGGTGACATATTAAAGGCCGTAATATTGGAAGATGGAGAAAGAGTAGAGGGAGATAGTTTTGTAGATACAACAGGATCTTCAGGTCCTATGGGTAATTGTACTAAGTATGGAAATGGATGTGCAATGTGTGTACTAAGATGTCCTTCTTTCGGAGGAAGGGTAAGTGTTACAGCAAGATGTGGCGTAAATGACATGATAGGTGAAAGAGCTAATGGTGATTTTGGGGCATTTAGTGGTTCGATGAAATTATTAAAAGAAAGCTTAAGTGAAGAGATACAAAAAGAGTTAAAAGACAATGGTTTTGCAGTTATACCTTTACCAGTAGAACTTAGAAATGAAAAGAAACTTGATATAAAAGTTTGTCAGCAATATGCTCTTCATGAATTTGCGGAAAACATCATACTTCTTGACACTGGTCATGCAAGGTTTATAGTATTGCGATATATCATTCAAAATAGGTGTAGAGTCATTGGACCCTACACTTTTTTTTTACTTCCCCAGAAATCAATCTCAATTTCTGTTGTGTCACCGTTCCAACGAATTTCATCAATAAGCATAGACAATAAAGCCTTTTTAGTTTTTATTTCTTCTATGCTATTAAAGTTATCTTTAAACTTATCTAGTGTATTAATTACCAATTCATAATTATTATTTTCTAAAGTTGCATCTTCTACAGTGCAAGCAACTTCATTTACTTGTAGTTGTAACTCTTTTATTTCCCTTGAGAGAGCATTTATCTTGTCAGCTAATATATCAGTTACATCACTATCAAACAGAGCCATATTTTCAATTAATTTATCAAGTTGTTTTTTCTTATTATTTATTTCTGTATTAATTTTATTTATTTTTTCTTTGTCATCTTCTATGATTTTACTATTACTATTTAATCCATTTAAGAATTTACTTGTATCTACAGTCATTATATTATCAAGTACAGCTTTATCGAAATCTGGACCACTTGCAGTAGGATTGTTACAAAGAGCATTTTTAGACTGTACTCTTCTAGTACAAGTATAATAGTGTTTATTATTTCTACCATAAGTTATTCTCATAGGAGAACCACACTTTGCACACCTTACTAGACCAGAGAAAAGACCTTTGCTTGAAGTACCTAGTCTAAAGGTTTTACTCTTTTCTCTGTTCTTATCTAGTAACCTTTGTGCTAATAGCCAGTCATTAGGTTCAATGATACCCTTATGTTTAGATACGGCAGCAATCCATTCTTCTTTGTCTCTTTTGTTAAACTTACTATCTCTTTTATTATATGTAAGTATTCCATATCCATCTTTTCGTCCAAAAACTTGTATGTCTATACTTCTTAAATAGTCTAAAACATCGTCATTAGATTTTACATAAACAGGGTTAGTTATAATTTTAGATACAGCAGAAGCAGATAATAATTTACCTCTTTTACCACATAAACGATTTTGTTGAAGAAAAACTGTTGCTTGATGTATAGATCCTAACTCTAAAAACTTTCTATAAATAGTTTTTACAAGTTCAATTTCCTCTTTATTAACTTTTAATTTACTCATTTTTCTTTCTTTCATCTCTTCATCAATATAAACCATTGCTTCAGAGTCAAATCCAAGAGGAGGTGTACCACCTAACCATCTACCATGCTTAGCAAGTTCTATCATATTATCTCTAACGCGTTCAGCTATAGTTTCTCTTTCTAGTTGTGCAAATACAGAAGAAATATACATCATAGCTCTTCCCATAGGAGTTGATGTATCAAACTGTTCCTTAATACTTACGAAAGATATTTTCAAGTCATTAAGTTCTTCTATAAGAGTAGAGAAGTCACTAACATTACGAGAAATTCTGTCTAATCTATAGCATATAAGACAGTCAAATTTCTTTTCTCTAGCATCTTTTAGGAGTTCTTGGAACTTAGGTCGGTTAATATTTCCGCCACTAAAGCCTTCATCTTCATATATTTCTATACTATTTTCCCCTGGATAATGCAAATTAACATATTCCTTACATAGTTGTATTTGGTTTTCTATAGAGTCACCTTTACCAGTAAAAACCGACTTTCTAGAATAAATTGCAATCCTCATATTATAAAACCACCTTTCATGATAATTATATCATGCTAAAAAAATAGTTAAAATGAATATTCAATGCATTTATTAATTTTGTACTTAAAAATATTTACTATAGTGCCATATAAGTAAAACATAGTAATTTAAGTAGATTGGGAAGTTATAATTTTAGATAAAAAACTAAATACAAGGTTTTAGACAAAGAAAAACAGTACTTTTATATAAGTACTGTTTTTCTTTTTATTTTATTAATTTTATATTTAAAGGGAGTTCCCACATGCTTATGCATGGGGTTTTGCTTACTTCATAATTAAATACATTACCAATATCATATAAGATATAGTAATTATTCTATCCAGAATAATCAATATAATATCACTATAATAGATGATCAAGCGTAATAGTATTATAAGAAGAAGTAAAATAAAAATAAGTTCTTTCATTTTAAACTCCCTTTTTTCTCTTTTATTATTTTTCTTATATTATATTGTATTAACAATAAAAATATACGTTGAAATTATTAAAATAATTAAATTGTTATTTATAAATTAGTTACTATAATATAGACTTATAATTTAAATTATAAAACTTGGAATATATAACTTGTTTATAATTGTTAGAAAAAAGTCTATAATATATATAAATAGTTGTTTTTTGGAGGGGTATATATGAATAATGAGTTATTAAGTGCAATAAGTGATTTATTAGATAATAAGTTAGATTTAAAATTAGAACCAATAAACACAAAATTGGATTCAATTGGAACACAAGTAAAAGAAAACACAGAAATGATTAAAGCTCTACGTCATAGTGCAGAGCTTAATAAAGCAACTCTAGATAAAATAAGTTTAGATGTAGCTTATATTAAAGGTGATGTAGAAAAGATTAAGAAAGATTTAAGTGTTGTTGAAAAAGTTACAGCTAAAAACTGGACTGATATAAATGAATTAAAAGAGGCTAAATAATAGATAGAGTATAGACTAAGTGATTAGTCTATTTTTTATGATATATAGGAGTAGAAATAAAATATTTAGATGAAAAAAGAATTGAATAAGATTATACTTTAAATTAGGAATTATAAATCTATAGAGTGGTGGTTCTCATATTATTTACCTTCATGAAAGGAGGTGATAATATGGAGGCTTTTTTATTGAATGTACTTGCTGGAATAGTTGCAACGGCTATCTGCGCAGTAATTGCTACATATACAAAAAAGTAAAAAACCACTACTCGAATTTGGGTCGATAGTGGTCTTAACAATTAAGTTATTAGCTTGATTTTGAGAACCATTACTCTACTTCCACATAGATTTATAGTTCCTTTTTATATTATTATACATCTCTTTGTATAAATATTCACTAATATTTGATTAATTTTACTCATTAACTTAACAAAATCTAAATTAATGTTTTTTATTTTTAATTTTTAATTATTACTTGATTTAAGGGTTTTTAATGAACTCTCTCCTATTGAATAAGATGTGCATGTATCAACAAAGTAATCTACTTTATTGGTATCATTAACATATACCAACATGCTACTTAAACTTAACTGATATAGAGATAATGTATATAAGATATTAGAGTATGTTCTTCGAAGTTCAAAATCAGATTCTTTAGAATATAAAGTTGATATTTTACTTGACTGTGATCCTAGTATAGTTTCAGCAAAAGCTATGTCTTTTTTTAATTCTTCAGTCTCAAGAGGATCATCTCCGACTATTTTTTTTATCATAATATTTATTGAGTTATTTACCATTTCAATGTCTTTTATAGCATTTTGGATGTCAGCTTTGCTAGCAGAAGATATATTTGTAGAAACTGATATGTTATTTGTATCTGCAAAAGATATATTTGTAGAAACTAATATAAGACAGAGCGCTAATGTGAAAAGTTTTTTCATTTTATTAATACCTCCAAAAATAATAGTATTGCTATATTTAGTATTTGTTTAATACATAACATTATTTAGTACAAAATATAAAAAATATTGCAAAAATTAACATGATAAAAATATTGATTTTTACACAAAAAGAGCAGATTTAACTGTTCTATATTATATTATTAAATTTATAATTATCATTTATTGTTATAACTCTTTATATAAATAAATATTAGGTAGATTAGATTTAAAATAAATAGTAAAAGATAATAAGATGAAATAACTGATTAAATAGAATTAAAAGAGAATTTTAATATAAATATATTCTTACAAACTACTCGAATATAATTAGTGATAATATTACATAATAATATTGCAACATAAAAATAAGACAACAAAGGAGATGTAACAATGAAAAAAAATGAAAGTATAGCTTGCGAAGTTACAGAATGTATACACCATAGTGGTCAAGAAAACTACTGTGCTTTAGACAAAATTAAAGTTATAAAACACAGTGGTTCAGCGACTACAGTTGAACAAACTGATTGTGGAAGTTTTGCAAAAAAATAATTTTAATAACTTAAACTTTGAAATAATGGCATAAATACAAGGCTTCAAACAAAGAAAAACAGTACTTTTTAATGAGTACTGTTTTATTTTTGTTTCGTATTATATTAAAATCACGAACTCTGATTATATTATACATAATGTTCGATTATTTTTTATATATGTAGAAATTGATAATCTTAAAGATTTATTAGATAGCATATGAATCTTATCTAATTATTTCCATAAAAAAACTCCAAGTAGTTACCTATGTAATTATATTTTAAGTAAATATTGCAAATACTATAATGCAATCAAAAATTAGGAGGTATTTATCGTGGAAAATAATATGGCAATGGAATATCCTATGTTTTGTTATCAATGTGAGCAGACAGCTGGGGGTAAGGGATGTACTAAATCAGGTGTATGTGGTAAGACACCAGAAGTGGCAAATCTTCAAGACTTACTTATTTATCAAATAAAAGGCATAAGCTGCTATGCAAAAGAGATAGTTGAAAAAGGCGAAAATGTAGATAAAGATATAGTTAGTTTTATAGAAAATTCTTTATTTACAACATTAACAAATGTAAATTTTGATGCAGATGTACATGTTAAAATGCTTAGAGAATCGCAAAAAATAAAAGAAGCATTGAGAAAAAAAGTAGGTAAAATAAAAAATGATACTGAACATGCTACATATGATTTAAGTGAAACTAAAGCAGAAATGCTTAAAGATTCTAAAAAAGCAGGTATAATGTATGATCAAGAACTGGATCCAGACATTCGTTCACTTAGACAAACTATAGTTTATGGATTAAAAGGAATCTCAGCTTATGGTCATCAAGCAAGAGAATTAGGATATTATGATGACCAAGTAGATAACTTTTATATTAGAGCTTTAGAAGCAACTACAGATGATAGTTTAAGCGTGGACGATTTAATTCGATGGACAATGAGAACAGGTGACATGAGTATAGCTGTAATGGCAAAATTAGATGAAGCAAATACTAAGACATATGAAAATCCTTCTCCTCAAAAAGTTAATGTTCATATTAAAAAGGGTCCATTTATAGTAGTGTCAGGACATGATTTATGGGATTTAGAGATGTTACTTAAGCAGACAGAAGGAAAAGGAATAAATATTTATACTCATGGTGAAATGCTTCCATGTCATGGTTATCCGAAGCTAAAAAAATATTCTCATTTAGTAGGAAACTTCGGAGGTGCTTGGCAAGACCAACAAAAAGAATTTGATAATTTACCAGGATGCGTATTAATGACAACAAATTGTTTAATGCGACCTAGAGAATCTTATAAGGATAGAATCTTTACTACAAGTGTAGTTGGATGGGATGGTGTGCAATATATTGGCGTAGGTCCAGATGGTAAGAAAGACTTTACTCCTATAATAGAAAAAGCTCTAGAACTTGGTGGATACGAAGAAGATCAAGAACCACATGAAATATTAGTTGGATTTGGTCATCATGCAACACTTTCACATGCAGAGGATATAGTTAATGCAGTTAAAGACGGTAAGATAAGACACTTCTTCTTAATAGGAGGATGTGATGGTGCAAGACCAGGTAGAAATTATTATACTGAATTTGCTAAAAAGGTACCTGATGACTGTGTAATTTTAACACTTGCTTGTGGTAAATATAGATTTAATAAATTAGACTTTGGTGAGGTTGCAGGACTTCCAAGACTTTTAGATGTTGGTCAATGTAATGATGTTTACTCAGCAGTAAAAATTGCAACAGCTCTTGCTGATGCTTTCGAAACAGATGTAAACGGATTACCACTATCTCTTATTGTATCTTGGTATGAACAAAAAGCAGTAGCTGATTTACTTGCATTATTATCACTTGGTGTAAAAGGAATATACTTAGGACCAACACTTCCAGCCTTTTTAAGTCCAAATGTACTTCAATATTTAGTAGATACTTTTGATTTAAGACCAATAAGTACACCTGAAGATGACATAAAAACTTGTCTACAACAATGTATACAAGAATAAATAAGGGGCGATTTTATGGAAGTAATAAATATAAATAAAATAGATACTAATAGGGAATTCTTATGTGAAAATGAAAAATATAAAACAATATTTTTCAAGTTTGATGAAGGTAAAGGACTTCCAAATCATACTCATAACGGATATGCCTCTATACAAGTTATCGATGGAATAGTAGATATGAAGTTTGAAAATGGAGAGACATTTGAATTAAAATGTGGAGATTTTTTACCTTTTGATGCAAGGATAGAACATAATGTAATAGCTAGAGTAACTAGTAAAGTACTAGTTACAATTATAAAATAATAAATTAATTAGTTATAATTATAAATATACTTCTTAAGTGGAACAATAAGTTAGTAAAGTGATATTTGTTAGCTTATTTTTCCAAATAATTATAGTTCTTCTTATTGTTTTTCTCGTTATATAGGGCATAATAATAACAAGAATAGTTAGCATATGGCTTTATGGAGCCATATAAAGATAGAATAGTTACAGTTGTTACAGTTGGGTGAATGGAGTAAATTTGTCTTAGATCAATGTGACTTTTTACTACTTGATGTTTGAGTTGAGCATAATATTATAGCTAAAGAAACAAGTAAAATGTTAGTTATTATATCTCAACCATTATCATAATATAAATAGCGTATAAGGAGGTAAAATATGAAAGCTTTTGTAGATAGAGATATTTGTATAGGATGTGAGGCATGTGCAGGAACATGTCCAGAAGTATTTAGTATGGATTCAGAAGGTATATCAGTACCTATAGAAGAAGATATTCCAGATGATTTATTAGAATCAGCTCAAGATGCTAGAGATGGGTGTCCAGTTTCATGCATAAGTATAGAATAATTAGAATACTATAAACAAAGGAGTTGTTTCTTTTTATGATTTTTAAATCATTTTGAGACAACTCCTTTGCTTATAATCTATACCAATAAATACATTGATATGTAAATTAGAAAGCCAAGATTTATAATCATAATGTAGAAAATGTTATAGTGACTACATATATCATTTACATGATAAAACAGATTGTTTTCGTGAAACCCCAAAATAACCATAAGAAATTTTATTTCGCATTATATAACAATTGCGAATTTTAATTGTATTATAAATAATTTACCAATTAAAAAGTAGCTATATTAAGAAATTATAATAAATAGCTATCTCTATAAATCCTTATACAAATAAATATTAGGCAGATTAGTAAGTATAACTTTATAACTACCTAACTGAATATAGCCTGTACTACTTTTTCTAGCTAAGTACTCAAATTTATCTCTTACTATATGTTCATTAACATTTAGAAATTCTGATATTTCATAAAATGAATTGCATCCATGCTCTAGAGCTTTAGTTAGTTCTTTATTTGTGATTATATGATTAGTACTCCAATCAGTAGCTTGCTTTTCACATTTAAGTATATTTAATTTATCTCTATATGTAGAAGCATTACAAATACTATCGCCTACACTTGTGAAATGGTGACCTAGCTCTTCCCCTAATATTTCAATATGTTTAGATTTATTTTGCTTCAATTTTTTTAAAAGAAAAATAGCAGGACCAACATCTTTTATGTTCACATACAACCCTTCTAAGTTATAGGGGATATAATCATCGTAATGTAACAAGATATTTTCATCGGCTGCTATTTGTAAAAGATGTTCTAATTTATCCATACTCCCCCAACACTCCCATTACTTTTTATCTTTTAAATATTTTAATCTCATTAAATCTATATAATTGTTTATTTCATCAATTGCATCATCTGGAAGTTGTTCAATATCCCCAAGTCTATGAGCGGCTATAGTTGTAGCATTATTGATTTCTTTTTTAGGATTTTTTTCGTCTGTACGACCAAGAAGGTAGTCTGTTGTAACATCAAAGTAGTTTGCCAAAGCATTTAACATATCTGTTTTTGGTTCTCTTTCTCCTTTTTCGTATCTTCCAATAGATACATCTGTAGTACCTAAATCTTTTGCCATTTCTTTTTGTGTTTTACCTTTTTCTATTCTCAATTGTTTTAATCTATTACTTAACATATCCATGTATAACCTCCATATTAAATTTAAAAATCTTACCTAAATGGTTATTTAATTTAAATTATAGTGAAAATCAACCAAAAAATATATATAATCAACCAAAAATTAAAAATAAATAATAAAAAACGGTTGACTTACAACCAAAGTGGTAGTATTATTGAAATATAAATGACTTACCAAAATGGTTATAGAGATTAGAGGTGAATATATGAACAGAAAGCTTAAAGCAGCCAGAGCAGAAAATGGATTAACACAACGACAATTAGCTCGATTAATTGAAATGCCTTATTCTACTTATCAAAAGAAAGAACAAGGGCAAACTGAATTTACTATAAGAGAAGCAATTAAAATAGCTTATGTTTTAAAGAAAAATCCAGAAGAAATTTTTTTTAACAACAAACCAACCAAAATGGTTATAAATTAAGGGGGAATAAAGATGAAAGGCAGTTTACTAGCAAGTTATGAAGTAATTCAAAAAAATGAAGTAAGAATTAGTAGTGTGGATTTAGTAGATATGATCAATAAATTCAGAATTGAAGAAGGTAATGACAATATAAAGCAACACAATACTTTGATGAGAGACATAAGAAAAGAAATTGAAGATTTAAAAAATGCAGGATTCGAAGGACAGTACAATTTTGTACAGTCATCTTATATAAATTCTCAAAATAAAGAACAGCCTTGCTATTCTCTAAACAGAGATGCAGCACTGCAAATATTAAATAAAGAAAGTGCAGTGGTAAGAGCTAAAACAATTCAATACATAAATATACTGGAAAATAAATTACAACAACCAGTAAAACCATTAAGTCCTATGGAGCTATTAGAATTACAATTCAAAGCAATAAAAGAACAGGAACATAAGATAGAAGAAGTAAAAAATGAGTTTGAAGATTTTAAAGGAGATATACCTCTTTTCCAAGTGGAATGTAAAGAATTACAAGCACTTGTTAGAAAAATAGGAACGAAAGCATTAGGCGGATATAAAACTCCAGCATATAATGATAATTCTTTGAGAGGTAAGGTTTATTCAGATATTCAAAATCAAATTAAAAGAGAATTTGATGTAAATAGATATGAAGCAATAAAAAGATGTCAGTTTGATAGTGCAATGGAGATAGTTAGTAATTATAGATTACCTTATGCACTTGAACAGGACATAAAACTTAAAAATATGCAATTACATTTAGTTGCAGATAACGTTAGACAAATAACTTTTAATTAGGAGGTAATTTAATATGAGATTTTATGGAGATAGTATTTTAGAAAGAATAGGATATGACTTTTATTGCGATGTAGCAATAAACATTGTTGATAAAAGAAAAGCTTTAGGATTAACACAAGAACAACTAGCTAAAAAATCAGGAATAAAACTAAGTAGATTAAGTAATATCGAGAATGTTAAGCACCGTATAAGACTTGATGAAGTTGAAAAATTAGCAAAAGCATTAGATGTAACTGTTAACAATTTAATCAATGCAAAATTAGATAGTCAAGTTGGAGATTGTTTATATATTGTTTCAACAGAGAGAGTAGATTTTAAGTTATATCAAAAAGCAACTAGTAAAAGAATGGCTTTTTTAAAGCTTGAAAAACGTTTGAATGATATAGGGTCATCATTATTTGGTAATCCAAGAGATAGAGCTGTTGTTGAATTAGTAGGCGTACCTGTAACAAAACAAGAATTACAAGATAAGCTACCTAAATTTAAAGAAGACCAAAGAATTGAAAAGTAGGAGGTAGAGGTATGAACGAATTATGCAACTTATCAATTAAAGAATTAATAGAAAGTATAGATGAAAATATTTTAACAACAAAGGAAACAAGAAAAAATTTAATTATTGAACGCAACTTTGAAAAAGATTCAGACAAGAGAGAAATTAAAAGTATTTGTATAAAAGATTGTGATGACGATTTGTATAGATTCAGGATGCAGAAGTTTGAATTATCAAGAATGATAAAAGAACACGCACTATATGCTTATAAGAAATTAGACAGAAATAAAACTGCTCAAGAAAGGCAAGTTCAAGAGAAGCATACATCTAATTCAATACCTAAGGTTGATGACTTTAATCTTCCTTTGGAATAGTTAAAAAATCAAATTCTAACTTATTTGATAAATCATTATCTCTAACAAAAACAAATGCTTTAGAAGCATATTGAATAGATTTTTTTATGTTAGATATAACCTCATCAGGAAATTTATAGTCGCAACAAGAACAAGTGACAGAATCTTTATCTAATAGATATTTTGTTCTAACAGTAAAAGTTTCATTACAAGTTGGACATTTGAATTTTACTCCATAAGATGACCACATAAAAACACCGTCCTTCATAAATATTTGGAAAATATTCCATAAAAAATTATATCAAAAGGAGTAATGAGATGGCAATAGATGACAAAATAAATCAATTGTTGGAAGAAAGAAATATGAGCATACATAAGTTAGCAAAAGAAGCGAATATACCAGTAAGTAACATATATAAAATCACACAAGGTAAGAATTTAAATCCAGGAGTTTATACAGTAAAAGCTATAGCTGATTATCTTGGAATTACAATAGATGAATTAGTTAAATAAGAATTTGAATAGGACAAATTTTTATAAACATAAGTATTTATATGGGGGTGAGGTGATGGCTAAAAAGGAAATCACTGTAATTTGTAATTATCCTACACCGGAAAATATGGATAAGTTTCAAGATATTATGTGTGAAGGATTGGCAAAAGGAATTATAGCTTGTAAGCCAGTTGAATATGTTGAAGCGTTAAAAAGAGGACTTGAGAAGACAATAGAACTTAATAAAAAGAAAGAACTTGAGAAGAGCTTAAATTAGGGGGAGAAGATATGGATTTAAAAATAGTCGATATAAAAAGTATAACACTTGAGCAGTGTGAGTATTTTAAGAGTTTAGGTCTGTATTTCATTATACATGATGGAAAGTTAAAAGGTTTTACTAGATAGGTGGAGATATGAAATTAACTAAAGAAAAGTTATGGGAATTAAAAGAAATGTATGAAAATCCTTTTAACGATGTAAAAGATATAGCAGATAAATTTAATATGGATGTTCAGCAACTTTATAACTTTGCACACAGAAAAGGATTTGTAAGAGGTACATTACAAGAATATGGTTATCAAAAATGTAGTACCTGCAAAAAGATACTAGAAGCTAATTCAGAGAACTTTTATGTAAATAAAAATTATAAAAATGGTTTTGGATATGAATGTAAACCATGTGCAAGAAAAAGAAGAATGAAAAAATATTATACGAACAAGGGTGAGAAAAATGAGTAACTGGATATTAGAAGATGTTATAGGCAGTATGAAAGCAAGAATAAAAGCATTAGAAAATAATATAGATGATGCAGAAGTTCATAAAGTTTATAAATCTGCAAATAAAGATGAGATAAATTGGTTGAAATATCAACTACAAGAAATTGAACTAATGTTAAAAGACGATACAAAGGAATATGACATATTGTATGAGGCTATGAATGATAACATACCTTATCTTGGAGTTATATAAAAAAATGACCTTTGCAGAGGTCCAATTAAAAAATATTAAGTAAATTGTATCAAGTAAATTATATCACATTTTAGGAGGAATATAAATGAGCTCATTATATCAATTAACTTCTAACTTTTTAGAAGTAGATAATTTAATAGAAGAATATTTACAAGCTGGAGAAGAAGATCTAGCAGAGAACTTAGTAAAAGCTAATCAAATAATTAGAAATGAAATACAAAATAAGTCAGTTGGATTTATACATGTATTCAGAAATATAGATAGTCAAATTAATGCTATAGATGGGGAAATTAAGAGATTACAGGACCTAAAGAAACAAGTTAAGAAGAAAGAAGAAAATATTAAATCAATGCTTAAAGATAGCATGGAGTTATTAGGTACAACAAAGATTGAAACTGATTTGGGAAAAATATCAATAAGAAATAATTCAGGAAGCTTAAAAATAGATGATATAGACCTTATACCAAATATATACAAAGAAGAAGTAGTTACAACAACTGTAAAAGTAGATAGCAATCTTATTAAAAAACAAATAAAAGCAGGAATAGAGATAGAAGGTTGCCATATTGAAGCTGGGACAAGTCTTATTATTCCAAAAACTAAAAAGTAGGGGGTAAAACAAATGAATAAAAATAATAATGCTTTAGCACTAGCAGAATTTACTTTAGAAGGTGGACAAGTACTTACAGCAGACACAGTAAAGAATTACCTTACAAGTGGAAATGGAGCAGTTACAGAGCAAGAAACATTGATGTTTATAGAGTTATGTAAAGCACAGAAATTGAATCCTTTTATAAGGGAAGCATATTTAATAAAATTTGGTACAAGTCCAGCTAATATAGTTGTTGGTAAAGATGTATTTGTAAAAAGAGCATATAGAAATCCAAACTTTGAAGGTATGAAAGCTGGAATCGTTACAGTTGATAAAGAAGGTAATACGCACGAAAGAGAAGGTTCTTTAAAGTTACCAGGAGAGACTTTAATAGGTGGGTGGTGTGAAGTATACACAAGTGATAAAAAGTTTCCTATAAAGTCAGTAGTAAGTTTAGAGGAATATTCAAAGTCGCAGTCTACATGGAAAACAATGCCTATGGTAATGATTAGAAAATGTGCAATGGTTACAGCATTAAGAGAAGCATTCCCAGAAGATTTACAAGGGTTATATGATGCAAGTGAAATGGGAGTAGATACAAAGTTACCGGAAAAAGAAATAGTGCCTGGCACAGCAAGTCCCAAACAAAAGAATATGATATTAGCTTTAGCATCTCAAAAGGACCTATTCAGTTTTGAAACTAAAAAAGATACAAGTAAGTTAGAAGAGTTTTGTCACAGTAATGGATATGATCTACATAAATTAACCTTTGAAGAAGCAGAGGAAGTTTTAAAACTAATAGCAAACTATGAACCTAAAAAGCATGAAAATGTACAAGATGTAGAGTTCACAGAAGTTACGGAAAGTGAAGATAATATAGACGGTCAGATATCAATAGCATAGTTAAAAGTAAGGGAGAGTTAATTCTCTTCCTTATGAAATAAATATATACAACAGAGGGAGTTGAGATTATGAATGATTTATCAAATAAAAGAAAAATAACAACTTATGACTATGTAAAGTGGAGAGATGGAGATAGGTGTTTTTACACTGAATTAGAGTTATCAAAAGATGATGTACAAATAGATCACATATTCCCTAGAAGTATGGGAGGTTCTTCTAGTCCTAATAATTTAGTAGTATCATACAAAAAATTTAATAACTTAAAAAGCTCATCAATGAAATTAGAAGAAAGTATAAATGAATGGAATTTAAAATATCCATGGATTTCAATAGATTATGAATATATAAAATGCAAATTAGAGTTTTTGGAGCTTTATGAGTCTATAAGAAGTAAACAATATATAACTTATAGGGAAACTATATCAAACAACTTAAGAACGGTAGAAGATTTAATTAGATACATAAAAGTGAGGGATAGATAATGGCAAAATTTAGACAAATACACGTTGAATTCTGGCAAGATGGATTTGTATTGGAGCTTACACCAGAAGAAAAGTATTTCTATATTTATCTAATGACTAATAGTAAAACTTGTCAGTGTGGCATATATGAGTTGCCTAAAAGAATTATCGAAACTGAAACAGGTTATAATCGTGAAACAGTAGATAAACTTTTAAAACGATTTGAAGAATACGGAAAAATAAAATATAGCGATGAAACAAGAGAGATAATTATACTGAATTGGATAAAACATAATAGGATAGACAGTATTAAAGTAAAGAAATGCATAGAAAAAGAGTTAAATCAAGTTAAAAACAAAGAATTCTTAAAGTTATTCATAGATAGTTGTAATAAATATGAATACAGTATAGATACCCTATCTATACCCTATGAATACCCTATAGATACTGTATCAATAGAGTATGGAAAGACTATGGGGAATAACAATAACAATAATAATAACAATAACAATAATAATAATAACAACAACAAATTAGAATGTGACGTGGTGGTTGTTGATAAAATAAAATCTTATTTTAATTTATCAGAAGAAGAACTTTTAAAAATACATAATGCTTTTAAAGATACTAATAAAGATATTGATTATTTAGAAGAAAAATTAATACTTACTAAAAATACAGGTTGTAAAAGTGTTGTAGGTTTCCTTATAAAGGCTATAAAAGAGGATTATAAACCACATAAAAATAATGTAAGTGCGTTTATACCTAAAGTTAGGACAAGATTTCATAACATAAATAGTAGGATAGATAAGTATAGTCCTGATGAACTTGAAAGGATAGTAAAAGAAAATCAAGATAGTAAGTTTAAAAGGACTACAATTTATGACACTTATTTAAGAGCTATTGAACATGGTTTAGATTCTCTTAGTGGAGAACCAGTCAAGAAAATGGTTATAGATTATGCAAGAGAAAATAATTTAGAAATACCAAGTTAAAGCTTTAAAAATATAAGGGGATTACCCTACAAGTCTTGTGGGGTAATTTCAACAGCTAAGGGGGAAACAAAATGTATAACAGCGTTGGAATAAATAAACATAAAATTTTGAATGCAGCAGCACAAGAAGATCCTACATATGAAAACTATTTAAGATTAGCAGAATGGATTAAAGAAATATCAGAAAAAATTGATGTAGAACTTTTTAAAGAAGCATTAGTTATATGTACTGATAAAGGAAAGTTACAATTCAATTTTCTTAAAGGCATAATAAATAACTGGTTACAAAAGAATGTAACCAGTTATGAAGAACTCAAAGCGTTTGAGTTACAAAATAGGTTTACTAATAGTGTTAGCGAAAATAACAATAATATACAAAAAACATATAAAAAAGGTGCAGGAGCAAATGTAAATAATTCATTTGCTGGATACGCTCCAGATGAATTAGAAAAAATCTTATTAGAAAGTCAGAAAGGTAAATTTGATTAAGGATACTGTGCAACTATGATAGCAGAAATTTCTAGAAAAAACAAATAACCTTATCATTGATGATAAGGTTAAATACTATATATCCAAATACGGTAAGAAAGTATGAGTCATTACTAATAGTATGTGGAGTTTAAAATAAATTATTCCAGGGGAATTTTTAAAAAATAAATAACCCTATCGTCTCCGATAAGGTTAATACGAGTTGGTTAAAAAGTGACATGTATCGATAAGTTACTAATAGTATGTGTAGTTTGAAATAAATTATTCCAGGGGAATTTTTAAAAAATAAATAACCCTATCGTTTCTGATAAGGTTATTTATGAGTCGGTGTAAATATTACATGTATCGGTAAGTCTATAAACAGTAATAGTATGTGTAGATTAATTATAAATATTCCAGGGGATGAAATTCTACTGGACCAAAGAGGGGGATTGAATATTATGAAACATAAATACAGCACAGTCGAACAATACAAACCTAAATATATTAATTATAATGATTCAACACCATTCAACTACTTGGAACTTGCAGCAGCGATGTAATGACACACATGAAAAATAAAGGACAACTTGAATATTATAAAAACTTAGATATATCAGATAGATTGGAGATTGGAGCATAAAATGGCAAATAAATATGGAAATAAAAAAGTTGAAGTTGATGGAATCAAATTTGATAGTAAACATGAAGCTGAATATTATTTACACCTTAAAAAGCTAAAAGAAGAAGGTAAAATAAAAGACTTTGGATTACAACAAAAATTTGAATTACAGCCAAGCTTTAAGAAATATGGTAAGACACATAGAGCTATAACTTATACAGTTGATTTTGCTATTTATCATAACAATGGTGAAGTTGAGTATATAGATGTGAAGGGCATGGAAACACAGCAAGGTATTATGAGAAAAAAGATGTTTGATTATCTTTATCCAGAAACACTCAAATGGGTACAAAAAAGCATTAAATATGGTGATGAATATGGCTGGATAGAGTATGAGGAATTGAAGAAGAAGAGAAAAGAAGCTAAGAAAACAGCTTAAAAATATAGCATAGGAGATGTAAAAGCATGAATCAAGTAGTATTAGTTGGAAGATTAACAAAAGACCCAGAACCAGGAGTTATTACAGGAAGTGGATCAAGCACTTCAAAATTTACAATAGCAGTAAATAGAGATTACAAGGATAAAGAAAGTAAAATACCAGTAGATTTTATACCAGTAGAAGTTATTGGTAAAGTTGCTGATTTTGTTAATAATTACATAAGTAAAGGTAGATTAGTAGCAATACAAGGGAGTATTAGAAAAGAAGAATACATGAAAGATGATGAAAAAAGAAGTATTACAAAAGTATCTGCTAAAAGTGTACAAGCATTAGAAAGCATAAAAAAATCAGAAGAAAATAATCAAACATTTACACCAAGTTATGAACCACCAAGAGGATTAGACCCAGAAGGATTTCAAGCTATAGATGATGATGAGATACCATTTTAACTATTTAATAGGTTAAATACTTTGTAAATATCAAGAGTAAAGATATAAAAGAGACAAAATATTACAAAATAAATCAATAACTTTTAAGAATTGATAAAAATGGGTAAGAAAGGATATAATAAAAAAGTTGGAAATGAAAATTGATAGAATTTTTGAGATGACATATGAAATAGACATTATAAAATAAAATACAAAACTAGAAAAAGTCAATCAAATAAAAGAGATTACTGGTATGCGAGTTGACAGAATATGAAATTTAGATAATACATTATTTATAGTGAGTTGTGGTAGGAGAACACTGAATAGTGGACTTAAAAAAATGAATTATATAGGTTAGAAAGAAATCCCGAGATTTATAAACCTTATAACCATTTAAACTATCCGTTAATTAAAAGGAAGAAGTGTAATAAAAAGCAGGAGGAGAAACGAGAATGAGAAAAATAAAAGAAGGTAATGTAATATATCTTGTAGCAAAGGATAAAGATACGATGGACTTGAGATGTAGTGAGTGTGGAGTTGTTAAAAATGAATTAGATATTACAGTAGAAATAGATAAGATAAAAAATAGAAAGGTGTATAAATGTGAATGCGGTTGTAAAACATTTACACCACAAGTAGATTTAGAAGAATACTATATATAGCAGTCATATAATCACCAAGGGGGAATATACGTGACAAAAGAAGATTTTGACAATTATTATAAAAAAACAGAGGGTAGATTATTTAATTATAAAAAAATATTAAATGATATAGAAATGATAGATTTAGAAATAGCTCAAATAGAAAATGAATATGTAGGTTGTTCAGGTATCAGCTATGATAGTGAAAAAAAAGGAAAAACATATAATATTTCTAAAAGTGTAGAGCAAGAGATCATAAGGAAAGAAGAAAGAATAAATTACTTAAAATACACAAAGAGAAAATTAGAAATAGAAAAGAGAAGAATAGAAATAGCTGTAAATAATTTTACAATACAACAAAAGGAACTATTTGAAATTCTATATTGCAGCAGGAGAGTTAGGATTAGCAGAAATGAAATATTAAGAAAGATGCATATTAGTAAGAGTACATATTATGAGTTAAGAAATTCACTAGTTGTAAGTGCTTTAAATTCTATATATCCAACTATGTTAAGAGATGAAATATATAAGAAATTTGCGTAAATATAAAATAGAGGGACACTTTTCGGACAAACTTAGGACAAAGTTCGGACTGATGTCCCTTTATTATGTAGTATTATAGTATTGTAAAGAGATAGGTTAGTGGCAGGACCTACTCTTTTCACCTCCTAATATTAATTATATAGATTTTTAACGGAAAGATAGAAGTATAGATGTGCTTCTATCTACTATGAGAGTGCTGGAGCAGTTAATCTCCAAACTTTTCAGTTCGATTCTGAAAACTCTCTCTTAAAATAAACCCCTTTCACTGGATGTACTAATGTGCATCCTTTTTTATTGGGAAAATGCAAGGAAGTGACAATGTGAAGAAATTGAAGTGGGTTGATGCTAATTTAATAGCAGAGGTTACAGAGATACCAGAAGATTTGTATAAGTATGATGATCTAATGAAAGAAGTTCCTAATCATAATAAAACATATGGAGCAAGGAGAATATTTCAACGTAAAGAATATAGCATCTATAAAGTTAGTGATGGATATATAGTACATAACACTAACAAAGAATTTAGGATAGGTCATACTCATGTGAGAAGTTTTAAGAAGGTAAAGAGCATAGTTGATTTATGTATTAGAAAGAAGCTTCCTAATACACCAAGAGAATGGGAGATAGAAAGCTTAATGAGAGTAACAAATAATAATACTTATAGAAATAAGTTGAGAGATATGTTATAAAAAGAAGGAAATCCTAGAATTAAGTAGAATTATATCTTATATTCTTATTATAGGGAGGTTTATTATATGGACTCGACACCAATGGAAAAGGTTAAAGCATATCATAGTATAAAGAGTTTTTTAAATGAAGAAGATAGGAAAAAGGTAGTAGAAATGTTACAGTTAAAGGAAATTGACGTAACTAAAAGGATATGGGGAAAAGATAATGAACAAGAATTTATTCTAATTATATATTTATTAGGTAATTGCAAGTCAATATACGCGTTTGAAGAAGGAATATCAAAACTTACAGACTCAGAAACATCAGACTTATTCATTGAATTAAAAAATGGAAAAAGGATTATAGTAGAAATAAAGTCAACAGTAAAACAGAGATGTAGTATATCTGAAAAAGTTTTAAAAGCTAAACAAGACTTTGCAAAAGTAATGAACGCAGACTTATATTTTGCGGTTAAAGTTGGAGGTTACTGGGAACTTTATGATGATAAATACATAGAAAGTAAAAATAGAAAAATAGATGTAGCTAAAGATCATTTCAATTCTAAGTTTAATAGTATATTTGGGGATCGTACCTTTATATTACCTGGAGGATTAGAAATCCAAACTATTTATTCTAAAAGTTCTAGTAAAAATCTTGGTATATATCATAGAGATTATGGTGATTTAGTTAAATATACTATTAAATATAATGATAGTAAAATATTTAGTGTAAATAGCAAGGAACACCAACTATATGGACTTATATTCTTGTATGAAAACCTTCAGGATATAGCATCGAATATGCAACAAGATGTAATCAAAATGGATAGTAATAGAACAATGATTAAAGAGATAATAACATCTGAAATTAGTACTAATTTATCCGCATTTATGCTATCGCCTATTAAACATATGATTAGTGAAATGGGAAGCGAATATGAAGTTGGACAATATTTAACTCAGTTAATAGATGATAAAGAAAAGATTTTAGAGAAAGAAAAGATTTTATTTGATGAAAATAATATTCTATATGGCTTATTACTCCTTGCAGAGAAAAATTATATGATTAAAGAATTGGTAGGAAGAGATATTTATTTATATAAAGATATGGTAATTAGAATTACATAATTTCAAAAGCACCTGAATGATATTATTTAATGAGAACTCTCTAGTAGGGTTCTTTTTTATTGCATATTTATAAAACGACGAATAAGTGAGGTGGTGGTATTAATGGCTAGATTAACGAATAAGCAAAAAAGATTTATAGAAGAATATTTGGTAGACCTTAATGCCACTCAAGCGGCTATTAGGGCAGGATATAGTCCAGATACAGCTTATTCTATAGGAAATGAAAACTTGAAAAAACCTGAAATAAAAAATGAGATAGATAAAGCTATAGCTGAAAGAAGTCGAAGGACAGGCATAAATCAAGATAGAGTGCTAAGAGAGATAGCTAAGATAGCCTTTGTAAATCCAAGTGATGTAATTAATTTTAATCAAGCTACAGTAAAAGAAAATGCTAGTGATGATGATTTAGCAGTAATATCTGGAGTAAAAATAAAATCTATTCCTACAGATGATGGGGACATACAAGAAAGAGAAGTTAAGTTTTATGATAAGCTCAAAGCTTTAGATATGTTAGGAAAACATCTAGGTATGTTTACGGATAAAGTAGAAGTCAATAGTAATTCAGCCATAACGATAATTGATGATGTAGGAAGCTTAGACGAAGATGCATAAAAAAATATCTGAGATAATAAATAAGAATTTTTATTCATTTTGGAAAGCTACTAACTCAGATAAGTATTTATATCATGTTTTAAAAGGTGGTAGAGCTTCTGCTAAATCAACTCATATTGCTATATGGTTGGTACTAGCATTAATGAAAAATCCAGTAACTTGTTTATGTATTAGAAAAGTAGCTGGAACATTGGCAGAATCGGTATTTGAGCAACTGAAAGAAGCTATAGATATACTCGGAGTTAATCATTTATGGAAAATAAGAAAGAGTCCTTTAAAACTAACTTATATACCTAGAGGAAACAGTTTTATATTTAGAGGAGCAGATGATCCAGCTAAGATTAAGTCTATTAAAATGAGTAAGTACCCTATTACTTATTTATGGATAGAAGAACTAGCGGAGTTTAAAACAGAAGATGAAGTATCAACGATAGTTAACTCAGTTTTAAGGGCGGAATTAGAAGAAGGATTAAATTATAAAGTATTTTATTCTTACAATCCACCAAAGAGAAAGCAAAGTTGGGTTAATAAAAAATATAATACACAATTCATTTCAGATAATACTTATGTTCATCATAGCACTTATTTAGAAAATCCTCATATATCTAAGGCCTTCATGGAAGAAGCTGAGGAAGTTAAAAATAAGAATGAATTTAAATATAGATGGGAGTACTTAGGAGAGCCTATTGGTTCTGGAGTAGTGCCTTTTTCCAATTTAGTATTTAGAACTATAACAGATGAAGAAATAGCTTCTTTTGATAACATAAGGCAAGGTAATGACTTTGGTTATGCTACAGATCCAATGGCATTTGTTAGAATGCATTATGATAGTAAAAAAAGAATACTTTATTTTATTGATGAAATATATGGAGTGAAGATGAGTATAAGAGAATTAGCTTCTAAGATTAAATCAAAGAAATATAATGACTATCCAGTTACTTGTGATAGTGCAGAGCCTAGAAGTATTGCAGAATTAAAAGAATATGGAATACAGGCATTAAAAGCTAAAAAAGGACCAGGAAGTATAGAGTTTGGTGAAAACTGGTTAGATGATTTAGAAGCAATTGTAATAGATAATAAAAGGACTCCAAATGTAGCAAAAGAGTATGAAAATATAGATTATCAGACTGATAAAGATGGGAATGTAAGACCAAAGTTAGAAGATAAAGATAATCATACAATAGATGCTACTAGATATGGTTTAGAAAGAGATATGAAGTCTACAACATCTGGAGTAGCAAAAGTTAGAATGTAGGAGGTGAGTTGATGTTAACAAATTTAGACTTTTTAAAACCTGGCAGTGTCTGGCCACCATATGGAGAAAGAAAAAGATTAGATAAATATCATAAGAATAAAATGATATTTGAAGGAGAACATGAAAAAGTTTATAAGGAAAGTTTCAAGAGGATTACAAGGGTAATAGGAAACTTTGAAGATATAGTCAGTTATTCAGTGATAGCTAACTTTCAAAAGTTAATATCATTAAAAATAGCTGATTTTTTATTGGGAGAACCACCTAAAATAGCATGCGGTGAAGATAATTCAATACATCAAATATCCCTAGATACTATTTCAGAAAATAGCGACTTAGTTAATACTTGTTATAGTGCAGCTATAGATATGAGTAGGTATGGAGATAGTATATTTAATATTTATAAAGATGAAGAAGGCAAAGGGATTATAGATATCACTCAGCCTTCTTTTTATTTTAAAGTTGTAGATTCTAAAAATATTCGTAAAGTAAAACATCATATATTAGCTCATACTTACAAAGTACCTAAGCCAAATATAAGTTTTTGGGGAACTACTAAAGAAGAATATGACCATTATTTATATGTAGAGATACATAGTAAAGGATTATATGAGTATATAACATTTAAATTAAATGATGCTGAAAATATGATTACTGGAGTTCATGAAGAAATTAAGCAAGTAATAACTGGATTGAATGATTTTGCAATAGTTCCAGTTCATAATCTATTAACATCTGATAGAGTTTATGGAATAGATGATTATGCAGATTTAGATAGCATTATTTCAGAAATAGAAGTTAGAATAAGTCAAATATCTAAGATATTAGATAAACATGCAGAACCTAGTGTTCAAGGTCCAGAAAGTGCATTAGAAAGAGATTACCATACTGGAGAATATAAATTAAAAATGGGAAATTACTTTATTAGATGTACTACAGAGGACCCGCCAGTTGAATATGTGACTTGGAATGCACAATTAGAAGCTAACTTTAAACAGATAGAGAAATTAATCAATATATTAGCAGTAATAAGTGAAATGGGAAGTGCCATATTTGATACTGAACAAAAGACAGGTAATGCAGCTTCTGGAACAGCACTAAGGAGAATGATGATTTCACCATTAGCCAAGGTAAACCGTACTAGAATGAGATTTGATAGTGCAATAAAAAAGTCTATTAAATTAGCGTCACAATTAGGTGGAGAAAATATAGTTAATCTTGAAAAAGAGAAAATTAATATATTTTGGAATGATGGTTTACCTGATGATCCAAAAGAGCAAGCAGAAATAATGGGAATAAGAACAGGCAATAAATCCACATTATCACAGTTTAGCGCTATTCAAAGGTTGGATAGTTTATCAGATGAAGATACCCAAAAGGAACTGGAAGCAATTCTTCAAGATGAAAGAGATAATAATCCAATGTCAAATATGAATTTTGATTACAATAAAGTAGTTGATGAAGAATAATGAAAAGCTATGATAAAAAAATAAATCAACTTATCAAAATGTATACTCAAGCGGAAAAAAGACTTATCAATATAATTAGCACCAAGAAGGTTAAAGGTCATGTTACAGATTTCTATGAAGCTATGTTAAAGCAAGTAAAACTTGAATTAATGCAACTTCAAATGAAAAGTGCTAATTACACCAAAGATATAGTTAATGAGTTATATTTGGAAGCTTATTATAACTCATTGGAAGTCTTAGGTATATCGAGTATAGGAGATAGCTTTGTACAGCTTCACGCACAAGCTATAGAACTTTTAAGTGATAACATGATAAACAACTTTGCAGAAGTTAATAATCAAGTTGGGAGAAGAATAGAGGACACTATAAGAGATATAGGTCTTACTGATACTCAGATGAAATTTGCTACTGGACAAACTATTAAGCAGCTGCAGAATGAATTAATAAATAGTTTAATAGATACAGGATTAGGAGGAATAACAGACAAAAGAGGTCGAGTTATTCCTTTTACTAGTTATGCAGAATTATTAAGTAGGAGCATAGTAGCAGAAACTCAGAATACATGTGTATTAAATATAGCTGGAGAGCATGAAAAAGATTTAGTTAAGATGACACAACATTCTACATCATGTCCAGTATGTGTACCTTATGAAGGAAGAGTCTATAGTATTAGTGGAAAAGACAAAAGGTTTCCTAAGTTAAATACTATACCTGGATTTAATAACGGTTATAACAATATTCACCCACGTTGTAGACATAGAATAACACCTTATATTGAAAAATATAATGATGTAGAAAAAGATATAAAAAATAGTAATAAACCTTTTGAAATCCCTAAAGAAAAAGAAGAAAGTATAAATAAATATTTAGAAGAACAGAAGAAAAAAGCTAGACTAAGAAATGATAAAAAACAATATGAAACATTTAGACAAGTTTTGGAAGAAGAAGCACCAAAAAGTTTTCAAAGTTTTAGGGAAATAAAGTATAATGATAGTGAGAGATGGAGAGAGTTAAAACAATCATATAAGATAGTTAACTCTTATAAAGCTGATTTTGGAGAAGTATCTTCAAAGAAAATTTTAGAACTAGATAAACTTGCATTTGATACGAAAAGAAATAAACAAACTTCTAAGTTTAAGAAGCAAGGGAATTTTGCAGTATTACAGTATAATGGTTATACTAAATTCGCTTCAAGTAGAATAGCTTATGAAACTGATATAGAATATATAAAATTTAAAGGGGATAAGGAAGAGTTAGTATTATTAAAAGATGAAGGTAGAGTATTTAAAACAAGTGATTTAGGAGATTTAGTTGATGGTGAAGTAAACCAAGTACCTAGATATTATGATACAGAAGCTAAATTCTTTGAATATTTGAATGATGTAGCAAAAAATGAAGAAATTAATGAAATATTTATGCTTTCTGAGAAGAAAATGTGTGAAAGTTGTAGAAGTGTAGCTAATCAATTCATAAAAAAGCATCCAAATATAAAAGTTAATGTTGTATCTGGCAAAACTTTTGATGGTTGGAAAGGAAGGTGATTAAGAATGGAATTAGAATACTTAGAAGAAATTAAGAATGATGTTGCTAGCCTAATAAACTCTTCGCTTAGAAGTTGTTCAGAATTTAAAGGGTGTGTAGCAAGAGTAGCTTATGAAAATGACTACTATATGTCTGATGAAATGCCAATAGAGAGAGATTGTCATTATATTGCAATAGGAGCTTATGCTGTTGAATCAAATAATATTAAAAATCTACCGGATAAGATATCTATAACAGGATCATTAGATTCTGAAAGTAAAAATCTATCAGATGAAATAGCACGAAGTATTAAAGTTATTAAATCAGGCGAATATGATGGTGATCTTACAGATGAAGATAAAAAATATATCTATGAGGATATAAAATTAATTGAAGATAGTGATTTGCTAAAATAAAAGCACTTACAGAAGAGATGTAGGTGCTTTTTTTATGCTTAAATTTAGTAGGAAATTATAGGAGGAATGACTATGTTAGAAGTTTTACAATTTATATTTAGTAGCTTTTGGGTGTACATAGGTACACTTTTTTATTGCTTGTTTTAGGAGCAAGTATTCAAGGATTATTTAGTAAATAGGAGGGAATTAAATAATGAACGAAAAAGAATTTTTACAATGGTGTAAGCAAGAGGTATGTAACTATACTAATAAACATTTAGATAAAACAGATAAAAAGGAAATTACAATAGATGATGTATTTATGGTATGGAGTTGCAAAGCACTGCAAAATAATAAAGCACTACTTAGTACGACTCTATTTGATGGAATGTATTATGAGTGTACATACAATGGAGATAAAGGAGAAATGTATGTAGATGCGTATAAGAAATGGGAAAATTATAAAGTTGAAAGGGTTAAATAATATGAATTATTCAAAAAAATTTGGTTTAGCTAGTGGAGCTATAAATAAGAGTTTAGTATCGAAAGACAAGAAAGCGAAAGAAAAATTTTTAAAAGCGGCTAAACAATTCAGAGATATGGCTGATTTATATGAGGAAATGGCAAGCTTATATGTTGCTGAAGAAACTAAAGAAAATGAAGATAAGCTAACTATGTTAATAGGAAAATTGATGATAGCTTTATCTGAAATAGATAATATAAAGTCCTTATAGGGCTTATTTTTATTGTCTTTTTTAGCTTGTTTGTAGACGTAAAAGAACAAATTAGCAAAAACTCTAGGTGATGTAAACACGTATAAAAACGTAGGAGGATATTATGACAATACAAGAAATATTAAAAGCTCAAGGATTAAATGACGAGCAAATAAACAAAATTACAACCTCTATGAAGGAAAATAAAATATATACTACTTCATTAGAGAATGTAGATGTTAGATATGACAAGCTACAAGAACAAAAGAAGCAATTAGAAGAAGCTTCAAAGGTTTATGAAAAGCAATTAAAAGAGTTATCTAAAAATAATACAGATAATGAAGAACTAAAAAAACAGCTTGAACAGTTGCAACTTTCAAATAAAGAATTAGAAGAAAAACATTTAAATGAAATGAATAAACTTCAATTCGATTTTGCTTTAGACGGTGCACTATCTACAGCAAAATGTAAAAATAGCAAAGCTTTAAAAGCTTTATTGAATCTTGATGAAGTAAAATACCAAGATGGTAAATTAGAAGGGTTAGAAACTCAATTAGAAGTACTAAAAAAAGAAGCTTCATATTTATTTGAAGCTGAACAACAAACACCTTCAGGAAGTGGCTTTAATCCTCCTGGAGAAGGAGCAGAATCTAAAGATGGATTTAATTTTAATTTTACGAAAATAAGATAAATAAAGGAGAAATAAAAAATGGCAGCATTAAATTACGCACAACAATATTCACAAGCATTAGCAAATGCTTATCCTAATGTACTACACTTTGGTAGATTGTGGAGTACCGAGAATTCATCCAAATATAGAATAGTAGATGCAAAAACTATACAAATACCTACTTTATCTGTAGGAGGAAGAAAAAATGGAGATAGAGATACTATAGGTCAATTCTCTAGAAACTTTAATAATGCATGGGAAACTAAGACATTAAAAAATCATAGGACATGGGAAACCTTAGTTCACCCTAGAGATGTAGACGAAACTAATCAAGTAGCTTCTATAACAAATATTACTAAGACAATGAATGAAACTGAAAAGTTCCCAGAAATGGATGCTTACTTAATATCTAATTTATATAAATTAAAAAATGGTAAAGAAGCTATAACTCCTGAGGATGCAGAACTGACAGAAGATACAGTATTAAAAGTATTTGATAAATTAATGGATGAAATGGATGAAGCGTTAGTTCCTTCTACTGGAAGAATATTATATGTTGACACCTTCACAAAAACATTAATAGATAATGCTATGACAATAGTAAGAGCAAATGGAGATAAAACTTTATTAAGAGGAGTTTCAAGGCTTGATGAAGTTGAGGTAATATCTGTGCCAACTAAATTAATGAAGACTGAATATACTTTTAATGATGGATTTAGTGTAGGTGGATCTGCTAAAGATATAGCTATGTGTTTAGTTCATCCAAGTGCGGTATTACCTATAGTTTCTTATGAGTTTGCACAATTACAAGCACCAAGTGCTGTTACTCAAGGTAAATATGTATACTTTGAAGAATCTTTTGAAGACGTATTTATATTAGACAAAAAACATAATGCAATAAAATTTGTTGTAAAGTACAGTGCCTAGCATACCAGAAGCTTCAAGTATCTCATTAATGAGTGAAGTGGAAGATGTGGAAGGACCACAAGGTATAGATTATTCGACCATGACTTTAGCAGAATTAAAAATAATAGCTAAAGAGCAAGGAATAGAAGGGTATTCAAAATTGAATAAATCTCAATTAATAGAGAAGTTAGGGTAACCTAGCTTCTTTTTAATTTTTAAGTAGGTGAGAGTATGATAAATACAGAAGATGCACTAAGTTATTTTCATAATGAAAGATTATTTGGAGATGACTTTATAAATGCAGAATCAAATAAACAAAATCAAGCTATAAAAATGGCTACTAGTCAAATACAAAGACTTAAATTTAGTAGGTATATTGATGATTTAAAAGATGATGCAGTAAAAAAAGCTATATGTGAACAAGCATTATATTTAATTCAAACAGCTAATAGTCAGAGAGCTAAATTGATTGAACAAGGAGTAACAAGTTTTTCAGTAGAAGGGCTTAGTGAAAGTTATGATATTTCTAAAGTTAAGAATAAAGTATGTAGTGAAGCCATAGAGTACTTAAAACCTTATTTGTTAGGAAGTGTATCAATATGTTAAGTGATTATTTAGGTCAAGTTTGTACTTATAAATCTAAAAGAGGAACTAATGTATATAATGAACCTGTATTTGAGGAAAAAGAAATACTTTGTAGGTTAGTTGATAAGTTTAAAGTAATCACTAATTCTAAAGGTGAAGAAGTTGTATCAAGTGGAGTAATACAATGTGTAGAGCATATTAAAACTGGAGACTTAATAAATGATAGGAAGGTTATATCTGTAAGCTATATGACTTCATTGGATGGAATAGTTGGATATAGAGGTTATTTACTATGAGTAATTTTAATATTAGAGGTATTGATGAATTAAATAATAACTTGGCAAGACTTAGGCAACAAACAGAAGAAGAAGTAAAAAAAGAATTAACTGATATTGCTTTAGATTTTGCTAGTAAATCGAGCGAAGCAGCACCAGTTAAGTTTGGAGATTTAAGAGGAGAACTTGCAGTCCCTAGGAAAATACCAAATGGATATATAGTAGGTTCAAGTTTACCTTATACACGAAAACAGCATGAACATTTAGAGTATCACCATCCACTTGGTGGTGGGCCTAAATTCCTAGAAAGTCCTTTTAATGAAAATAAAGATGGATATATAAAGGCAATAAAGGAAGTGATAAAAAGTGTTAATAAGTAAAGTTAAAGAAATACTTGAAGTAAATGATATAAAAGAAAATATAACTATGGGAAGCCTAGCAGATAGCGATAGTGTAGGATTATTTGCTACAGCTGGACAACCAGCAACTTTATACTTTGACAATCAGAAGTTAGAGAGACCTGGATTACAAGTTATAGTAAGGAATAAAAGTTATGAAAAAGGATTTGAAATAATAAGAAATATATACGAGATACTAAATAAGCAAGTAGGATTTAATCCTCAACAAAGTCCTTTTTATATTGGAAGAGATGAAAAAGGCAATGCAGAATTTAGTGTAAATTATATAGTTTATATAGAGGATTAGAAAAGAAAGGTGATAATTTATGTTAGCAAATGGAATAAAAATAGGATATAGCACAAGTGGCACAACTTCATACACAGACATAGAAGGACTTCAAGAAGTTCCAGATATAGGGGTTGAGCCTGAAAAGGTGGAAAATACTTGTTTAAGTGATTCAGTAAAACAATATGAAAAAGGTATTGGTGATGCTGGAGATATGGAATTTAAATTCAAGTATACTAATGCAGTTTGGAAAGTTCTTAGAGGATTTGAAAGTGCATCTAAACCAACAAACTTTAAAGTTACTTATCCAGATGGAGCATCAGTGAGTTTCTCAGCAGAAGTATCTAATAAACTAGGTGGAGGTTCGGTTAATGATCCAATAGCAATAACAACATCAATGGCACTTCAATCTGAGCTTACTTGGGCCGACCCCAGTTAATGCATTTTTAGAAAGTGCGATACTAGAAAAAATATAATAGAAGGTGAGAGATAATATGATTGAAAATACAAGAAAACCATTTGAAATATGGGAAGTAGGAGAAGAAGAATATAAGTTAAAGCTTAAAACTTCTGCGATAGTTAAATTGGAAGAAAAATATCAAACTGGACTGATGAACTTAATTCAAATAGGAGATAATTTACCACCATTAAATATTATGCTACAAGTAACTCATGCAGCTATGAAAGACTGGCATCATGGAATAAAGCTAGAAAAGGTATATGATTTATTCGATAGATATTGTGAAGAAGGTGGTTCACAGTTAGACTTCTATCAAAAGATATATTTAGGAATATTTACTGTATCGGGTTTTTTTACTCATTCAATGGCGGAGGAGATGGAGAAGAGCATGGAAGAGGTAGATCAGTAACAATAAATACAATTAGTGATTTAATAGAAGAAGTGTACCCAAGCTTTTTGGATTTGGGTTACACTCCTTCTTTTTTTTGGGACTTAAGCTTACAGGAAGTTTATGACCTTATTGAAAGTAATCAAAGAGTTAAAGAAAGAGAAGCAGAAAAAGAAATTTATGAACTTAAAACAAAGTTAATTTCTAATTCTGTATTAGCAAGACAGGTAGCTGAAAATGTGGCTTGTATATTCTCTAAAGATGCAAAAGTAACTGATATATATGATTTAATGCCAGAACTTTTTAAAGAAGAAAGAGAAGAAGCTCAAAGAAAAATTGCAGAAAATCAATGGCAGCTACATAAAGCAAGATTTATGGCATATTCAGAAGAGTACAACAATAGAAGAAAGGAGGAATAGTAATGTCAACTATAGGTGAATTGAATGTAAGAATTACAGCTGATTCCTCTAATTATACAAGACAATTAAATACTGTACAGAACCAAACTAATAGAGTTATGGGAAATGTATCTAATGTAATGAGTACTGTAAAGAAAACAATAGCTACAGCACTTGCAACAACAGTTATTTATAAGTTTGGTAAGAGTTGTATTCAGTTAGGAAGTGACTTGGCAGAGGTTCAAAATGTTGTAGATACTACTTTTACAAGTATGAGTAATAGTGTAAATCAATTTGCTAAGAATGCTATAAATGATTTTGGACTTTCTGAAACAATAGCTAAAAAATACACTGGTACTCTAGGAGCCATGGCAAAATCTTTTGGGTTCACAGAGCAAGAAGCATACAACATGAGTACAACTTTAACTGGATTAGCTGGTGATGTAGCCTCTTTTTACAATATGACAAGTGATGAAGCATACACTAAATTAAAATCTGTATTCACTGGTGAGACTGAAACACTTAAAGAGCTTGGGGTAGTAATGACACAAAATGCACTGGACCAATATGCTTTAGCAAATGGTTATGGAGTAACTACAGCTAAGATGTCAGAACAAGAAAAAGTTGCTTTAAGATATAACTTTGTTTTGCAACAATTATCTCTAGCTCAAGGAGATTTTGCTAAAACTAGTGACTCATGGGCTAACCAGATTAGAGTTATGCAATTAAGATTTGAAAGTTTTAAAGCTACTATGGGACAAGGATTAATTAATATATTCTTACCCGTTATAAAAGTATTAAATGTTGTTATAAGTAAGTTACAAGTTTTTGCAGCTTATTTCTCGGCTATAACAGAAGCCCTCTTTGGTAAAGCACAGAAAGGAGCAACTAATGTAAGTAACTCTTTAGGTACTACTCCAAAGGGATTAAGTACTTCTTTAGGCAATGTTGGATCTAGTTCAACAAATGCTAGTAAAGGATTAAATAAGGCTAGTAAAGCTACTAAAAAAGCTGGAGCAAGTGCTAAAAAAGCGAAGAAAGAAATAAAAGGACTAATAAGTGGATTAGATGAAATAAATAATTTAACTTCTAATAAAACAGGCGAAACTAATAATTTACCAAGTATAGGAGGTTCAACACCCTCTGCTGGTGGAGTTGGTAGTGTAGGCGATTTAGGAATAGGAAATATACCAACTGTGGATATAGGAAGTAAAATAGAGACATCAGGTTTAGAAGCTAAAGTGGAAAAAATCAAAAAAGTATTTGATAATATGAAGAAATATATTCTTGATAGAAAGGAAGCAATTATAGCAATATGTGCAGGATTACTTGCTGGAGTTGGTTCCTATTTTGTTATATCAAAATGGAGTAGTATTGTATCTAAAGTATCAAAAGGATTCAAACCTCTTAAAAAAGTTATAACCTTTGTAAAAGAAGTTGCATTAGGGATAAAAAGGTTTGGAGTTAGACCTATAATACAAGGGTTGTTAGGTATTAATCCAGTGGTTGTTGGTATAGCAGCAGTTATAGGAATTGTAGTAGGAGCAATAACATATCTTTGGCAAACAAACAAAGATTTTAGAAATAATGTGATTAAGACATGGAAAGCTATAAAAGACGCATTATCGCCATGGTTAGAAGGATTTAGTATATTATTTAAAACTTTGGCTGATATAGTAGGGACTGTACTTGGTGGAGCATTTAAATTAATTGCAAAAGTAGTTCTCAAAGTTGTAGAAGTTTTAGCTGGCGATTTTATGAAAGATTTACAAAAAATGTGTCCAAGTATAAAAGCAGTCGGTAAGATATTTTTAAAATTCTGTAAGGATTTACAAAAAGATTGGAAGAAAATTAAAAATTTTAATTTCAAAAAGTGGGTAGATAAAAAGAAAAAAGAATTTACAGATTTTTGTAAAAGTGTTACAGATAAATTTAAAAAGCTTAAAGATGATATAAAGAAAAAGTGGGACGAGATAGTAGATGCAGTAAAAGAATTTGTAATCAACATAGCTTCAAGAGTAGAAGATTTTAAGGAAAAAGCTTTAGAAAAGTGGGAAGAAGTAAAAGATTGGATTAAAGATAAGGCTTTAGAAATAGCTGCAAAAGTAGGTTCTTTTTATGATAAAGCAAAAGAAGGATATGATAGTGCTAAGAATTGGATGAAGGATAAGTTATTAGAAGCAGGAGCAAAAGTAGCTTCATTTTATGATAAAGCGAAGGAACGATATAACCATGCTAAAACATCTATAAAGAATTGGGCACTTTCTCTTGGAGCAAAAGTAGCTTCATTTTATGATAGAGCAAAAGAAAGATACGAAGATGCAAAAAAATCAATTAAAAGCTGGGCGTTAGGTGTAGGAGCTAAAGTAGGTTCTTTTTATGATAAGGTAAAATTAGCTTATAATAGTACTAAATCTAAAATAAGGTCATGGGCTTTTAGTATTGCATTAAAAGTAAAGACAACAGCTAGTAATGTAAAAAGTACTATAAATGGAATTATAAAACAGATAAACAATGCTGTATTAGGTAAGATTAAATTTACTGTTCCAGATTGGGTACCGATATTTGGTGGGAGGACTTGGAAAGCGCCTAAGATACCTTATCTTGCTAAAGGTGGTTTAATAGACAGTCCAACGTTATCAATGATAGGTGAAGCTGGTAAAGAGGTAGTTTTACCACTTGAAAACAACACTGGAGCACTTGATTTAATAGCTAATAGATTAGTTTCAAGAATGAACTTTGGAAATGATTTTGTTCAAGGATTTAGTAATAATTATAATCAACAAAAAGGTGATACATATACAGGAGATATAGTTATCAACTTAGATGGAAATACAATATTTAGAAGTAAAATAATTGATATACTTAGACAACTGAAAAGGCAAGGAATAACAATCTAGGAGCTATTAGTTTAGCTCCTTTTTTATTGAGGTGATAGAATGGCAATATTAACAATAGCAGGTGTTGAAGTAAAAGATCCTTCTGTTTTTCAAGTAGACCTACAGGATATTGATAAAGAAAGTGAAAGAAATGCAAATGGAACGATGCAAAGAACTAGAGTAGCAGTAAAAAGAAAGTTAACAGTAGAATGGGGACCACTATCAAATTCAGAGATATCTAAAATACTAAAATCAGTAAGTGATGTATTTTTTACTGTAAAATACCCAGATCCAGAGCTTGGTGGAATAACAACTAAGACTTTTTATACTGGTGACAGGTCAGCACCAGTATTGAGAGTAAACAAAGGTGTTACTAGATGGGAAGGATTAAAGACAAATTTAGTTGAAAGGTAGGTGATTACATGCATATAAATGTATCGGAAGATTTTAAAATAGCTAATAACAAAATAACTAAAAACTATGAAAGTAGAATTACAATTGGTGATACAATTCTTACAAATGAAGATGTAATAAATATCTCTTTTAATAGTATGTTAAAAAATGATAATGCTTTTAGTGTAGGTAATTGTATCTCTACTACATGCACATTAACTTTTATTACTCCAAATTCAATTATAGATACATCTAAGCAAGTTAAAATTGAATTTGGACTGTTGCTTGAAAATGGATTGTATGAATATGTTCCTTACGGTGTTTTTAATATTGCAAATGAAAGTGAGACAGACACAACAACGACTTTCACAATGTATGATAATATAGTTAAACTAGATATTCCTTACATAGATGAAGATAATCTAACTACATATGATAAATTATTAAGAATTCAAAACCAAACAGGAGTTGAAATTCATGAAGATGTATTTGAACTAATAGCTACTAATTCAAAGCAAATTAAAATAGATGGTTATTCTTGTAGAGAAGTTTTGGGATTAATGGCCAGTTTGGTTTTAGGTGATGTGAGCTGCACTAGAGATGGGCAAATAACAATAAAAACATTTAGAAAAGATGATACACCTAATTATAAGCATACATTTACAATAGATGATTATTTAAATTTATCATACGAAAAAGATATATTTAAAATTAAAACACTTAGAGTGATTTGGAAAGATAGCGATTCCATGGAGTTTAATATACATGATACTGGGAAGGTGCTTGAAATAAATAACCCTTTATTTTCGCAGAAAATGTATGAGAATGGTAATGCTTACTGGGGAGATGATATGTTAATATATGCTCCATATTTAGAATTTAAAGGTTATTCAATGAATTTTGGAGGTAATATATTAGCTGATTTAGGAGATGATGTTTTAATAACTAATAAAAAAGGTGATAGTTTTAATAGTTATATTCATAATATGAATATTAATTATAATGGTACTTTTAACATGATTATTGGAGCAAGTGGAGAAACAGATACTACTAATTCTACCACTGCTAAAACAGAAGAAGAATCTGAAATTGAAAGAACAAATCTAGAAATTGACAAGATAAGTGAAAATATTGAAAAACTCAAAGGTCATAAAAAAGTTAATAATATAAATAATGATAATCATAGCTATATGGTGATGGGTGATTTGCTAATATGCTGGGGTAAAGCGTCTTTTACAGGAATGACAGCAAATACAAGATATACTCAAACGATAACATATCCTAAAAAGTTTGCATTTAATCCTTTTGTAGTCACAAGTGATAACACAAGTTATGCTAATCAAGTTTTTTCATGTGCTAGTACAACATCTACTACATGTGAAATAGGAATTTTAGTATCATCAACTTCAACAGGTAATAAATCAATATTTTGGCTTGCAATAGGTAATAAGCATTCTAGTGTATAATAATTAAGTAGAATTTTATAAATTATTGCATTTACACAAATCTTAAGGATCTAATAAATTTAGATTCTTTTTTTATACGAAAAAGGAGAATAACAACATGGGAATAACATTAGAAGTATTATTTAAAGTATTTTTTGTAGGAATATCAATAGACTTTATTGCTGGAATATTAGCAGCGGCTAAAGAAGGTGGATTAAAGTCAAGGAGATGTAGTGAAGGAATGTTCAGGAGCTTTGGAGAGTGTATAGTACTCGGTATATTTATAGCATTGGATTATTTTATACCTCAAATTAGTGCATACATAGGAACGTTTATTATAGGATTTATTTTTAAAGAAGGACTTAGTATCATAGAAAATTTAGTAAGGCTAGATGTATGGGTCCCAAATAGCATAAAGAAAGCTTTAGAAGTTGGAGCAAATAAAGTTGATAAATTAGAAAAAGTAGAAAAATAAAGTGACTTTGTGTAGATCATGCAGAGTCACTTTTATTTTATAAAATATAGAAAAGGAAGGTAAATAAAATGGAAAAAATATTTGGAATTGATGTTAGCTATCACAATGGAACTATTAACTGGAGTAAAGTAAAATCTGAAGGTGTAAAATTTGCAATATTAAGAGCTGGAAGAACTAGTTTATCTTCTAGTAAAACAATGGCAAAGGATGTTAAGTTTGAAGAATATTATAAACAGGCAAAAGCTATAGGAATGCCTATAGGAGCTTATTACTATAGTAGATGTGCTACTGTTGCAGAAGGTAAAGCAGAGGGTAAATTTATAGTAGATTTACTTAAAGGAAAAAAGTTTGAATATCCAATATTCTTGGATATAGAAGATACAGAAGTATTAAAGAAAACATCAAAAAGACAGCTAACAGATGCAGTAAAAGCTATGGCTAAGGTTGTAGAAGATGCTGGCTATTATGTAGCTATATATTCAGGTAAATATATATTAAGAGATCATCTTATTGAAAGTGAACTTTCTAAGTATGATAAATGGATAGCTCATTATGCAAAAGAATGTGGTTACAAAGAAAAGGATCTAATGATGTGGCAGTTTGGAGGAGAGACAAATCTGCTTAGAAATAAAAAAATAAATGGAATACCTTCTTCAAGTACTGACCAAAACTATTGTTATGTAGATTATACATCTCTTATAAAATCAAAAGGATTAAATGGATTTAATAAACCAATAACTAATGAGTATATAACAAATAAAGTTCCTTATTATGTAATTACAAAAGGAAAGCTTAATATAAGAAAGTCACCAACAACTGAAGTTGATATATTACATACAGCTCCAAAGGGTGTGAGGTATAAAATTACTAAAGTATCTAAAAATGGAAAATGGGGGTATGCTCCATATCGTAAAGGATGGTTATCTTTAAATAAAAAATATGTATTTGTAGAAAAATAATAAATAATTTAAATTCATGTGATTAAAAGTATAAGAAAAAGTGCTAGGGGGATGAGTTTTATCCTAGCACTTTTTAATTAATTATTTGGGTAACAAATACCCTGGGAAATACATATTTTTGAAATAAGGGCCTAAATAAAAAATACAGTTTTTGTAATTTGATATTTAGACTGAGTAGCCAATATATATATAATACTATCTAGTAAATACATGTCTATTAAAATTAAGAAAAATTAAGAAGAAAAGAAAAAACATAAACTGTGTAGAATCTAAAGTAAACTTGATAACAACAATTGTATCTCTAATTTCTAATTTTATATAATTTTCCCTGAAAACCTCTTTAATTAAATTTTTCATTTTTTCTCTTCTTCTAAATATAACATTTCTTTAAAAAGAAAATATAAAAAATAAGTTATTTAATTAAGTATAGTGTGGTTTTGAAACTTAAATTAGGGATTTTGGTTTACAGGGATATTAACCACTTTATTGGGGTTAAACAAGAACTATTTTTAAACTTAATAAGTAGATGTCAAGTTTATAGGTTCTTGATTTATGGAAGTTTGAAAAATACTACTATATGAGTATTTTTTTAAAATTATATCATATTTTTCATAAATTTTCCAGTTATTTATGCGGAATATTAGTTTTTTTGAGTGTTTTAGTCTAAAATATTGATTTTAAATATGTGATATTATAATTCATTATTATATGTATAATTGTCAGTCACGATAAAACTGGTAATCAATTATACAGAGAGTACCAACCTAGGCCTCATTTCATCTATAAAGATCCAATTTTTATATTTTTTTCATTTATATTTAATATAAATTTATGTAAAAATAAACTTAATTATATTTCCTACTACTATGCATAGTATAAAATCTTTTCTTACTAATTTTAATATTTTTTTGATTAATACCTTTGATTGAGGATAGTCTCTATCTTTATGTTCAATCATCCATAAATGGCCTTGGGAACAGTTTACAAGTTCACCAAGTTCTTTATAAGATAAATTATTATTTAATCTATATTTTTTTATCATTTCTGAAAGAGTATCATCTTTGCTATAATTATATAAACGATAAGTTTTATCTCCATACAATTTAAAACGTATTGGTTTAAGTGTCGCAATACTATTAACACAGCACATGCAAAATTAATGTCACCTTTCTTCAATCTGGAAAAATTAAGAAGTGTATCTGGTTTTGAAACTGCTTGTATAGTAGATCCATATAGTGGAGGAAAGGGAAACTCAATCAGATATATGGCAGTATCTCCAAGGGATAATTATATGAGAGCGGAAAATATGAAAAACTTATTTGTTGGAGGAGAAAAATCAGGATTTTATGTTGGGCATACGGAAGCTACAACAACTAAAATACAATGTTTTTAAAAACTCTGAATCAGTTGCAGTAGCTATATTTTCTATATTAGTGCTTTTTTTTTAGTACCTAAATAACACACATTTATATTACCAGTATCACCATCCCAAATAATTTCATCGATTATACTAGATAGTAAAAATCTTTTAGTATTTAAATCAGCGTTATCAAATTCATTTCTAAATTTAATAAAAGCATCTGATATTATATTTAAGTTTATATCAATAGAATCAATTTCCTTGCTTAAATTATCTAATTTAATAAGTTTATTATTTAAACTTTCAAGTTCTTGATTTAATTTTTCAATTTCAGAGATTATATATTTAGATGCAACACTATCTGTATTTAGTGACAGCTGTTTAACTAAATTTTCTATAGCTGAATTAGCATCTTCTATTTTCTTATTAATTATTTTTTTCTCAGATTTAATATTTTTATTTTTTTCTAATGTTGCTTTTTTAGATTCTTCAAATTTATTAAAAATATTATTTTCATTTACATTCTTTATTTGTTCAATTACTACTTCTTCTAATTGTTCACCATTTATATTTTTATTATCACATGCTACTAAACCTTTTGTGTTTTTCTTAGCGCATATATAATAATGACCTCTTGTACCATCTTTTCTTTTAGATCCATAATTTACTCTCATTGTACTTCCACATCTACATTTTAATAGTCCAGTTAAAAGAGCAACATTACTTCCAGAAACTACTCTTGGAGCTTTAGATTTGTTTGAGTCTAATATTTTTTGAATGTAAAACCATCTATCAGAATCTATAATTCCTTTATGTTTTGCAACTGAAACTATAGGAGTATTTGATTGTTTTGCATAAGTTAAAAATCCATGAGAGTTATCAGGACTACCAACTACATCCATACCATTATTTGATAAGTATTTTATAACCTCTTCACTAGACTTAGCATAGCAAGGATTTCTAAGTATAGATTGAAGTGTTGATTTATCTAAATTACCATTATTTTTACCTTTATGATTAGAAGATAAGAAGTATTTTTCAACTTGAGATAGTGACTTTAATTCCTCATATTTAGAGTATATAAGTTCTACTAACTTCATTTCTTCTTTATCAACCTTTAACTTCCACATTGACCTTTGGTTCATACTTTCATCAAAATAAGTTATTTTTTCTGATGTAAATCCAGTAGGAGTATTTCCTCCAAGCCATCTTCCTGTACGTGCTAATTCATACATATTATCTTTGACACGTTCAGCTATAGTTTCTCTTTCTAATTGTGCAAAGACAGAAGAAATATACATCATAGCACGTCCCATTGGAGTAGACGTGTCAAACTGTTCTTTTATTGATATAAAAGATACACCTAATTTATTTAACTCTTCTATAAGAGCAGAGAAGTCAGATACATTTCTTGAAATTCTATCTAATCTATAACAGATTAAACAATCGAACTTCTTATCTTTAGCATCAGCTAACATATCTTGAAACTTAGGTCTATCTGTAGATCCTCCACTAAAACCTTCATCTTCATATACTAAAAATTCAGTAATGCCTATATTTTTAGCATAGTCCATACAAAGTTGAATTTGATTTTCTATTGACTCACCTTTTCCAGTGAATTTACTTTTTCTTGAGTATATTGCAGCAATCATTATAAAACCACCTTTCAAGATAATTATATCATTTATAAAATATAGTTAAAATAAAAGTTATACTTTATAAAATAAAAATCACTACTTTAAATAATTAAAAGTAGTGATTTAGATATAAATTATTTAAAATAGTGTTTGAATGAGTATAAAATAGTAAATATAAATTGATATCTTATACTTCTACAGCTAACTGATTAAACATATCTATATTTTGGAATCTTCTTACAAAATTCCTTTCAAATTGAGATTTTGTATATGTATGTACTTCATTTAAATATATATCTTTAAATTTATGTAAATCAAAATGAATAATCTCTTTATTGGATAAATCAGCTAATCTACTAGAAATTGCGTTCAAAGAGTTACTACGAAAAGATTTTGCTTTATGTTTTTTAGTTTCATTGAATACTAATATATATTTAATATTTTTTCTTGAAAATGAAATATTTTCATCTATCGTATCTAATAGAATAAGTAAACTATCATATAACTTAGTATGTAAACTAAATGGGCCATTATTAGAATCATTGATTGAACCATTTTTAAATTCTATAAAATAAATTTCATCATTATTAATAAATAATGCATCATTAGATTTAATACCTCTTTTTTGAGGGGTATTTCTAGAATCATAAATTATAGGTAAATTTAATTTGTTTATATAAAATTCTTTGTAGCTATCAAAGTTGATAACATTCATATTAGAGTTAGTCATATATTCATTATTAGCAGTATCTTTAGAAGTTTCAGATAAAGTTTCTCTAAATTGACATCCAGAACTTATTAAATAATTAGAACTCATTATTTTCACCAATTTCATAAAATAATTTCTCTAATTTTTGTAATGGAGAAGCTAGTTTATCATAAATATAACTAGTTTCATTTGTAACATCAGCTATATGAGAAACAGTATTATCATCTTTGTCTAATTCTGCTAAATAGTAATTACACTTATTTGATACTTTATACTTAGTTGAAAATACTTCAATTGCATTTAAAAAATACGGACTATGTGTATTTACAATAATATTGATGCTAAATTCTTCATTTAATAAAACAATTATTTCAGCTAAAATAAGTTGCCAATCTGGATGTAAGTGTATTTCAGGCTCATCAAGTATTAAAAGTCCATTTTCTTCCAAATAACCATTTTCCAGTAATCTTTTTATTATAACAAAAGTTTTTAAACCATTTGATAAATTTGTAAGACTTAAAGGTTCATTTAATCCTGTAATATTAAATTTTAATTCACCATCTATATCAGAAAAAGATCCATTTGTAACGCTATTTAACTTACTAATAATTTTAGAAAGCCTTGATTTAGTTAATGTTTGGTTTATCAAATTATTATTTGAATTACGGTTTTCTAATTTATTAGAAAAATCTTCTTTATGATGAACGGCTTTAAAAGGATTTATTTTTTTATTAGATAATTCATCTAACATAAAAGGATTATCAATATAAATAGGGTTCACAAATAAGTTTATTGTTCTTTTAATGTTTTCAATTTCATTATTTTTAAATACAAAATATAAAGATTTATCTTTTATATTTAATTCTACAGTAGCTTTTTTATCCTTAAAGTTTGTATGATTAATCTGAGAATTAAATTCAGAATTAAAAATATCTTCAACTATAGTAAACTCAACGATATCATTTTTTATATCTAACACTTCTTGTATATCAAGGATTATTTTATCAAAATCTGAGTCATCTAAATTTATTTTAAAATCTTTAGACATAAGATCAGAAACAAATTTATTAATATTAGATATATTTTCATAATTATTTATTATTTTTTCAGCAATAGATCTACATAAAGTTATATTATTATTTAAACTATTAAGATCTTCATCCAAATTAACAACATATTTGAATAGCTTAGATATTATAAGATCTTTTTTTTCTGAATAAATTTTTTCTTCAATATTGTAATAACTAGCATACATAGAATACAATATTTTTCCTATTGTGCTTTTACCTGTATTATTTTCACCTGCAATAACAGTTATGCCATCTATTTTCACTTCTGCATTCTGTATTTTAGCAAAGTTTTTTATTTTTAAAAGCATTTTTACCTCCCCATATAATATAAAAATTAATTTATATTATATAATACTATTTAGTTAATATACAATAATATATTTAAATTTAAATCCTATTATATTTGACATATGTATTATATCATATTCAAGTTGAAACATATAAAATTTATATGTTTGATTCTTTTTTTATAATATGTATGTGATATAATTTAAATATATAAAATCTAGTGATTAGATTTGAAGTTGGAAATCGCAACCAACGAGCTATTTTATAGATAGTAACCAGAGATGACAGGATACGCCGTCCTACCAAGTCTAATTAACAGATATTAAAGAGAGGGATTTATCCTTCTCTTTTTAATTTTATTGTTTGATGTATAAGTAATTAAGTATTTACTAAAACAACTCTCTCATCTTATACATAATAAATTCTTGAGGAACACAAAAGTGTTTGCTTAATTGTTCTATAGTTACGTATTCATAGCCAGAAGAAAAAGTATCTAGATCTTTATCGTCTATTAATAGATGAGCAGCAAATTCATTTGCTTCATTCTCATATTTATCTGTAATACAAAATGTATAATTTTTTAAGAAACAGATATTAGAATGCTTATGTAGTAGAATATGCCCAAGTTCATGTGCAATGACTATAGGCTCTTCCCATTCTTTAATATTTTCATTTAAAATAATAAACATATCATTATAAACATTTAAAAAGTACCCTTTTATACTTCCTAATTTATCTCTTTTTATAGTTATATTTAAATGGTCGCAGAGTTCATATACATTTGATGTGTTATATTTTTTTATTAAGTTAATAACTATTCCCTTAATTCTTCCCACAATAATCACCTATTTACTTCTTATTACTCTTCATTGTCTTAGCCAGTTCAATTGTACTTCTTATAGAGTTTCTAAGTAAAAACATATCTTCTTCACTCATAGGCTCACCACATAACATAAGACCTTTTTGTTCCATTAGTTCATCTATAATCTTTTCTATGTCATTATCTTTTTCATTTTTATTTATATCAATTTTATTATCTTTAATATTGTTTCTTATATCAGTTCTACCAAGAAGATAATCGACAGATACCTCAAAAAAATCAGCTAGTCTTGTAAGAGTTTCTTTATCTGGAAATCTCTCATTTGACTCATAGTATCCAATAACCCTACCAGATACATTTAATTTTTCTCCAAGTTCTTTTTGTGTATAGTTACCATTTTTTCTTAATAATTTTAATCTATCTCCAAACATATTTTACCTCCTCATAAAGTACACAAATTGTTCTTTTTTACAAGTTAAATATAACATATTGTTCGATAAAGAGAAACTAATAAAATAAAAAAGAATAAAAAGTTCCTAAAAAGTGTTGACAAAGAACAAATGGTTCTATATTATTATAAATATAAACAGAACAAATAGTTCTAAAAAGGAGGCGACAGATGTTCAAGAGCAACCTAAAGTTATATAGAACTAAGAAGAATATAACGCAATTAGAATTAGCTGAAAAGACTGGGGTTACAAAAGATTATATATCAATGATAGAAAGAGGAAAAAGAAACCCTGGCATATTTTTAGCCAAAAAAATAGCTGTAATATTAGATGCAACTTTAGATGAAATTTTTTTTGGAAATTAAAAGAACAAAATGTTCTTTGATGAGGAGGGATAGAAATGCAAAGTAGTTTATATGAAAGTTACAAAACAATAGAAAATAATCAAAATACATTATCAGTATTTAATAATCAAGAGTTTGGAGAAATAAGAACATTAAACATTGACAACGAACCTTGGTTTGTAGGAAAAGATGTAGCCACAGTATTAGGTTACTCAAATACTAGAAAAGCATTAATAGATCATATAGATAGTGAAGATAAGGGGGTAACGAAATGTGACACCCTTAAAGGTAAGCAAGATATGACAGTTATAAATGAAAGTGGACTTTATAGCTTGATACTATCAAGTAAACTACCAAATGCGAAAAAATTCAAACGTTGGGTTACAAGTGAAGTTTTACCGCAAATAAGAAGAACTGGTGGATATATACCGATAAGTCAAGAAGATGATGAAAAAACAATAATGGCAAAAGCATTGATGATTTCACAAAGGACTATTGAGGAAAAAGATGCACTACTTGCTCAAAAAGAAAAGCAAGTACAGTATTTGTCTTATGAAGTAGAGTCAAAGGATAGATATTTAAACCAAATAGCTCAATCAAAAAATACTATTTTAGTAAGAGAATTAGCCAAAGTTATATCTAAGGAAAATTTCATAATAGGTGAAAGAAGATTATGGGATAAGTTAAGAGCCTGGGGACTTATATTAAAAGGAAAAACAGAGCCAAGTCAAAGAGCAGTAGAAAGAGGTTTATTTGAAGTAAGTGAAAGTATATCGAGAGGTTCAAGAGGTACATTTACTCATAGAACCACTAGGGTTACTGGAAAAGGTCAAGATTACATAATAAAAAGATTACTTGAAGAAATGGAAGAACAGATTTGTATATAGAGAGTAAGGATTAGGAGGATATAGAGTGGAAGAAAATAAAATATTAGTAGAATGTATATTAAGTGAGAAAGAGCATAAAGAAGCTCAGAGAATAGGTGAAAGTATATTAGCCTATATAAAACTAGAAACAATACTTGTTATGCAGTAGCAGAAAAGTCTTTAGAGATAGCTATAAAAGGAATAAAAAAAGAGTTGATTCTAAAAGAAAACAACTAACCTATAAAAGATTAGTTGTTAATATGATTAAAATTTAAAGATTTCTAAAAAGTTATTACAATCTTCTTCAAACTTACGGAATTCAATATCAGTCCATTGAAGGCTGTGATTTGTAGAATAAGATGATAAGAACTCTTTATTAAAAACATCAAATTGATGTATTGCTGTTTCAAATTCTGAACACTCGCCAGGTTCAGAATGCTGAATATATAAAGAATTTGCTATATGGATATAAGTATGTGCTTGATTTAAATGTGCTATAGCAGAATTTACTTTATATGTATTTTCATTATCATCAAATATTAACGTGTGGAATTCCCTAGAAGAATATAAAGCTTTTTTTAGGTATTTAACTAAAATTTCTATTAGTTTTTTAGTTTCCATAAATGATCTCCTTTCGTAATAATAAACATATTATACAACTTCATTAAGGAGCAAATAAAGAGGATGGAAAAAATGATAAATAAAAATAAATTAATACAATTATCTGAAGAAAGAAAAGTTTCTAGATACAGAGTTTCAAAAGCAACTGGAATATTAGAAACATATATAAATAATATTTTTAACGGAAAACAAGTTAATCCAACAGTTTCAATAGTATATAAACTTGCTAAATACTTTGGGACAAGCATAGAAGAATTATTAAAAGAAGAGTAGTAATAGGACAAAATTTTTAAATCATAAAATAATATAGGGGGATAGATAAATGAGTATAAAGATGACAGCTGAACAATTGAAATTTATAAGTAGCTTATTTCCTAATATGACTATACTTGAATTTTTAAAGTTAATTAATAGACAGTAGAAGTGACAAGTTAATGAGTCTGTATTTTAACTTCATAAAAAATATAATGAGGTGGGGGAAATGAAAAAAGTTACAAAAACGAAAATGGGAAAAATGGATGTAACGATTACAGAACATTTTCCAGATGATCCTAAAGATATGAATAAAATTAGAGATATACTTGCAGGATTTTACGTAAATCAATTTAGAAAAATGTATCCAGAAGAAGTATTAGATATAGCTATTCCTGTATATCAAAGAATATTAGATTTAGAGGGGTTAGGTAATAGTTATGAAGAGAGTAAGCAACAAGCTATAGAAGAATATTATCAAAATAAAAATCCTTACATAACTCAAAATAACTAAATATTTTGAGTTTTAGATAAAAATAGTAGAAGTCAAAGGAGAGTAGGAATGGCAATCGTAAGAGTAATAAAAGACAAAAGTAATCCTTATGTGATGCTAAATAAAACATGCTTATGTGATGAAAAATTATCATGGAAGGCTAAAGGTTTACATTCTTATTTGTTAAGCCTTCCAGATGATTGGCAAATTTATATAGAAGATTTAAAGAATAGAAGTAAAGACGGTAGAGATTCAACCACAACAGCAGTTAATGAACTTATTGCCCTAGGATATATAAAAAGAACTCCTTCAAAAGATGAAAAAACAGGTAAGTTTAAAGGTGGTTATGATTATGAGGTCTATGAAATGCCTATAGAAGTAAATGAAAGTAGAGAAATTAACCGGGTTACGGAAAATCCGAAATCGGATAAAACCGAAATCGGAAAAAATCCTATTCCGGAAAATCCGAAACTATTAAATAATAAACTTAAACTAAATAATAATATATATAGTCTTGTTATAGAAAAATTAAACAATTTAGCTAATACATCTTATAAATCAACTACTAAGAAAACTCAATCACTAATTAGAGCAAGAGTAGAAGATGGATTCACATTAGAAGACTTTTATAAGGTAATAGAAAATAAGGTTTCAGAGTGGCAAGGAACTGAATATGAAAAATATCTTAGACCAGAAACTTTATTCGGAACTAAGTTTGAAAATTATTTAAATCAAAGAGTTAAATTTAAACAAGAAAAAACAACTAAAGAGGAGATAGATTTTTATCCAAATATAAATTTTGAAACAATATAAGTATTTAGGGGGATTTAAATGAGTTTAGATGCAATAGAGATAGAGAAAAGTGTACTCGGTTCTTTCCTAGTAGACAACAATACTCTTCAACACTTAGATTTATTAAATGAAAGTGATTTTTCTGTTGAAGGTCACAAAATAATTTTTAAAGAAATCAAGAATTTATGCAATAATAAAATGCTAGATTTAGTTACTTTAAGTGAAAAAATAAAAGACAATGATATTTCAATGAGTTATATTTCTAATTTAACAGTATTATCTAGCCCGTACAGTATAGAAAATCATATTTCCATACTAAGGGGCAAAGCAAGAAAAAGAAAAATTGTAAATCAATCTTACAAGCTTATAGAGGCAATTAGAAAAGATGATGATCTAGAGCAACTTATATATAATTTTGAAGTTAATGCTAAGAAGATAGTTAATAATAATTCAACTGTTGAAGATGATGTGATGAATATTGCAACAAAATTCTTAGATTATATAGAAAATAAAACAGATGAAAAGATTAGTTTTGGTGTAAAGTTCCTGGATGAAATGATAGGTGGACTATATAAGGGAGAACTTACAACTATAGCTGCTAAATCAGGAGTTGGAAAAACTGCTTTAGCACTTCAAATACTTAGAAGTTGTTTAAAACAAAATAAAAAAGTTTTACTTATATCAAGAGAAATGTCGGATGTCCAGATGTTTGTAAGAAACATAGTCTCTCTTACTGGAATAGATTCTAAAACTATAAAAAATAAAGTTTTTACTGAGGAACAACTAGAACAGATTATCAAAGCTATAGGAGTATTAACTGATAATAATAATTTATTTATAAATGATAATGTAGACAGAATTAGCAAGATTAAAACAAGAATAAGACAAGTTAAGCCTGATGTTGTGATAATAGATTATTTGCAACTTTTGACAGTAGAAAAAAATGAAGGTAGCAGGGAGAGGGAAGTTGCAACACTTAGTAGAGAAATTAAGAATATGACGTTAGATTTTAAAATACCAATTATTCAACTATCTCAGTTAAATGATGAAATGAAAGACTCAAGGCCTTGGGGAGAAAGACCAATGAGAGATTCTAAAGCAATTTATCATGATAGTAATAATGTAATTTACATACATGAACCAGTGGGCGCAGATTTAGAAGATGCTTGTGAAGAGAATGGACTGAATGTTGAATCTGTAAAAGCTGCTAAAGAGAGAAGTTGTATACTTGTAGATTTAATAGTAGCAAAAAATAGAGATGGTTCTAAAGGAATAAAGCAACATTGGTTCGCAGGAGACAGATTATATTTTCAAGAAGTAATGGGCGGAGGTTTAAAAGAAAAATATGATAAGCAACAAAGATATAATAGACAGTTTAACAATTTTAGAAAAAGCTAGTTTAATAAAATTGTTGTTCATTGAGATAAAGAAAGACGGTATAGAGATAACAGAGCAAGAAGCTTTTCACTTAGCAGCTGAAAAATTATTCAAGGGAGGTATAGACCTTGGATAGATTAAAGGAATTATTAGAAGAAGAATACATAAGAAATGGCTTAACAAAGAAAGCTCTAGAGTTAAGTCAAGAGCTTGATAAATACATAGTAGAGGAGCAGAAAAGAAGGAAATAATATGAATGAAATTATACTTATAGGAAGATTGACAAGAGACCCTGAATTAAGATATTTACCTAATACAGGAACACCTGTAGCGACATTTACACTAGCTGTAAATAGAGATTATAAGGATAAAGAAGGAAATGTACAGGCTGATTTTATACCAGTTGAGGTTATGGGAAAAGTTGCAGATTTTGTTATGAATTATATAACTAAAGGTAGATTGGTAGCTATTAAGGGATCTATTAGGATTGATAGATATATAAAAGATGATGAAAATAGAACTTTTACAAAAGTAAGTGCTAAAAGTGTACAAGCATTAGATAGTAATAAGAATAAACCACAAACTGAAGTACCACAAGAGTTTCAAGCTATAGATGATGATGAGATACCATTTTAGATGATGAAATATAATTTTTATTTAATAGGGGGGGAAAGAATTATGGCAAGAAAAAAATATGCTAAAGCAAAAAGTATATATGAAACTAAAACGGAGCTCGATGGAACTTCAAGAAGAGAGTATCCAGTTAAAAAAATGAAATTGAGTAAGAAAAAACTTGAAGAGTATCTAAATGATATGAACAAAAGAGAAGTTAAGTATATAAATAATTTGTAGGTAAAACAAGCAAATATAGGGTTAAGTTATTATATAGTTTTATAACTGAATTATCAAATGATTTTCATTTAAGAAGAGGTGAATAATATGTTCAAATTTATTGTTAATGGCAAAGAAGTTAGCTATGAATATTTTAACATTACAAAAATAATGAAAGAGACATGTTCAAAAATGAAAATGTGTAATGAATGTGACTTAATAAATATATGCACAGGATATGATTGCATTCCGAGCAGAGCAGAGTTAAAAATAGAATTAAAATAATAAAGGTGATAAAATATGAAGCAAGATAATAAAGAAAATATAGGTAAAATACGCTTTGATAAAGTTCGAAAAGATCTTATAAAGTTAAGAAAAAACTTGAAATCAATGGCTGCATGGAAAATGGAATTGTATGTTATTGAAAATAAAATGAGTGCATATAAAAGTGGTGGATTTAGTCTAGGATCTAAAAGCAATGCAACTATAACTATAGAGGATATACTTGCAAGAGATGAAACAAGAGCTAATACACTAGAAAGTAATATTGATTATACTATTTATAAATTAAATGAATATAAAGCATATTTAGAAGTATTAGATGATAATGAGCATGAAGTTATAAACAGAAGATATTTAGATTATGAAAATAAAAGAGTATCTTATGAAAAAATAGGAGAAGATATGCATTATTCAAATGTAACTGTGAAAAGATGGCATGATTCAGCAATAAAAAAGATGGTTAATTATAAGTATGGAAACATTGATATAACTTAAATGTTATGAATGTGTAATAAAAATGTAATGAAAGAGTAATAAAGATGTAATACTGATGTTATGAAAAACATGTTAATATGATATTGTGACAGGATGTGAAAAATACTCTGTATATGAGTATACATTCTTAGAACCTTGAAAATTTAATATATAGATATGTTAAAGGTCATTTTTAAAACGATACCTCCTAAACTATTTTGGATTATAAATAAAAAGAGCATTAAGTTTAATTAATGCTCTTTTTTATTGCATTTTTTAATTTAGTAAATCAATTTGTATTGGGGTGATATGACATGGTATGAATGAAGAATTGTATTTAGATGAAATTATAGATAAACAAGATAAAAAAGTTCCAGCCAAGCCTATTCCTGAAAATTATATCAAACGATTTGCATATCGATTGGAAGAGAAGAGTAAAGATTTTGAAAAGCGAAATATGATGCTATATATGATTGGTATAGGCACTGGTTATAGAATGCAAGATGTAGTAGATCTAACTATAGGAGAAATAAAAGAAGCTTTGGAACTTGGATATTTCGAAATACAAGAGAAAAAACAATATAAAAGTTGGCTTACATATATAAAAAAGAATCCGAACTCTAAAAGAAAACCTCCTAAAAAAAGGAAAGCTATAATAAGTTCATCATTAAGTACAGCCTTAACAGAATATGTTAAAGGTAAGCGTAAATCTCAATATGCATTTGAATCTAAAAAAGGTAAACATATAAGCAGTCAGTCATTTAGCAGAATTCTTAGAGAAGTTGCCAAAACATTAGGTTTAAATGCAATAACAGGACATAGTTTAAGAAAAACTTATGCTAGAAGAATTTATGATAGAACTGGAAACATAGAAAGAGTAAGGCAAAGATTAGGTCATAAGAGTGTAGAAACAACAAAAGAATACATAGGATTGTATGATGAAGAGATGAGAGAAGATGCTTCGTTATTTGATGATCTTCTAGACTTCTAATTTTTTTTAGCCTTGATATGTTCAAAAAAAGAGTACCTAAGTATTTAGGGTAAAAAATAAAAGTTTCTTCTATATATATGCATTAAAAAAATATATGTTTAATCTATATAGTTATTGAGCATATGAAAATACATAAAAAAAGTATATGAAAATAAGTAATATCAAAGGATACAGTCTATTTTTAGTAATAAGTATAGAATTCTAAAAATAATTGAAACAAACGCTAGAGGTCAAGTTCAAACAATTATTATATATAAATGGCTTGATTTCAATAGCTTGAATAAGATTTGCGTTTGTTAATCAATATTAGGGCCAAGAGTTAATGCATATAAAAAATAAGTGTTCAAAAAAACAATTGTTTTCGTGAACAGTTTGAAAAAGCATAAATTCATATATTGGATATAGGTATTTCAATAAAAAATACTTTAAAAGTGTTCACGAAATTAAATATACCTTTTCGTTGACAACTTTAATATTTTATATTATAGTCTAACTATAAAATGTATACGAAAAGGGGTAATAATAAAATGAACAATATTGTTTATGGTTATGCTAGATGTTCTACAGATGAAACTAAACAAGATATTACAAGACAAATAAGAGAACTTAAAGAACTTGGAGCAAGTAAAGAAAATATATACTTGGAATATGAAAGTGGTACTAAAACAGATAGAGTAGAATTAAATAAACTGCTTAATACTATTAAACAAGGTGACACAATAGTTACAACAGAGGTATCTCGTATAACTAGAAGTACAAAACAACTTTGTGAAATAATAGAATTAGTGCAGCAAAAGCATCTAAAACTTGTTATAGGTGCATTTATTGTTGATTGTACTAAAGGACAATTAGATCCAATGACAGAAGGTATGTTAAAGATGATGGGTGTTTTTTCAGAAATGGAAAGAAACATGATAAGTCAAAGAGTTAAATCAGGAATGGCACATGCAAAGGCTAAAGGAAAAATTGTAGGTAGACCTAAAGTAACAAGTGAAAACATACCAGGTATATTTTTAAAGCATTATCCAAGTTATATAAACAAGAATATAAACATATCAGAGTTTTCAAGACTATGCAATATGAGTAGAACAACAATATATAAATATATAAAATTATTAAATAATGAATAAGAAGGGCTGTAGAGTCCTTTTTTTAATGGAGTAATTAATATGGCAAGAAGTAGAAATCCAAATAGAGATAAAGCATATGAGATATACAAGGATCATAACGGTGAAATATCTCCTAAGAAGATTTCTGAATTAATAGGCGAGAATGTTAATAACATCAGAAACTGGAAAAGTAGTGATAAGTGGGATGAACAACTTAGAGAAGATACTAGAGCAGGAGCACCTAAAGGAAATCAAAATGCAAAAGGTAGTAAAGGCTCACCAGGGAATGTTCATAACTATAAACATGGCTTATATACAAGTGAAGATAGGTACACTAAGAAGAACTTAAAGAGAATGCTTCCAACAGATGTATTAAATCTTATGGGAGAACTAGAAGAAGAATCTCCAGTAGATAAGCTATGGAGAAGTATATTGCTACAAGAGGCCAGAATTATTCGTATGCAAAAGATATCTCATGTAAAGAACAAAAAGGATATTACAAAAGAGCTTAAAAAAGTATCAGAAGGTAATAACTATACTGAAGAGTATGAGATTCAATTCGCATGGGACAAAGAAAATAATAATATTACTGCTCAATCTAAAGCTATGGATACTTTGGCCAAGATGATAGAGAAGTATGATAAGATGATCCATGCTAATTGGGATTTAGTTACAGAGGAACAGAAACTAAGAATAGAAGTATTAAAGTCTAAACTAGGAGTTAAAGACAATAATAATAAATCTATTTCTAAGTTAGAGAGCATACTAGCTGAAATAAAAAAATAATAGTTCTAGATTACAAGGATTATTTGTAAATAGGAGTAAAACAAATGAAAAAATTAACTACAATTCAAAAAAGAGAAAAGTTAAATGATGTATATGCAATAGATGAAGTAGGACCAGGAGGAGCTAATCATAGATATGCAATAGTACCTAAAGGTGAGGAAGAAGTACGATTAATAACAACTTATCAACCTATGTCTGAAATTCAATTACAATGTGGTGCTAGGAAAGAAGAAAACTCAATACATGGAGTTATAGATGCAGATTTATTAGAGATAGTAAGGCATAGATTACAATGTTTTCAGGCTGGACCATTTGCTAGTGAATATAATTCTAAGGCTTTAGAACATATAGAAATAGCATTAATGTATATGAATAGAAGAGTTGAGGATAGAATAGAACGTAATGTATTAGGTACTTATAATAAATAATACCGAATTAATAAAGTTAAGTAATAATATTTAATTTTATTAATTTGATTAAAAAAATAAAGTTAGTAAGTTATATAGTTTAAATGTATAGAATTAGGAGAGACTTTAATAATTTAAATTTTAAAAGTAACATGAAGATGTATATTAATATAATTTTTGAAACTATTGAAAACACTAACTTTCATAAATTGATAAGGCAACTAGTTCGAAAAACACTATTTAGGGAATAGTTAGAGATATGATGGTGAACTAATGGAAAATGAATATAAATTATCAGAGAAATATAAAGATTTTTTAAAGCATGAAGCTCATGCAGAACTTTTAGAAGGTACTACAGCAGCAGGTAAAACTACAGTAGGTATACTAAAATTTATGTTAAAGGTTGCTGAATCAAATAGAAGGCAACATGTTATATCAGCTAAAACTACAGGGGTAGCTGAAAAGAATATAATCAATAAAGAATTTGGTGTAATAGATATATTTGGAGAATTAGTCCAGTACAAAGGTAATGGAGATAAAGATAATAAATTGCCACATATTTTATTTAATACACCTAATGGAACTAAAGTAATATATATTCTAGGTTATGATAATGTAGATAAGTGGAAAATGGCTCTAGGTTCTCAGTTTGGATGCGTATTTATAGATGAGGTAAATACTGCGAGTATAGATTTTGTAAGAGAGATATGTACTAGAAATGATTATCTTATGGCAACACTTAACCCTGATGATCCTAATCTCCCAGTATATAAAGAGTTTATAAACTGTAGTAGGCCACTTGAAAAATATAAACAAGATGTACCAAAAGAAATATTAAACCAATTGACTAGCGAAGAAAAGGAAGGCTGGACATATTGGTTTTTTTCATTTTATGATAATGCATCATTAAGTGAAGAAGATATAAAAAAGAAAAAGATGAGTGCTCCAAAAGGCACTAAGTTATATAAGAATAAAATTCTTGGCCTAAGAGGAAGAGCAACAGGACTTATATTTAGTAATTTTGAGAGAAAACACCATGTTACTAGTAAAGCCAAAGCTAAAGAATATAAATTTAAGTATTATTCTGCAGGATTAGATACTTCATATAGTGCTAATAGTCCAGATACATTTGCAATGATATTTTTAGGAATAACAGATAAAGGGAAAGTAGTTATCTTAAATGAAGAAGTATACAATAATACAAATTTAAGTGTACCACTTGCTCCTTCAGACATAGCACCTAGATTTTTTACGTTCTTAGAAAGAAATAGAAAAGAATGGGGTCTTGCAAGAAATGTATTTGTAGATTGTGCAGATCAAGCAACTATAACAGAACTTAAGAAATATAAGAGAGCTAATCCAAATGTTTATACTATTAACAACTCATATAAGAAAGTTACTATAATAGACAGAATACATTTACAGTTAGGATGGCTTAATTATGAAACTGGTTCTGTATACTATGAAATTGTAGATACTTGTGTAAATCATATTATGGAACATGAAGTTTATTCTTGGAAAGAAGATAAATATGAGCCTGAAGATGCAAATGATCATACTATAAATGCATCTCAATATGCTTGGATACCTTTTAGACATCATATACATGACTATAAAGGAGAGTGAGAAAGTGGGGTGGTTTAAAAGTATGTTAACTAAAGTAGCAATTAAGTTTTTAAATGTTCAACCTGCTATGCAAGGCTCTATTACAATACAAGAAGCATATACATATGAAACTAATCTAATTAGGAACAAGCTTTGGTATAGAGGAGAGGCATACGAGATAGAACAATTTTTTAAAAATATAAGTAGTGATCCAGTCAATCAATCTAGGTTTTGGTGTGCTACACCGAGTGAGAATTTAAGTATAAGAAAAATTCACAGTGGACTACCGGGCATGTTAATAGATAAGTTAACTGATATAGTAGTTTCTGATATAGATCAAATTCAAGTTGAAGATAGTGAAACATTAAATTCTATTTGGAAAGATATATCGGAAGATAATAAGTTCAATGAAATATTATCAGATTCTATACAGAAAGCTCTAGTAAGTGGTGATGGTGCATTTAAATTATCTATAGATACAGATATTAGTAAATACCCAATTATAGAATTCTTTGATGGTGACAGAGTTGAATATATACATAATAGGGGTAGATTAAGTGAACTACATTTTAAGACTAACTATACAAAGAAAAGTAAGAAGTATACTTTGGTAGAAATGTATGGACTAGGATATATAAAATATAAGTTACTTGATGGTAGAGACAATGAGGTTTCATTAGATACATTGGATGAAACTAAAGAGCTTGAAGATGTAGAATATAAAGATAAGTTCATTATGGCCATACCATTAATGTTTTTCAAGTCATCAAAATGGGAAGGTAGAGGAAAAAGTATTATAGATAATAAGAGTGATTCTTTTGATGCATTAGATGAAGTAATATCACAGTGGATAGATGCAATAAGAGCCGGAAGAGTTCAAAGATATATTCCAGAGGATTTATTACCAGTAAACCCTAATACAGGCGAGATATTAAAACCAAATCCTTTTGATAATAGCTTTATTGCTACTTCTTCAAATGCAAGTGAAGATGCTAAAAAACAAATTGATATGACACAAGCAGATATAAAATATGAAGCATACGTAGAAAGCTATTCAAATGCAATAGATATGTGCTTACAAGGAATTATATCTCCAAGTACTCTAGGAATTGACTTGAAAAAGACAGATAATGCAGAAGCACAAAGAGAAAAAGAAAAGACTACTTTATATACTAGAAATAAAATGATAGACACTCTAACAGAAGTTATACCAGAATTAGTAAATATAATACTAAAAACTTATGATGTATTGAATAATAAGTCTGCAGGTGAATATGAAGTATCTATATCTTTTGGTGAATACTCTACACCAAGCTTTGATTCAGTGGTTGAAACTGTAGGAAAGGCTAAAACATTAGGTATAATGTCATTACAAAAATGTATTGATGAATTATATGGAGATACAATGACAGAAGAAGAAAAGGCTCTTGAAATAGCAAGAATAAAAGAAGAGTCTGGAATGTATACAACAGATGAACCTTCAACTGCAGGTGAGGATGAGGATAATTTAGATAATTTGGATGTAGATATAGATGAGTAGTAAGTATGATATCAGAGCTATATTTGAAAAAATGGAACTAGATCTTATATCCTCCATGCATAGAAATCTTAAATATCATGAAAGTGAAGAAGATAAAGAAGGGTTTAAGTGGGAACAATGGCAGAGAAGCAAGTTAAGATCATTGAATAAATATAGGCAAGAAAATAAGTTAATATTGAATAATCATATAGATTCTATTGAAGAAGATGTAAATAAAGAATTAGAATCTAATTACAATAAAGGATTAAATAGAATATCTAATGTAATTAATAAATTAAAATCTTTATTTATTAAAAATAAGCCTAAAAATAAGGTTCAGGACTTTAAAAATCATACTAAAAAGATTAGTCCAAATGTAGTTAAAAACTTATCTATTGAATTTCCTGAATATATATCTGAAAAAGGATATATTAATGAGCCTAAAGAAAATCAATTCTTCAATATGAATGACAAGAAGTTAAAGGCATTACAGGAAAGTGTAAATAATGATATAAAGAAGGCTAATGCAACTATATTAAGAAAGATGGATGATGTATATAGACAGACTATATATAAAACTCATGTATATTTGCAATCAGGAGCAGTATCTTTAAATCAAGCAATAGATATGGCTACAAAGGATTTCTTAAATACGGGTATAAATAGTATTACTTATAAAGATGGTAAGCAGGTGAATATAGCATCATATGTTGAGATGTGCTTAAGAACTGCAAGCCATAGAGCTACATTACTTGGTGAAGGTAAAAAGAGAGATGAGTATGGTATATATACTGTAGTTGTATCAGCTCATGCTAATACTTGCCCTATGTGTGCAGCATGGCAAGGTGAAATACTAATTGATGATGTATTTAGTAATCCAACTGAAGAGTATTTACAGGAGAATAAAGGAAAGTATAAATTGTTAAGTGAAGCAATAGATGCGGGCCTTTTGCATGTAAACTGCAGGCATACATTAACAACTTACTTTCCAGGTATAACTAATCTTCCCACCGTTCCAGATGAAAAAAAAGCTTTAGAAAGATATAAGGCAGAGCAGGAACAAAGAAGATTAGAAAGATATATAAGAAAATGGAAAAGAATTTCTATAGGTTCTCAAGATGAAGCAAATAGAGAATTTGCTAGTAATAAATTGCTAGAGTATTCAATGCAATTAAAAACTCATTTAGAAGAGCATCCTTATTTAAGACGAAATAGGCAAAAAGAGAAAATATATGGCATAAAGCAAACAGGTGGAAAGTATACCAAAGGTGATATTGAATGGATGCTAAGAAGAGAATCTGAGGCTGATACGTATTATGAAAAAGTAAGGTTAGATAATTCAGATATAGAAAAGATATCTAAAAACACAGGTTTTAGTATGAAAAAAATAGATACAATAAAAAATCATGTATTTAATAATAAACATATACGATTTGATGGTACATTAGGACTATTAGATGCAGACTACGATATGGCTGTAGCATGGCAAAGGTTAATAAATGGTAATTATGAAGATAGGGACATTTTACTACTAAAACATGAATATCTTGAAAGTGGATTAGAGAAAAGGTATAATTTAACTAATAAAGATGCTCATGACATAACAACTAAAAAGTATGATTGGTATGGGTATCTGTTAAAAGAAAAAGGAGAGTTTGGCGAAGATGATTGTCTTGATGAAATTACTAAGTAAAACAAGTGAATATGTAGTTTATTTATATGGAAAAGATGAAGATGATTTAGATGGACAAATAAAATTATCGTTAAAAGATCCTAGTAAATATGAAATCTTAAAAGAATCTAAAATAGGAAAAATAGGGACTTTAAGAGCTATATCAAAATTACAAAAAGCAATAAAAAATAATGACATAAAAGAAAAAATAAGTTATCAATCATAAAAGCACTTGCTAATTAATTTAAATAGTAGGTGCTTTTATTATGCCCAAAATATACTTATGGCCAAAAACTATGTATATAAAAATATAAAGGAGGGCATGAAATGCTAATAGGTGATTTAGATAATGTTATCAAAATGAACCTGCAGTTACTTGCAGGAGAAGGTGATGAAGGGAATGAACAAGATCCTGGTGATAATGGTTCAGATGGTGGCGGTGAAGAAGTTAAAACTTATACGCAAGAAGAACTAGATGCATTATTAAATGATGCTAAAAAGGATTTGCCAAGTGATGAAGAGCTTACAAAGTTTAAAGAATGGCAAGAAAATCAAAAGACAGAAGCTCAAAAGAAAGATGAAAAGTTAGAAGCTGAAACTAAAGCTAGAAAAGATGCAGAAGATAAAGTTAGTACACTAGAAGCAAAAGTATCATGCTTATCTAAAGGTGTATTAGCTGACTCTGTAGATGATGTAATAACACTAGCTAGAAGTATGACTAATGATACTTTAACTATAGATAAAGCAATAGATAAAGTATTAGAAAAATATCCAAGTTTCAAAACAAGTGGAACAGAAACACCAAGATTTAAAATTGGTGGTAGTGGAGACAATGGAAAGCCACAAGATAATATAAAAGATGCCCTTGCTATGGCATTTGGAAATAAGTAATAAAAATTAAGGAGATGATTTAAAATGGCAGCATACAATTATGCAGAACAATTTATGAGGGAATTACAACAAAAATATTCAAGGGAATTAACTTCTTATGATTTAGAAAACTCTAACCCACAAGTTAAGTTTATAAATGCTCAAACTATAAAATTACCTACAATAACAGTTAGTGGGTACAAAGACCATAATAGAGGTACATTAGGATTTAATGCTGGAACAATGTCAAATGACTGGGAAGCTAAAAAATTAGCACATGATAGAGATATAGAATTCTTTATAGATCCAATGGATGTGGATGAAACTAATTTAACTGTAGAGATAGCTAATGTTCACAATACTTTTGAAACTGAACAAGCAATTCCTGAAAAAGATAGTTATAGATATTCAAAATTATATGCAGAAGCTAAGACATATACATCAAGTGGTGCTGTTGTAGATAATACTTCTCTTACGACAGCAAATATTTTAGAGTGGTTTGATAACCAAATGTCTAAAATGGATGATGAAGGTGTTCCAAGTGAAGGCAGAATACTATATGTTACTCCTGCAATGAATAAGCTATTAAAGAATGCTGAAGGATTATCAAGAACAGTAAGTGTAGATAAAAATACAGGAAATGTTGATAGAAATGTATATTCATTAGATGATGTAAATATAAAGGTTGTTCCAAGTTCTAGAATGAAAACAAAATATGAATTTTCTAATGGTTGTGTACCTGCAGGTGGAGCAAAACAAATAAATATTATATTAATACACCCTTCTTGCCAAGTCACAAGAAGTAAATATGCATACATAAAGATATTTACACCAGGACATGATTCAAGAACAGGAGATAACTATTTATATCAAAATAGAGCTTATGGAGATACTTTCTTAATAAAGAATAAAGCATGTGGTATAGCAATAAATGCTGAAGCAGAAGATTAAAATAGAGAGCGAGGATTAATTATGAAAGCAAGTAAAGATAATAAAGTATATACAATAGATAAAACTCAAAAGGATTATTATATTGCACAAGGTTACGATATCTTAAATGATGAAGGCAATATAATAGAATATGGAGCTGGAAAGTCTGTATCATATAAAGAATATGAAGAATTAAAAACAAAGTATGAAGAATTAGAAAAAAATTATAATACTTTAGAAAAAGAAAATAAAAAGCTAAAGAAAGAAATAGAAGGCTCTAAGTAAGCCTTATTTTTATGTAAAAATATAAATAGGGGAGTTTAAATACTCCCTATTTTAAGAAGGTGATATTTTGGCTTATGTAGATTATCAATATTATAAAGATGAATTTAATGGAACTGTACTAGAGGAATATAATTCTAAACAAAGATTAGAAAGAGCAAGTGATCAAGTTGATTCATTAACTTTTAATAGAATAATGGCAAAAGGATTTGATAACTTAACTGAATTTCAGAAAGATAGAATAAAAAAAGCAACATGCATACATGCAGAGTTTATTGAACAGTATGGAGATTATATAGATACACCTTTAAGTGGTTTCAGTGCAGGGAGTACATCTGTTAGTTTTAAAACAAATAAGGTTAATGGAATAACTACCACACAAGAAGTATTAAATTACCTTAATCAAACTGGGTTAACTTGTAGGAGAATATAATATGGGATTAAAATTACCTTTTCCAAAGTGGTTAGCTAATACACCTATAGAAGTGTGGTTTGAGGGAATTAATACAGATGGTGATTGTGAAGAAAATATAATCTTTAATGGGAAATGTATCTATACAGATAAATCTAAGCAAGTTCTTAATGCTGAAAGGCAATTAATTACTCTTAGTGGTAAAGTAGTTATAGAAGGTTCTATTTATGATGGAGCATTTCAAGGCTATGTAAATATAAATGGATTAAAGAAAAAGATTTATTCTATTGAAAGACCCTTGAACCCAGATGGTAGTATTTTTAGTACAGAGTTGAATTTAATATGAATGTAAAAGTTACTATAAAATTAGATAGTGAGAAATTAAATAATATTACTAAGGCTCATATAAAATCCTTGGAAATGGCTACAGAAGCTTTGAAGAGTGATATAGTCACATCAGCGGTTATTCCTAAAGATACAGGAGAACTTGAAAGAAGTTGTTTTATTAATCTTGAAAATGTAAATAATGGAATAACTAATATAAGTTTTGATACTCCTTATGCAAGAAGATTATATTGGCATCCAGAGTATAACTTTAGAACTGATAAAAATGTAAATGCACAAGGTAAGTGGATGGATGCTTATATAAATGGTGAGAAAGATGATTTTATAAAAAATGCCTACTCTAGGTTTTTAAAAATGAATTCAAAAGGAGTAATTAAGTAATGTTATTAAGTTATATAAGAGGCTATTTAAAATCTCAAATAGACTGCCCTCAATATTATTTAAATAAGATAGGTGGCAATCAAGAAAAGAGTATAACAATATATAATGTACCAGGACAACTACCACATATAGCTATTGGTGGACTGGAAAACACAACTTATACTACTAAAAGTATAAGTTTTTTAATTCACTGGGGAAAAAACAGTGATGAAGCAGAGAAAAAAGCAATGGAAGTTTATAATTTATTCTTTGGCCAAGATAATTTTACTATAGGAAATAAAAAGGTTATTCAATGTAAAATGAGAAGTTCTGAACCAATATTTTTAGGAACTGATTCAGAAGGCGTTATTGAATATGTTATAGAGATGACAATTTATTATGAAAGGTAGTGATAAGAATGAGTTTTACAGGAGTATACCCAGTATATAATTTAAAATTTAAGATTGGAGTTGATGGCAGAAGTAGTGAGTCAGCTAAAATGAAACCTATTGCAGAGTTAGAAACTTTTTCAATATCAATAGATGGGAAAATAGAAGAATGGAATGCGATGGATCAAGAAGGATGGGCAAGTGCTTTAATGACTGGAAAATCATTAAGTATATCTTTAAAAGGAAAAAGATGTGTTGGTGATGAGGGAAATGACTATGTATCTGGACTTGCTTGGAAAAATGGAAGAGATTGTGACTCTAAGTTAGAAATAGAGTTCCCTGAAGGTGCAAAATTAGAATTTAATTGTGTAATAAATGTAACAAATTTAGGTGGTGGGGACTCAGTGAATGTTGCTCCATTAGAGTTTGAAGCAAAAGCACATGGAAAACCTACATTTACACCAGCTCCTGTTCTAGAGAGTTAAAATGAATAAATATAGATAAAAAATAAATATAAGGAGATAGGTCAATGTCAAGAGCATACGATATAGCTGAAAAATTAAAAAATGGAAGTAAAAAGCCAACTGTTAAAATAGATGAAACACATATATATGAGATAAATATATCTAAGAATGTAGGGATATTCTTAAAGGGATTAACTGAAGATTCTAAAATGGATGACTTTGAAAAGATAGATAAAATAATAGAGGCAGGTATAGGTAAAGAGGCATTAGAATACATAGATAGCTTAGATTTACCTATCGCATCTTATGTAGTTATAGTAAATGTTATAATGGCTGCTATTAATGATGTATCTTTAGAAGAAATAGAAGAAATAGAAGAAATGGAAGTTGAAAGTACAAATAAAAATAATAATTTTCGTAAAAAGAAAAGAAGAAAATAAATGGTATGATTTATTTGAAGATTGGGAGTTAATCGAAGCAAGTTTTTTAACTCAATATGGCATAAGACTACGACTTGTAGATGATATGAGTTGGAATGAATTTTGTACTCTATTAAGTGGTATTATGACTGAAACTCCACTTGGTCAAATAGTCAGTATAAGAGCTGAAGAAGATAAAGATATTCTTAATAACTTTACTGAAGAGCAACACAAAATAAGAAATGAGTGGAGAAATAGAAATAATAAAACAATAGAAATGACAGATGAAGAAAAGGCACAAAAAGTAAAAGAATTCGAACAAATGATGGCGAGTATGTTTGGATAAATTGAATAATTTTCTTAATTCTTATATAATGTTGTAAAAAATATATATAAGGGGGAGATATATTTGATTATCGATAAAGAAAGATTTAATGAGTTAAAAAAAGATACTTTTGGGGTTTTTAATACAGTATCAGCTTTAGCTAGATTTGAATTTGGATACTCAGAATTTAAGCATGGAGAATCATTTAATTTAACTTTAGTGAAGGGTGGAGTATTAGGTGATTTTATATTTAAACCTAAGATATATATTGCATATAACGATATTAAAGATTTATCTATTGAGGGTGAAAAATTAATTTTAAAAATATTTGAGGAAGATAAACTTAAAGATATAGTTTTTAAGATTGAAAAAGCAGATATATTAGAAAAGGTATATTTAGCATTAAGACAGCATTGCAACTTAGGATATAAAGAATACTCTATTGAAGCTAAAGCAAATGAAGAAGTTAAAGTATCTAAAAGAAAAGAAGAAAAAGAAAGAATAAAAAATCTTAAAAAAGAAAAAATACCATACTGTCCAAAATGTAAAAGTACACAATTAACTAATACAAATAAAAAACTTAGTGCAGGTAGAGCTGTTGGTGGAGCAGCATTACTATCGGTCTTAAATCCAGTAGCAGGTATAGCTGGTGGAGTGGTAGGAGCTGTAACAAGTAAAAAAAGATATAATGTTTGTATGAATTGTGGTCATAAATGGAAAGTTTAGATGAAAGCACTTAGTTTAATACTAGGTGCTTTTCTTATATAAAAATATGCTTATGAAAGGAGTGAGAGTTATGAGTGATAGTGTAGGAAAGATAACCTTAGATTTAGAAGTTACAAGTGATATAGCAGGTCAAGTAAATAAAGTTAGTTCTATTATTGCAAATACATTAAAATCAAATTTAAACACGTCTACAAATAAAGTATTTGATAACATGGATAAGACTATGAAGGGTTCACTTAATAAAGTTAACTCTAACATGAAAAACATGATGTCTAATGTAACAAATAATCTAAAAAATTCGCTTTCTAAGGCTTTATCCATGTTGAGTAATATAAAATTACCAAATGTTAAATTCAATGCCTTAGAAAGCCAAAATACAGGTTCAAATCATGCAAATAATAAAAAAGTTACTAGGGGGCCACCAGTTAGTAGAGAAGCCCTTACAACAGATATAGACACAACATCAAGGATGTTAGATACAATAAATGCTAAAATAGAATCTCAACAAAATAAGTTAAAGGAACTTAGAGAAGCATACGATTTAGCATTAAATCCAAAAAGAAAGAATAAGATTAATGACCAAATACTAAAAACAGAAGAGTCAATTATTAGATTAACATCAAAGTCTGATAAGTTAGGATTTAAATTAAGTGATTTAGATGCTAAGTTAGCAGCTCTAGGAAAAGAGTCTTCTATAACTGGAAATAAGTTTAATAGATTAAATTCTTTATTTAGCAAATTAAATTCTAACTCAAATAAATCTAGTGGTTTATTTAATAGAATGAGTAATGGTTTAAAAAGTTTAACTAATGGATTAAATTCAGGTAGTAATAGTACAAGAAGTTTTAACAATGGAATTATTGGATCTATTGGTCAAATGGCCAAATGGATGATATTCTTTCCTATGATTGTAAATGGTATTTATGCTATGTCTAGTTCTTTATTTGCATCGTTAAATACCAATGCACAATTTGTTAATTCATTAAATCAAATAAAGACTAATTTAATGGTTGCATTTATGCCTATATATCAAGCCATATTACCTGCAATAAATGCACTAATGAGTGCCCTAGCAACTGTAACACAGTATATAGCATCATTTATTTCAGCATTATTCGGAAAAACATATAATCAAAGTTTTCAAGCAACTAAAGGTTTGATTAGTGCTAAAAATGCTATGGGAGCTTATGGTGGTGCTACTGAAAAAGCAGGAAATAGTGCTGAAAAAGCTGGTAAAAAAGCTAAAAAGGCATTAGGGGACTTAATGGGATTTGATGAAATTAACAAGTTAAATATGAATAAAGATGCAGATACAGGAAGCCCAGGCACAGGTGGAGGTGGTGGTGGAAGTGGTGCTCCAATGCTTACAACACCACAATTAAATACATCTGCTGTTGATGCAAAGATGCAGGCATTAGTTAATAAAATAAAGGCACTAATGTCTAAGATATTTGAACCATTTGCTAATGCATGGGAAAGAGAAGGACAAAACACAATAAATAGTATCAAGTATGCGTTTAACGGTATATGGTCTTTAGTAAAATCAATTGGACGTAGTTTACTAGAAGTATGGACTAATGGTACTGGTGAGCAAATGCTTGTAACGATACTTCAAATATTACAAAATATATTTAATATAGTTGGAGATATTGCCAATACATTTTCTATTGCATGGGATAAGAATAAAATAGGTACTAAAATTATACAAGGGGTAGCTAATACAATAAATAATCTACTGACTTTAATAAAGAAAATAGGAGATTCATTCAGAGAATCTTGGGAAATTATAGGTCTACCACTTGCAAATACATTAATGTCAGTAATTGATGCAACTATTGGTGTTTTAGAAAATTTATCTGAAAAACTTATTTATGTTTGGGACAATGGTGGAAGTCATTTATTCCAAGGATTTATAAAATTAGGAGCTAAGATCTTTGAACTAGCAGGATATATTTATACTAATTTTGTTACTCCGTTTGTAAATTGGTTTGTAAACATAATGGCTCCTGCAATAGCACCATTAATGGATGCTATTGGGAAACTATTTGATAAATTTAGTGAAATGATAGATTGGTTACTTAATGATGGTAAACCAGTCTTAGATATTATAATTACTACTGTAATGGGACTTGGAGGTACATTCCTTATCGTAAGTAAAGGGATATCTATATTTAACAAGCTTAAAGATATTGTACTTATAGCTAAGGGTGCATTTGATTTACTTAAAGGTTCTGCAGGTTTATTAAGTGCTGCTTTTACATTTTTGAAAAGTCCAATGGGACTAGTTTGTATAGCTATTTTTGCAATTATTAGTATAGGGATTTATCTTATTACACATTGGGATGAGTTAAAAGCAAAATGTATTGAGGTTTGGAATAAAATAAAAGAAAAATTTAATAATTTCAAAGATTGGTTAGGCAATGTATTTGCAAGAGACTGGTCTAAAAAGTTTGGAGGATTTGGTGATATCTTAAATGGTTTTTTAGCAAATGTACGTAATATATTCAAGAGTGTAAAACAAATCTTCAAAGGTATAATAGATTTTATTGCAGGAACATTCACAGCCAACTGGAAGAGAGCTTGGAGTGGAGTTAAGAATATATTTGGTGGCATTATGAGTGGTTTAAAATCTGTAATAAAACAACCTCTAAATGGAGTTATATCCTTAGTTAATGCAGCTATAGGTGGATTAAACCGAATATCTGTAAGTATACCTGATTTTGTACCTGGTTTTGGAGGTAAAAAGTTTGGAATTAATATTCCCAAAATACCGTATCTTGCAAAAGGTGGTATTATAGATTCTCCTACATTAGCCATGGTCGGTGAAGCTGGAAAAGAAGCCGTAGTCCCTTTAGAAAATAATACTGGTGGTTTAGATATATTAGCAGAAAAATTACGTTCTAGAATGGAAGGAAGTGGCTCAAATAATAATCCTACAGGAGATTTAATAATACAAATAGGAAATGATACTCTTGTTAAAATACTATTAAGTGAACTAAAGAAAATGCAAAGACAAACTGGAGAAGCAATTATAAAAGTTTAGTAAATTAGGTGATATAAATGTTAAAAATAAATAGTGTAAGTATATCAGTCCCTTCAGTATTTCAGGTAGATATTCAGGATATAGATGGTGAAAGTAATAGGAATGCTAGAGGGGAATTGTTAAGAGATAGAATTGCTGTAAAGCGAAAATTAAACTGTGAATGGCCACCGTTGACAGCTGAAGAGTGTTCAACTTTATTGAATGCTGTATCAGGTGTCTTTTTTAATGTTTATTATCCTGATCCAATGACAGGACGATTTGAAACCAAAGCGATGTATGTTGGTGATAGATCCGTACCAGCATTGTATATAAAAAATGGGAAAGTACTTTGGAAAGGTTTAAAAATGAATTTTATAGAGAAGTAATTGGAGTGGTAACAGTAAAATATAATTAAATATGGTAGTATTTGTATAAATTATGAATTTATATTATACTTAAGTTAATAAATAGGGAGGTGATATAAATGAAAAATTCAGCAATTAGAATTGATAAGTGTGTAAATGTACAAATAGATAATGTAAAAACTACTGGATTTGATAATGCAATTTATGCTACAGATACAAAAGAGTTAAGTGCAACAAACATAAATGCTACTAAAGACAGTAATAACTTCGATGAATTAATATGTAGCTTTAATGAACTTATAAAAGAATCACCATTTGATTCTGAAATTATTATACAGGCTAACGAAGTTGCATTAGAGATAAAAAAGGGTAACAAGGAGAGTAATAAAGTATCTAAATTTATAGATTCTATAGAAAAAATATATAACTTTATTGATAAATCTGGAAGTTTAGCAAAAATTATACTTTCTATTTCTAAATTTATAGAAAATATGTAGACTACATTAAGGGCCAAAGTGAGGGCTCTTTTTTTATACTCAAAATTTAAAGGATGATAAAAAAATTAATAAAAATATTACTTTGAATGCTACAAGTGAAATAGAAGGTCAAGTTGCCGTATATATGAGTACGAGTATAGGAACTGATGGAAATAAAAATGCAAATATAAATAAGAGTATAGCTAATCAAGAGCTATACAATTCTAATAAGACATCTGTAAGAGCAGATATGAAGCAATTTGAAGATGAAGTATATAAAATAGAAGATGAAATAAATACTCCATCAATATCATCAAGAAAGGTAGGAAAATAATTATGAAATTAACAAATAGAAGAATAGTAAATGATGCAAATTTTTTAGAGTCTTTAATACATAGACAATTCCCTGTAAAAGTTAGTTATGCTATATCCAAGAATGTGTCTAAATTAGAGCGTGAATTAAAAATATACAACTCGGAAAGACAGAAAATTATAAATAAATATTGTAAAAAAGATGAAGAGGGAAATTTAGTTATAGATGAAAATAATCAATATCATATTGAAGATGAAAATATAGATGTTTGTAATAAAGAATTAAATGAACTATTAGATATTGAAATAGAAGTAAACATACATAAGTTTAAGCTAGATGATTTAATGTATGGTAACTATGAGATGTCTCCTTCAGAAATGGCTTTAATAGACTATATGATAGAAGAATAGTTAATTTAGCTAATAAAGAAAGAAGGTGATATTAAAATGCAAAATGTAAGTTCATCATATTTATTAGAAATAAAAAAGCCTTCTAGATCTTTTGAATGTAAAGTAACCATAAGAGATAATATATATACCAATGCTGATATAATCAATATAACTATAGAAGATGTTCAACCTTCAGATGGTTTTAGTATAGGGTCAGCAGTTTCAAAGTCATTAGAACTAACATTATCTACAAATAATACTATTTACAGTAACTCTATAGTTAAAGTTGAAATAGGTTTAAATGTAGGTTCAAAAATTGAATATGTATTAATGGGTTATTTTAATATAGATGATATTGAAAAAACTGATTACTCTATAAAACTTACATGTTTTGATAATATGATGAAGTTTGAAAAACCTTATTTTAGTAAATTAGGCAAAACTGCATCATTAAAAAATATAGTTAATGAATTATCTCAAATTACTGGAGTAGAATTTACAGGAAGCCTTCCTTCTTATAATTTAAATAAGTTGGAAGGCTTTACTTGTAGAGAAGCACTTGGTTTTATATCTAGTTTATGTGCTGGTAATGCATACATAACTAGAGATGGAAAATTTACTATAAATACACTTAAAACTATAGATTACTCAATAACAGATGAAAATTATATAGACTTAAAAACTGAAGAAAATGTTTATAGGATAGGTGCAGTTACTTGCAAGGTAAATGAAAAAGAGTTAACTAAAGGTACTTTAAGTAATTCTTCTATGGAAGTTACTTTTGAAAATCCTTGGGTTAATGATTCTATTCTTACAGATATATATAATAAGTTAAAAAGTATTGAGTATGTAGGATATTCGATGAAGTGGCAGGGGGATTTATCTCTAGATGTTGGAGATATTATATCTCTTACAGATCATAAAGGTGTAAAAAGAAATATTCCTATACTATCTCAAAAGTTCAACTATAATGGGGGACTTACATCTGAAATAGGTGCAAAGGGTGAAAGTAAAAATAAAAATGAATTTAATTCAACTGGTAATCTAAGTAATAAAGTTAATAGAGTTGTAACTGAATTGTTAATTGTAAATGAAGCATTAATTAATAAGGCGGATATAGAAGATCTTAAAGCAGTTAACGCCACAATTGAAAATTTAATTGCAGAAAATGTAACTATAACTGGAAAGTTAACAGCTATAGAAGGTGAGTTTGGAACATTAAAAGCTAATGTAGGAGTTATAGATAAACTTACAGTAACCCACACTGCACAAATAAATGAACTTGAAGCAAATAAAGCAAGTATAACTCAACTAGAAGCTGTATCCGCTAAAATAGGCACAGTAGAAGCTGAAGTTGGTAAAATTCAAACACTTGTAAATGGGAATTTATCTAGTGAAAATATTCAAGCTGGAGGAATAACATCAGATAAGTTAACAATAGCAAATGGATTTATCACTAATGCCATGATAGCAAATTTAGATGTTTCTAAGATTAATGCAGGAGATATTTCTACCAACAAATTTAGAATTAAATCTGATGATGGTGGAATAGAGATTGTTGGAGCAACACAACAATTCAAGGATAAAAACAATAAAGTCAGAGTTCAGATAGGGAGAGATAAAAATAATAATTTTACTTTTTCTTTATTTGATGAAACTGGAACAGGTGTATTGATAGATCATACAGGAATTAAAGAAGGAGCTATAGCTGACGATTTAATTATAAGTGACATGATAGCAAGTGATGCTGTTGGTGAAAAACAAATAAATTATAGTAGCTTTATAACTGGATTTAATAAAGACACAAATACAAATACAATTAAATCAACTAAGATTATGTTAAATAATCAGAATCAAACTTTAGATGTTGCATTTAATCAATTAAAAACACAAGCAGATGATACTAAATCTTTAACAGAGAGCCATTCAACTACTATAGGAGTAATGCAAGGTCAAATAACTACAGCTATTAACAATACTCAAATAGTTAAAGATGGTCAGACTATATTATTAAAAGATGATTACAATAGAACCGTTCAAACCGTAAACTCTATGAATAGCACTATTGTAAGTCATACGACTAAAATAAATGAGCATACAGGAAAAATCACAGGTGTTGAAACTAGAGTAAATACAGTAGAGAGAGACTTAGATGGTATAACTGCGAGAGTATCTAGTACTGAAAAAAATGTGACTACAGTTACTAATACTGCCAATGCTGCTAACTCAAATGCTACAAATGCATTAAATATAGCAAATAGTGCAAATAGTAAAATTGATGGACTAGAAATCGGTGGAAGAAATATTGTTAAAGATACTGGCACATCTAAATCTATTATTGGAACAGGTACAACTAATAGAACTGGATGTACTTATCATTTTACTGTACCATACCTTACTGATATAAAGGGTAAGGAATTAATAGTAGTCTTTGATTGGAAATATGAGGGTGAAAATCCTAGTGGAACATTCTACATGCAAACTGGAGAACCACAGTATGGGTTAGTGACGGGTACACAAACAATAAGTCCAACTAATACTAAGGGGACTGTTAAAAATATATGGAAACCAGCTATGGAGAGGGATACAAAATCAGTATATATAAGAACAGATAACATGGTGGGAACATTCACTATATCTAATCTTAGAGTTTATTTTGGAACTAAAGACATAGGATGGACACCCGCTCCTGAAGATGTGCAAACACAGATAGATACAAATAAAACAGAAATATCTTCTACCAAGTCAAAAGTATCATCGATAGAAACTAATCTATCTAGTATTACAAGTAGAGTATCTGAAGTAGAGAAAACTCAAACTACTGTTGATGGGAAAGTTACTAGCCTACAAACTAGAATGCAAAGTGCAGAACAAAAATTAACTAAAGAAGGGCTAACGACAATAATAAGTAATCATTATACAACTTCAAATGATGTTAATGGAATTGTAACTTCTAAAGGTTATCAGACACACTCTCAAGTACAACAGACAGTGGACAAGTTGCAAGCTAAATTTACTGCTAATGGTGGTTATAATAAGCTTTATAATAGTGCTTTTTTAACTGGAGACATAAGGAATTGGAGCAACTTGGGGACTTGTACAAGAACAGTAACTAGCTCTACAACCTCGGGGTTTGCTAAATGTCTGAAAATAGTAGCTGATGGAGCATCACAAGGAGTATATCAAATAGTAGATAACTTAGTAGTAGGGAAGCAATATACTCTAAGTGCTTTAGTTAAAGCAACTAGTGGTAAAACAGGTATACAAGTTTATCATGATGATAAATATCTTCATTCATACACTAGTCCGGAAGAAAAATATCAAGTCTTATCTATAACATTTAAAGCTACAACAACTACAGCATCTATACGACTAGGTACATTAGGTAGTGGCACAAGTGGAACGTATTACTATACAGGAGTATTGTTAACAGAAGGAGAGTTGGTAGAACCTTGGAGTCCGCATCCTTCGGAAGTTTATGATGGAATAACAACAATAGATAAAGATGGTATAACAGTAACATCAAGTAATGTAAAATCAAAAACTACAATAAGTGCTAATGGATTTAAGATAATAAAAACTGATACCAATGAAGAAGTATTTAAGGTAAATAGTAGTGGAAGATTAGAACTATATGGAATATTTAGAACTCGTAATGGAGATCGTAAATCAGGCTATTTTGGAGAAAATCAGGTTACTTTTTATAATTGGTGGAGTGATACCAATGAATCAATTGCTTACTTTTATGGAGGAAAAACAAGTGCTAATAAACGCTCTGCTGATGTAGTAGGCAAAGATGTATTTTCCCTTGGTGTTGGAGAACCAGGTTCAGGTACTAAGGTATTGGAAGGATCTTCATCTACCTTAAATATATATAAAAATACTAATTTTAATAACTATAAATTAAAAGAAGTTAACAGTATAAATGAAGATACTATTCAAAGTACTTTCGTAGAAAGAATTGTTATTCGTTCTAGTCAAGTTAATAGTAATCATGATAGTGGAAATTTAAATTTAAATTATTGGAAAGGTTATAATGTTACTTCAAGTGTAGAAGTTAAAGTATGTAATGGTAATAATGATGGTACAAGAGGTAAATTAACATGTCAAGATTTTAAAGCCTATGGAACTAAAAATGCTTGTGTACAAACGTCTGTTGGATATGTAGATATAAATGCTTATGAAACAGCAGATTATTATTTCGGTGATATAGGTGAAACAATATTAGATAATGATGGTTACTCCTATGTCTATATAGATTCTATATTTACTGAAACTGCAAATACTTCTAGAAAATATCAGGTTTTTTTAAGTGTTTATGGAGAAGGTATAGCAAATGTAATAGAAAGATATCCAACTCATTTTATTATAAAAGGAACACCTAACTTAGAAGTTGGATATGAAATAAAAGCAAAAAGAAAAGGATACGAAGATTATAGATTTGAAAGGGAAGAAAATCCATTTAGAATAGGTGAGAGCCATGGTTTAGATGAAGAATATATTCAAGAAAGAGTAAATTTCGATGGAAAAATAGAAAAATCTATAAATGAAGAAATTACAAAAGATATTCAAAATAAACCACTAGAAGAATTTATAATTAATTATGTTGAAAGATCAATTGAAAATAAGGACTTAATGGAAATTATAGAGGAGGATTTGAATTATGAAAATATTAACTAGTTTTAGTGTAATAAAAATGTCTGAAGGTTTAAGGTTAAGTTATACATACACAGAAATAAACGAAGATGGTGTTGCTATAAATAACAATGTTCAAGAAAGTAGATTTATTGTTCAAGACGAGTTAAAGAATAGCTCAAACAATATAATGACTTATATTGAAAATAACTTTTTAAAATAATTAAAGGAAAGGATTAATTTATGCCAGAAAAAGAGGATGCAATCCAAGAGGTTAGAGAAAAGCTAGTACGGATTGAAGTATTATTAGAAAATATAAATACAAATAATAATCTAAAGACTGAATTAATAGAAGAAAAAATAAAAGTAGCAAATAACAGAATAACAGATTTAGAAAATTCAAATACGTGGATATGGCGAGCAATAGCTGGAGCTTTGATAAGTTCGGTTATTGCTTTTTTATTGAAATAAAAAATTAGGAGGTAAAGATAATGGATTTAAACTTTTTAACTAATTATTTAGTTGTGTTGGTAGTAGGGATATGTGTATGTGTAGGATATGTTGTTAAGACAAGTTTTCCTTCAATAGATAATAAGCATATCCCATTGATAATGGCTATATTGGGTGTAATATTAAATATTTGGTTAAATAAATGGAATATAAATCCTGAAATACTTTTAGGTGGATTATTTAGTGGTTTATCAAGTACAGGTTTACATCAAATATTTAAAAATTTAATACAAGGTAAGTAACTTAATTTATTAAAGTAACTTTGCTAGATCATGTGAAGTTACTTTTTATTTTATAAAAATATAAATAAAGGAAGGTAAATAAAATGGAAAAAATATTTGGAATTGATGTTAGTTATCACAATGGAACTATTAACTGGAGTAAAGTAAAATCTGAAGGTGTAAAATATGCAATATTAAGAGCTGGAAGAACTAGTTTATCTTCTAGTAAAACAATGGCAAAGGATGTTAAGTTTGAAGAATATTATAAACAGGCAAAAGCTATAGGAATGCCTGTAGGAGCTTATTACTATAGTAGATGTGCTACTGTTGCAGAAGGTAAAGCAGAGGGTAAATTTATAGTAGATTTACTTAAAGGAAAGAAGTTTGAATATCCAATATTCTTGGATATAGAAGATACAGAAGTATTAAAGAAAACCTCAAAAAGACAACTAACAGATGCAGTAAAAGCTATGGCTAAGGTTGTAGAGGATGCAGGATACTACGTTGCAATTTATTCAGGCAAATATATATTAAGAGATCATCTTATTGAAAGTGAACTTTCTAAGTATGATAAATGGATAGCTCATTATGCAAAAGAATGTGGTTACAAAGAAAAGGATCTAATGATGTGGCAGTTTGGAGGAGAGACAAATCTGCTTAGAAATAAAAAAATAAATGGGATACCTTCTGCAAGTACTGACCAAAACTATTGTTATGTAGATTATCCATCTCTTATAAAATCAAAAGGATTAAATGGATTTACTAAACCAGCAACTAGTGAGTATATAACAAATAAAGTTCCTTATTATGTAATTACAAAAGGAAAACTTAATATAAGAAAGTCACCAACAACTGAAGCTGATATATTACATACAGCTCCAAAAGGTGTGAGGTATAAAATAACTAAAATATCTAAAAATGGAAAATGGGGGTATGCTCCATACAGAAAAGGATGGTTATCTTTAAATAAAAAATATATATCTGTAGAAAAATAGAAAAAAGCCTTGTTAGTATTATACTACTAGCAAGGCTTTTTCTATTTTGGAAAAATATTCAATAAATTTTAAAATGCTTATAGCTTGAATTTAAAAGTATCATATGTTTTACTTACTTTACCAGAGAAACTTATACTTAAATTTTTATATGATACACTTATTGGTGTAGATGGAAGTAATGCATGACCATATGCAACACCTATACCACACGATATTATTTTATTTGCGCTTGTATGCTCTCTATGAAGAGGAACATTTGCACTTCCTGATTTTAAATAATATTTAGTTCCATGATTTTTATACACAGGAAAACTAACATCAGCTCCAGTAGTTCCTGCATCATTACTTCTTAAACTAAAACGATAAGTTCTTTGATATCCATTTCCTGCAACATATGTACAAGTAAATAATGTAGATTTATTGTCATAAAACATATTTTCGCTATTTACCATAGCAAAAGAATCTATAAATTGAGTTGCTGGAATTCCAGACCATACAAATCTTATTTTTACATTCAATCGCGATATTTTACTTGTCGAACTAGAACTATTTTTTGTTGCTTTAACACTTACAGAAGCAGATGCCTTTGCCATTTGGGATTCAGAACCATTAAAATTTTGTATTATATCAATTTGTTCATCTGTATATTCAAAATCATTTTTTAGGACATCTTCATTTATACCTTTAATTTCTTCAATATTTTCTTTAAATAGTTCATCATAATTTCTTATTTGATCTATATCCTCATTATCATATCCCATACGTTTTAATTCAGAATTGCTTTTTGACTCTAATTGTTTTACTAATTCATACTCGCTTATTGAATATTCACTATTTGGATTTTCATTTTCCGAGGCAAAAGAACTACCTCCTAAGACTAATGTAAATATCATACAAGACATTAATATTTTTTTTAAGTTTTTCATAATCTTATCTCCTTTTTGGTTAAATTTTACTGATATATTATACAATATATCATATAATATTACAAAAAATACCAAAAACCTTTATTTTATTCCATAAAAAATATATAATATAAATATAGTTTTGAAGGGAGAAAAAATTATGATAAATACTGTTATTAGAGGAGACTATAAAAATTGTATAATTAAACATAGTAAAGATATATTGAGATTAGAAAGTGAAAATTTAAATCTAAATATTTCTAAAGATGTAGTAGATAACTATAAATTAATACATACAAATTATAAAAAGAATATTCTGGATATAATAGCTAGATTAGTTATAGGTGTATATTTAATTGGACCATTAGGAGTTCTTGCAATATTTACCTCAAATATGCATATATGTTATCATATTGTTAGTCTAGAGTTTAAAGATGGTAAAAAAAGTTTAATAAAAATAAATAATAGATTATATGATAAATTGATAAATACATTAAATGATATTTAAAAAATTGTAAAATCACAATAGTTTTAAAAAGCTAGAGTAATTAATTTTACTCTAGCTTTGTCTATACCCATTTCTTTTATAAATCTAATATAGAATCTATTAAATTTTTATTGTGATAATATTTATCTTTACTTATATTAAAAATGCCTTTTTCCCACTTGTAATAAGTACTTCTATCAGTATTAAAATAAGTACTTGCTTTTGTAATAGAAAAGTTATTTTTTAATCTCCACAACTTTAATTTTTCATTAAAATTAGATATAATTAACTTACTATAACCCTCATTACAAATATAATCAATATCCAATACAGAACCTATTTTTAAGATTGTTTTTTTAGTCGGAATAATATTATTTAATTCATATTCTGAAAGAGCAGCTCTAGTTATATTTGTTAAATTACTTAAATCGTATTGAGATAAGCCTTTTTTAAGTCTTTCATTTTTAAGCCTATCCCCAAAAGTTTTATCAGAGGAACATTTATATAAAGTTTCATAAAAGTTAAAAGAAAACATTGTATTTTGGTTGCTGTTGCAGAAGCAATTTGTACGGGATCTTTAGCTGGACATAATGCAGTAAGATATTTGGCTAATATGGATTATTTGCAATTGCCAAGCAGTTTAGTAATAGGAGACTTCATATCTTACTCCAATGAAGAGATGCATAAAGAAGGTGGATCTAAGAAGAGGTTCACTTTTGCAGGAAGTATTTATTTAAATAGAATGAAACAACTCGGTTTTTATACAATAGATAAAGAAAAAATAAAAAAGAAAGTAAAAGATGTAGATTTATTAGGCGTTTACAATAACAACTTAATTTAATAATGAAAAACCTTACTTAAACAATATTTAAGTAAGGTTTTTCTGTTATAATACAAAATAAATAAAGTTGTAAATTTATGAAACACAAGTGAATAATAAAAATATTCTGTAAATTGGCAAGAAATAGTACATAAATAATTGTGAATGGTAACAAATTATGGTAGAATCTAAGTATTACGACGATTATTTTTTAAATAATGTATATTAATGGGGTTTGGAGTGAATATTATGGAATACACTATGGGGACAAAATTGACTAATATATCAGTTGATATGAACATTGTAAAAAAGTTATGCAAGATAAATGAATATAAAGGAGAGCAAATCATCTATAAAAAACAACCTAAGAGTGTGATAATAGATATGACTGATGATGCTATTACTAAATTTGTTTATGATACTTATATTGATAGCTTTAATGGGGGAAAGGAAAACCTTATTAAGTTAATCAATAATGAAATTACACCACATTCTAGGGAGGATATTGGCGTTGTAGAGTTTAGAGATGTAGTAAAAACGGTAAATAGTGCTTATGAAGATATTCAAATATGCTCTCAAACCATACTAGAACTTCATGGATATTTGCATAGATATTCACTTGTAAGAGGTGGAAGGTATAGAAATGAAGCACTAGGTTATTTGAATTTAGAATATGAAAAATTTGATGAATTTAATAAGGACTTAGATAATGAATTTAATGTAGAAAAAAATATAGAAAATAAAGTGGAAAACTTATGTAAAAAATATTATGAGCTTTTGAAAGAAGATAAAGTTCAAGATCTTATAATAATTGCTTCTTTTGTAATGGACTTTATCTTAATATCACCATTTAAGGAAGATAACTTAGCCATGGCAAAAATTTTAACTTTATTACTTTTAAACAAAAGCGGATATGAGATAGGTAGATTTACTAGCTTGGGAAAATTATATTATGATGAAAACTACATATATTTCAAAACCTTATTTACTAAACAAGGAGATTTTGAAAGAGATTCTTATAATATGAATAAATGGCTAGACTATTTCTTAGAGTTTATACTAATAGCGTATGAAGATTTAACTGAAGAGATGAATTTAACAGGAAATAAAAAAGAAACTAAAACTAGAAGAATAGAAAAGATTATTAACTCCACTTTGGGATATTTTACAAAGGACGATGTGAGAAATCAGTGTCCTGATATTCCAGAGCCAACTATTAACCGAGTTTTTAATAACTTGAGAAAAAGCGGTAAAATAGAAGTTGTGGCAAAAGGTAGAAGTGCTAAGTGGAAGAAAAAATAGATTTCAAAGGGGTACACAAAAATGTGTACTTCTTTTTATTATATAAAAGGAATAAATTCAAATTTTTTACAAATAATATAATATTATCAATTATTTATTTGAGGTGAAACATGAAAAAAACATTATTATATATTAGCTGTAATTCAAAACCAGAAAAGCTATCATCAAGTAAAACTGTAGCTAGACTTTTTATACAGAAGTTCATTGAAAAAAATCCTGATTTTGATGTGGAGGAAGTGGATTTATACAAAGATCATATACCAAGAATGGAATATGAATATTTTGCAGGTCGTAGTGCTTTAGTTGAAAAAGAAGCTCTAAAACAATTAGACGACCATGATCAAAAAGAAATACAAAGAATAAATGATTTGTGCGAGCAGTTTATTAACGCTAGAGTATATGTTATTTCAGCACCAATGTGGAATTCATCCTTTCCACCACAACTTAAAGAATATTTTGACTGTGTAATTCAAGACAAAAAGACGATAAAATTTGAAAATAAAAAACCAAAAGGAAAACTAAATGACTTTGATAGAAGTTTAGTATATATTCAATCAAGTGGTGGTAAAATACTTCCATATACAAAACTGATTCTAAATCGTGGAGTTAGTTACATAAAATATATATCAAAGTTTATAGGTATAAAGAAAACAAAGGAAATATTAGTTGATGGGACTGGAACTACAGAAGAAGAAAGATTAGCTTCTATAGATAAAGCAAGTAAAGAAATTGACAAAGTAATGAAATCTTTAAAATATTAATTAAAATTTAAAAATTTAACAAAAAACAAATGCAAAAATAAGAAAAATAATAGTAATAATAAAAATATTAAGAAAATTAAAATAATTATTGATAATGTATACAAAGTAGATTATTATTATTGTTAATAAATTAAAAATAAATTCTTTGGAGGGTAAGTATGATGTATATTATAAATGAAAAACTTAATAACAATTTAACTACAACATTATATTATCATCATAGGTCCAAGGGATTGTAATTATGAATTTTTTCATAAGATACAAGCCCTATTTTAAGTACACAAAAGGGCTTGTATCTATGATGGTATATGAAATTATCAAACCATATAGGTCTAGCCTGTATGGTTTTTTTAGTTGTAAAAGAAAGAAGAAAGGATTATAAGGTGGAAATATGAAGTATTTAAGTATTGAAAATGAATTAAATTACTCAAAGAAAAGATATGAATTCACAAAGGAAATAGAATCCATATTTATAAAAAATAATTATATACAGATAAAACCAAGTATATTTGAGGATTATGAGAACTTTATAGCTATAAATAAAAGAACGCCAACAAAATCCATGGTAAAAATAGTAAGCGACAAGATTTTAGTATTAAGACCAGATATTACAACAAGTATCATAAAAAGCTTAATACCAAGATGGGAAGATAATTTGGTGCTTAAGTTATTTTATCACTCAACAGTTTATAAAAACGAAGGTAAAGAAGGTATTAAGGAAATTAGACAATTTGGATGTGAGTATCTAGGTGAAATATCAATGGAAGCTGATAGGGAAATAGTAAATATGTCTTTAGATATTTTGAAAAAATTTGGTGAAAAATTTATTTTAGAAATTGGAAATAGCAACTATATTAATGGATTACTTAGTGAATTAAATCTTAAGGAGCATCAAGAAAATAAATTTAAGTCCTTGATACTTAGAAAAAACAAAATAGAAATAAAAGATTATATGGAAAAAATTAAGTTAAAAGAAGAAATAAAAGAAACCCTATACAACATATTTGAACTAAATGGATGTATAGAAGAAGTAATATCAAAGGCTAAAAAACTTTATACCAATGATTTAATGAAAAAGGGTATAGAACAACTGGAGGAAATAAGTGAACTACTTAAGGAGAGTGAATGTAAAAAATACACTAATTGTGATTTATCCATGGTTGGAAAGTTTGATTATTATGAAGGCATAATGATCAAAGGCTATTATGCAAATGTGTACAAAGAAATTTTAAGTGGGGGAAGATATGACTCTCTTACAGAAGAGTTTGGAAGAAGAGTTCCTGCCATTGGATTTTGTATAGATGTGGATGGGCTCATGGAAGCATCGAAAAGATAGGGGTTGATAAAGGTGGATAATATTGTAATAGCCATAGCTAAGGGAAGAATAGAAAAAGACGTTTACAGAAGACTGAAAATTCTAAATATGGAAGACTGCATAGAAACAGATAGTAGAAAATTAATTTTTACGGATGAAGAAAATAATATTACTTATATTCATGTAAAGCCATCAGATGTGGTAACCTACGTGGAAAAGGGAGTGGCGGATTTAGGTATAGTGGGAAAGGATACTATTTTGGAAAATGAAAACGATAATGAAGTATACGAATTACTAGATTTGGGGTTTGGTAAATGTAAGTTTTCTGTGGCAGGAGTAAAAGGAAAAAATAATTATTCAAAAGAAGAAACTTTAAAAGTTGCGACAAAATATCCAACAATAGCAAAAAGCTATTTTAAATCTAGGGGACAAAAAATAGAAATAATAAAACTTAATGGTTCTGTGGAGCTGGCTCCCATAGTAGGACTGTCAGATGTTATTGTGGATTTAGTAGAAACAGGAAACACATTAAAAGCAAATGGTCTAGAAATTGTGGAAGATATGTGTAATATAAGTTCTAGGATTATAGCCAATAGAGTAAGTTATAAATTTAAAAAAGTAAAAATAGAAAATATCATAGCAAAATTTGAATCAACATTAAATATTGAAAATTATTAAAGGGGTGGAAGAATATGAAAGAAAAACAAAGTGTAAAAGAATTACAACCTTATGTGGTTAATCCAACAGTATGCTCAGTAAAATTAGACGCTAATGAGGGGGACAAGAATTTATTTAAAGATTTAGTAAAAGAATTGGGAGATAACTTTTATTTAAATGTATATCCAGATGATAATTATACAGATCTTAAAAAAGCTATAGCTGATTATATTGGTTGCAAAACCAAAAATATTTCTGTGGGAAATGGTTCAAGTGAGTTATTAGACTTATGTGTAAAAACATTTGTAGATACTAATGAATTAATATTAAGTTTAGACCCAACATTTTCTATGTATTCCATATATGCAAAAATAGTTAACAGTAGATATATAGGTGCTGGAGAAGGTAATGATTTTATTGTAGATGTGGATGATGTTATAAAATCAATAAAAGAAAATAATCCAAAACTTACAATAGTTTGTAATCCTAATAATCCAACAGGAACAGTTATCAAAAGAGAGAAAGTTTTGGAAATAGTTAAATCGACAGATGAAATAGTTATAGTAGATGAAGCTTATATGGAATTTTGTGAAGAAAGTATAGTAGGTGAAATAGAAAACTACAAAAATCTTATAGTAGTAAAAACTTTATCTAAGGCATTTTCCATGGCGGGAATTAGAACAGGTTATTTACTTGCAAATGAAGAACTGGTAAAAACAGTAGAAAAAGTAAGACCACCTTATAACTTAAATTCCATATCAGCTTTCTTAGCAACTAAAGCATTACAGCAAAAAGATAAAATGCTAGTTTATGTAAATCAGGTTAAGAAAGAAAGGGAAAAAGTATACAAATCTCTTTTAGATATGGGTATAAAAGCATTCCCATCAGGAGCAAACTTTGTTTTTTTCTACTGCGATGACAAAGATTTAGAAGATAAATTAGTAAAAGAAGATGTGCTAATTAGAAAATTTGGAGGGAAATTAGATAATCACTACAGAGTTACAATTGGTACAAATAAGGAAAATAATGCATTTGTTGAAGCTATGAAAAAGCTTGTTTAGGAGGCAATATGAGAAAGGGTCTTGTGGAAAGAAATACTTTAGAAACAAAAATTAAGGTAAAAATCAACCTTGATGGTATTGGAAAAGCTGATATATATACGGGTATAGGCTTTTTAGATCATATGTTAACTCTTATGGCTTTTCATGGAAAATTTGATTTAAATGTAAAGTGTGATGGAGACCTTTATGTAGATGATCATCATACTATTGAAGATTTGGGAATTAGCATGGGTCAGGCATTTAAAGATGCCATAGGAGATAGAGTGGGAATTAGAAGATATTCAACTGTTTATATACCTATGGATGAAGCCTTAGCTTATACAAGTTTGGATATAAGTAATAGACCTTATTTAGTTTTTAATGTGGATTTTGAAACTGAAAAAATAGGAAGTATGTCTACGGGGATGTTTAAAGAATTTTTTAGAGCCTTTGTAAATGAAAGTAGAATTACTCTTCACATAAATTTACTTTATGGAGAAAATGACCACCACAAAATTGAAGCTGTGTTTAAGTCATTTGCAAGAGCGTTAAAAGAAGGTTCAGAAGTTATATCAAAAGATGTTTCTTCTTCTAAGGGGGTTTTATAATGAATATTATAGTTGACTATGGACTTGGCAATTTAGGCTCAGTTAGCAGGGGTTTTGCTAGGGCAGGAATAGAAACAAAAATATCTAGGGATTTGAAAGAAATAAAAAATGCAGATTCTCTTATTCTTCCAGGTGTTGGGGCTTTTAGAGATGCCATAAATGCTTTAAATGATTTAGAATTAGTTCAGCCAATTAAAGACTTTGTAAAAAGTGGAAAATATATGATAGGTATATGTTTAGGAATGCAACTGCTTTATGAAAAAAGTTTTGAATATGGTGAATATGATGGTTTGGGTTTAATTGAAGGAAATGTGGATTTTTTAGATATAGACTTAAAAGTTCCTCATATGGGATGGAATAATTTAAAGTTTGAAAAAAATAATGATGAAATACTAAAATTCATAAAAGAGGACTCTTATGTTTACTTTGTTCACTCTTATTATGCAAGTTCTTCAAATAAAGAGCTTGTAGCTTTTGCAGAGTATGAGAAGAAAATTCCAGGTATAGTTAGAAAAGAGAATGTTTATGGACTTCAATTTCATCCAGAAAAAAGTGGTCAAGTGGGAGAAAATATCTTGAAAGCTTATAAGGAGTTGATTGAAAAATGATAATCTTTCCAGCTATAGATATAAAAGATAATAAATGTGTAAGACTTTTACAAGGGGATTTTGACAAAGTAAATATTTACGGTGATGACCCAAGTGAGATGGCTAAAAAATGGGAAGATAAAGGTTCTCAGTTTATTCATATTGTTTCTTTAAATGGAGCAAGGGGAGAAGGTAATGTGAATGATGAAAGCATTAAAAAAATACTTCAAACTGTAAATATTCCCATCCAAATAGGTGGAGGAATTAGAGAAGAAAAAAGAGTAAAAGAACTTTTAGATTTGGGAGTAAATAGAGTGATTTTTGGAAGTATGGCAGTAAAAAATAAAGAATTGTTAAAAGAATTAGTTAAAAAATATAAAGAAAAAATCGTGGTATCTATTGATTCTAAAAATGGAAAAGTTGCCACTGAAGGCTGGGAAGAAGTGAGCATTGTTGACTCTCTTCAACTTTGCAAAGAATTAGAAGAAATAGGAGTAAAAACTATAGTTTATACGGATATATCAAAAGACGGTATGATGATTGGTCCAAATTTTGATATTTACGAAAAATTATCAAAAGAAACAAACTTAGATATTATAGCATCTGGTGGGGTAACTACCATAGATGATGTAAAAAAATTAAATTCTATGAACTTATATGGAGCAATAATAGGGAAGGCTCTATACGAAAATAAAATAGAACTAAAGGAGGTATTAAGTTTATGTTAACAAAAAGAATTATACCTTGTCTTGATGTGAGAAATGGAAGAGTAGTTAAGGGGAAAAAATTTAAAGATATAGAGGACGTGGACTCTCCAGAAGTTTTAGGAAAATTTTATTGTGATAGTGGAGCCGATGAACTGGTATTTTATGATATAACAGCTTCAAACGAAGAAAGAAAGACTTCTTTAGAATTTGTATCAAAGGTGGCAGAAAATTTGTCCATACCATTTAGTGTAGGTGGTGGAGTTTCATGCTTAGATGATTTCACAAATATATTAAGACAAGGAGCAGACAAGGTTTCCATTAACTCATCTGCTGTAAAAAATCCAAATCTTATAAAAGAAGCTGCCCAAAAGTTTGGTGACCAATGTGTTGTTTTGTCCATGGATGTGAAAAAAAATGATAAAGGTTCTTGGGATGTGTATGTAAAAGGTGGAAGAGAAAAAACAGATTTGGACGCCATAGAATGGGCAAAAAAAGGAGTAAAACTTGGAGCAGGAGAAATAGTAGTAAATAGTATAGATGAAGATGGAATGAAAAATGGTTATGATATAGAGCTTTTATCAAAAATTACACAAGCAGTAAGTGTTCCTGTCATAGCTTCGGGAGGAGCAGGGACAATGGAGGATTTTTGCAAAGCAGCAAAAGAAGCCAACTGTGATGGAATACTAGCAGCCTCAGTTTTCCATTTTGGAGAAATAAAAATTAAAGACTTAAAAGAATATATGAAAAAAGAAGGAATAGAAGTGAGACTTTAAATTGGGAGATGAAGTAATGAGAGAAAATTTAATTGGGGAAAATATGAAAAAAGAAATAGATTTAGATTTTATAGATACTCTAAAATTTGATGAAAAAGGATTAATTCCAGCAGTTGTTCAAGATGTGGATACTAAAGAAGTACTAATGCTTGCATATATGAATAAAGAGTCTATGAAAAAAACTTTAATTGAGAAAAGGGCCTGCTATTTTAGCAGAAGTAGAGAAAAACTTTGGACTAAAGGAGAAACCTCAGGAAATACCCAAGAAGTGGTGGAATTTTATTTTGACTGTGATAAAGATACAATTCTTTTACTGGTTAAACAAAAAGGAGTAGCTTGTCATACAGGAGAGTATTCTTGCTTTTTTAATGAGGTCCTTTGTGATGAAGAAGTATTAAAAGGTGAATTAATAGATAGACTATATGAACTAATAAAAGATAGAAAAAACAATCCAAAGGAAGGTTCTTATACAAATTATCTATTTGATAAAGGTTTAGACAAAATCCTTAAAAAAGTTGGTGAAGAAAGCGCAGAAGTTATTATTGGAGCAAAAAATGAAAATAAGAATGAAATAATATATGAAATAAGTGACTTGATTTATCATGTACTGGTTCTTATGGTGAACTCAAATATAACTATAGAGGATATAAAAGATGAGTTGAAGGGTAGACAGCATTAAAATACAAAAAAAGTAAGCACACAATTATGTAAAGTATATGTGTGCTTACTTTTGTTACTTATATTTTGTTTTAAATTATTTTCTAGCAGTTACATTCATCATCCATGTTAGAGTTACATTCATCATTCATGTTAGCTTTACTTTCAACTTTATCAGTCATTTTATTCGCTTTTTTGTCAACCATTTTGTTGTTCTTTTTGTCTACCATTTTACTTTTTTCGCTTGATTTTTTACTCATTTTCAAATCTCCTTTTTTATTAATTTCACTAATAGGATGCACTTTATAAGAAAAAATATACGTTAAAATTATATACAAAAAATGGCATTACAAAATATATGTAACAATTTTGATTCAATTTTTCTATTGACTTATACGGCCTCATTGAAAGACAATAATATTGATGCTGTGGTATTATTTGGATTAGAATTTATGAAAAAATGTAGTAATTTGTATTGTAAAAATGGAAGAATTTTGGGGGAGTTAAAAAATGAAAGAGAAGGATTTAACGTTTAAGGAAAAGTCAAAAGAAAAAATTTTGAAAACAAAAGAACAAGTTTTGAATTATATCAAGCACAATAAAAATAAAACAAAAGTTATAGCAGGTGTTGCTGCTATTGTCTTATGTGTAGGAGTAGTCTCTATTGTGAAGTTAAATAGCAAAGAAGTATTGGCATGTGCAAAGAGCAGAAATACCGCACTTGAAGGCCAAACAATAACAAATATTGCTTTTAATGGTTCAAGTGAGATCGAAAAGGGTCCATCTAAGAGTTATGGAAAAGTAATATATCTTACAATTGATGATGGTCCATCAGCATATACAGATGAAATTATTAAGATACTAAATGAAAACAACGTAAAAGCCACGTTTTTTATGATAAATTCAAATATGGAAGCTTATCCGCAGCAAGTCAAAAATATAGTTAAAAGTGGAAATACAGCAGGATTTCACAGTGTAAGTCATGATATTCATAAATTATATTCATCACCAACAGCAGCAAAAAAAGAATTTGATACAAACCAAGAAACATTTAAGAAAATAACTGGGGAAACAACTAAGGTAATTAGACTTCCTTTTGGTAGTAAACCATATACACCTAGAAGCTCATATAATGCGCTTATGGATGCAGGATATAAGCTATGGGACTGGACACTTGATACAGAAGACTGGAGATCAACTTCTGCTCAAATAATGCAATCTGTTATAAAGCATACAGATGACACTGATGATGCAGTTTTATTAATGCACGAAAGAAAGCAAACTGTGGCAGTATTAGATCAAATGATTAAACACTTTAAAAAAGAAGGTTTTGAAATATTACCAATAAAACAAAATGATGAACAAAGAAATTATTGGAATGGAAAATTATTTAGTGAGAAGAAATAAATGGGGGTAAGAAATTGAAAAAAATAGTTCTTATGGGATTAACAATTTTAATCTCTACAAATATGGTAGCATGCTCTAATAAAACTGTAGCAAAGATTAACGATGTGGATGTAAGCAAAGAAGAATATAAAAAGACAGAAGAGTTTTTGTATGCAACAGGTTATGTGGAAAAAAATGAAAAAAATAGTGATAAAGTCAATAATGATATATTATCATTTATTATAGATAATGAAGTAGCCTATCAAGAGGCACAAAAAGAAAATATTAAAGTAAAAGATAGTGATGTAAATGAAAAGGTTGAGCAATTAAAAGAAACTTTAGAAAATAATACTTCTTATAAAGAAAAACTAGAATCAGCTGGTATTACAGAGGATTTTTTGAAAGAACAAGTTAAAAAAGATTTAACTGTAGCCAAATATAAAGAAAACTTTATAAAAGATATTAAAGTTACAGACAAAGAAATGGAAGCTTATTATAATAACAATAAAGATCAATTTAATGTTAAAGAAGTAAAAGCAAGTCAAATTTTAATCTCTACCTTAGATGAAGATAATAAAGAAGTTAGTAAAGAGCAAAAAGAAAAATTAAAAGAAAAAGCGCAAAGTATTTTAGATAAAGTTAATAATAATGAAGACTTTGCAAGTTTAGCAAAAAAATACTCTGATGATAAAAATTCAGGTAAAGATGGTGGAGATCTGGGATACTTCGCGAAGAATGAGAAAAACATAGAATTTACTAAAGAAGTATTTAAACTAGATACAAATCAAGTATCAAACCTTATTGAAACACCTTATGGATATCATATTGTAAAAGTAACTGATAAGACCACAGTTACAAAATCTTTAGAGGATAGTAAGGATGATATAAAAGCTAAAATATTAAATGAAAAATATACAAAACATATAGATTCATTATATAAAAAAGGAAAAATAACAATCACTTAATAAGTGGTTGTTTTTTCTTTGTTAAAATACTGTTTAAAATCTTCTGAAATTTGGAATAATTTATAATATCTTAAGTTAATTTACAATAATTGGTGATACAATAATATAAGATAAGATTAATCATAGGAGGGGTAATCTATGTATCCAACAAGAGAAGAAGCGTGGAATATATTAAGAGAGTATAATGAAGATGAACATTTAATAAATCATGCATTAGCAGTAGAAGGTGTTATGAGGCATTTTGCAAGTCTTTACAATGAAGATCCAGAAAAATGGGGAATTGTAGGACTATTACATGATTTAGATTATGAAAAATATCCAGATGAGCATTGTAAAAAAGTAATAGAAATAATGAGAGAAAAAGATTTAGATGAAGAATTAATACGCTCAGTTGTTAGTCATGGATATGGATTAGTTTGTGATGTGAAGCCAGAGAGTAACCTAGAGAAGGTTTTATATACTATTGATGAACTAACAGGCCTTGTTAATGCAACAGCAATTATGAGACCATCTAAGAGCGTATTAGACTTAGGTGTAAAATCAGTTAAGAAAAAATTTAAATCTAGCGGCTTTGCTGCAGGAGTAAATAGAGATGTCATAAAAAATGGATGTGAAATGCTAGATAAACCTTTAGAAGAAGTTATAGAACAAACAATAGAAGGAATGAAAAGTGTGGCAGAGGAAATAGGACTAAAAGGTGAAGTTGTTAACTCATAATAAAAAAGTATAAGCATTAAGCTTATACTTTTTCACATTCCAAAACATTATAATTTTCTTAAACTTGTGTAGAATTGTAAAAAATAACTTTTGAGCAAAGCATATCTTTTAATTAGAAGTTATTTCTTCCTGGCGATTTATTGATTTTTTCTCCAAAGACATATTACAAATAATTGTAAAAATAGAACCAACAACTATAAATAAAATTCCCGCAATCATATTAATAGGAATAAATTCATTTATAAAAATGAAAGCTAAAATAGGTGAAAGAACAGGTTTAAAGAAAAATACTAAAGATGTAGTATTAGCTGAAGTTTCTTCCATAGCCTTAAAATAAGAAGCATATCCAAGGCCTGTTACAAAAACATAGACATAAATAACTGCCCAAATATTATTCATGTTATACCCAGTGAATAATGGGACATTAGCAAAGTCACTTATATTAAATGAATTTAAAAGTGATGAAATAGAAGGAATATGTCCTATTAATATTAATATAAGCATTTCTAGGCTTCCAAAAATAAAACTAAAGCAAGTTACAACTTCTCCACCAAACTTTATTGTACTTTTCTTTCCTAAAACTCCATACAAAGCAAAAGTAATAGCAGCAAGAAGTGTCAATGCCACTCCAATAGGTGATAGTTTAATTGATAATGGATTAATAATAATTATAATTCCAACAATTTCTAAAATGAGAGATACAATATTGTGGGAGTGAATTTTTTCCTTTAAAAATACATAAGCAAATAACATTACAAAAACAGGATTACAACTGAAAATAACTGCAACAACAGAAGCTTTTGTATGAGTTACAGCAAGTTGATAAAAAATCATACTCACAACTACGCACATAAAACCTAAAAATAAAAATTGTTTTATATCTTCTTTATTAATTGATACTTCTTTAGATTTAAGTGATTTAATTGCGAATGGTAATAAAATTAAACCGCCAATAAAAAATCTTTCAAAAGTTAGTTGTATAGGATTAAAAGTATTAGAAATAAATTTTAACATTATCTCCATAGAACTAAATAAAATTGTTGTTATTGCTATATATAAATAGCCTTTTTTCATGTTAACCACCTCCAAGTATAAGGGTAGTACTTTAACAAGAAATCTTCAACTGAGCATGAATAATAAAAGGTAAATTATGGTTAACAAATTATTTTTATGATAGAATTATTTAAATTATATTATTTCATATAATTATATCAGAAAATATAAAAAGGGGGGATAGTCATGTCTAATAACAATATGAAGACTGAAAAAGAAAGTAGAGATCTTTTTACTTCAAAAGCAGGATTTATTTTAGCGTGTATAGGGTCAGCAGTGGGAATGGGCAATATATGGATGTTTCCATATAGAGTAGGTCAATTTGGAGGAGCTGCTTTTTTAATACCTTATATTTTATTTGTAGTATTGTTAGGATGTACAGGACTTATGGGGGAATTTGCCTTTGGGAGAATGACTCAAACGGGGCCAATAGGTTCTTTTAAAAAAGCTTTAGAAACTAAGGGTAAAAAAGGTGGAGGAATATTTGGCGTTATACCAGTACTTGGAGCTTTTGGAATAGCTGTTGGATATGCAGTTGTGGTAGGATGGTTTATAAAATTCTTACTGGGAAGTATCTCTGGAGAAGCTTTAAACGCTGTTGATTCAGCAGCTTACTTTGGGTCTATCGCAGGACCTTTTGGAAGTATAATATGGCATTTCTTAGCTTTATTAATTACAGCATCAATTTTATTACTTGGTGTTTCAAATGGAATTGAAAAGGTAAATAAAATTATGATGCCAGCATTTTATATATTATTTTTAATACTTTTAGTAAGAGTTTTAATGTTAGATGGAGCAAAGGATGGATTAAATTATTTATTTGTTCCTAAATGGGAGTATTTATCTCAACCGAAGACTTGGATTTATGCACTGGGTCAAGCATTTTTCTCATTATCCATAGCTGGTTCTGGTATGATCGTTTATGGAAGTTATTTAAAGAGGAATATAGACATACCAAATGCAGCAAAAAACACAGTAGTGTTTGATACTTTAGCAGCCTTAACTGCAGGTCTTGTAATTATTCCAGCAGTATTTGCTTTTAATTTGGACCCTACTGCAGGACCACCATTACTATTTATAACGTTACCATCTGTATTTAAATTGATGCCTCTTGGAAGGATATTTGCCGTAGTATTTTTCATATCTGTTTTATTTGCATCTATAACATCTCTGATGAACTTATTAGAAGTACCAATAGAAGCAGTTCAAAGTAACTTGAAATTAAAGAGAAGAGTGTCTGTAATACTTGTTTGTTCGTTGGCATTTTTAGTAGGCTTATTTGTGGAAAATGGAGATATACTAGGAAAATGGATGGACTTTGTATCAATTTATATAATACCACTGGGAGCATTCATAGCAGCTATAATGTTCTTTTGGGTAATTGGTATTAACAAAGCAAAATCAGAAATTGAAACTGGTGCTAAAAAGCTACTTGGAGTTTGGTTTGAACCAATGGCCAAATATATATATGTATTTTTAACTTTAATAGTATTTATTGCAGGCATATTACTTGGAGGAATAGGTTAATACAACTATATAAAAATATATAACAATATTGAAATATAATAAATTATCAAAATTTGTTATAATAAAAATAAATGGAATTTTTAGGAGGATACATAATGATAATAACTACTATAAACAATGTACCAGGAAAAGAAATAAAAGAAGTCTATGGTTTTGTATCAGCAAGTACTGTTAGAACAAAAAACATAGGAAAAGATATAGGCGCTAGTTTTAAAACTTTAGTTGGTGGAGAAATAAAAGCTTATCAAGAAATGATGGAAGAGGCTAGAAAAATTGCCGTAGGAAGAATGGTTGACAAAGCTGAATCTATGGGTGCAAATGCTATTATAGGTATGCAAATAAGTACTTCTGCTGTTATGGCTGGAGCAAGTGAAGTTATTGCTTATGGAACAGCAGTTTTAATAGAGGAGTAGTATATAAGGGGAGCATATTGATGAATATGATTATCTTTGGTATCTTTACGCTATTTTATGGAGCTATAATAATTGGCTCAATAATTTTACTTATTGTAAAAGTTATTGAAAGACAAAGAGAGAAAAAAGAAGAAAATTTAGATAAATACGATAAATATTAAGGTTTATAGCATAAAAATTTTAGGTTTTTATGCTATTTTTTATGAAAATATTTGAATTAATTCACTTTAAGTAATATTATATAATTAAATAGAAAATTATAGGAAATTTATAAGCAAAGAGGGTAACTAAATGAAAGACAGCTATTTAAGAGAAATAGACTATCTTAGAATTTCTCTTACAGATAAATGTAACTTAAGGTGTGTTTATTGTAAGGAGGAAGACGAGATAGCTGAAGAAGAATCTGTTAATAATATACTAAGTTTCGATGATTATAAGTTTATAATAAAGAGTTTTAAGGAGCTTGGTGTAAATAAAATAAAATTTGTAGGAGGAGAGCCGATTTTATATCCTTACTTAAAAGACTTAATTTATTTTGCTAAACATGAGTGTAATATAGAAGATGTATCTATTACAACCAATGGTCAGAACTTCAGTGAAAAAGCATTGGAATTGAAAAATAGCGGTCTTGATAGAGTAAATTTAAGTATAGACTCTCTAAAAGAGTATAAATATAATGCAGTAACTAGAGGTGGTAGTTTAACAGAAGCACTAAATGCTCTAAATACATGCATAAGACTAAAACTACCAGTAAAAATAAACTGTGTTCTTATAGATGAATTCAACACAGATGAGGTGTATGACTTTATTAGGCTGACAAAATATCATAATGTGGATGTAAGATTTGTAGAACTTACACCGTGGAATGGAAATAAAAGACTTTATGATTTAAGTTATGTAAATGCAAAAGAATTAATAGAAAATCTAGAAGATATTAATATTTTAGGATTTGAGGTAGAGTCTAACGCGAAATATTATAAAATGGAAAAATTAAAAGGAAGAGTAGGAACAATAGCACCAATTAGTGACTGTTTTTGTAAAAACTGTAATAAAATGATGATTACTCATGATGGATTTATAAGACTTTGTCTTCATGCAGATGAAGAAATAGATTTAAGGGAATTTTTACACAAACCAATAATGTTTAAAGAAGTAATAAAAGAAATATTAAAAGAAAAACCAAGGAATCATACATTAATTTGATACTTATTAAGTAATTCATATATTATTAATGAAAAAATTAAATATAAAAATAGCTAGAGTATTTGAAGCAAAATAAACCTAGCTATTTTTATATACATATATTTATTCATAAGATATGGTAAACTTAAGTTTGCTCCAATTTTTCAAATAATAATTATAAACTTGATGTATTAATGGTTCATAGTCAAAAAACACTTTACTTGTTTCAATTTTTTCTTCTGAAATTCGTTTGTATTCTCCTACCCAATATGGCTCTTGAAAGTAAACAGTCAAATCTGCACATACTTCCTTCATTAATATACCTCCTAAAGTTTATCAATTGATTTATATATAATTATTCAACTTATAATTTGACTATGACTAAATGAAAGAATTTTTAGAAGATTATATAAATTTACAACAGACAATATGTTCTTCATCTTTACCGTTATTATCAACTACAACTAGATATTCTTTATAATGGGCATTGTGTGGTCTTAAATACTTGCAAGATTTAACTAAATCATTATCTTCTAAATATAATAACTCATGATCTTTTAAAAACTTTCTATTTATAAGTTCCATTATTTCTTCCACAAAATCACCTCCTAAAAAATATATACCCAATATTTTACATTCTTAATAATTTGAGATTGAAATTAAAAAAGAATAGGAAGTTATAATTAAGAGTAAAATAATATAATAATGCTTAAAATATTAAAAAAATATTTAACATTCTCTTAACAATCATTTAACCTTTCTTTAACCAAAGGGTTATAAAAATGTAATATTATAGCATGGTAGCTTAAATATTAAATATATGTTAAATGAAAAACATAATTGTTAAATATGTATTACAAAATGAAATATACATATAAAAAATGGGATGATAATCATTAGATATAACTTAAGGAGGAAAGAGTTTTGGAAATAGCAATAAGCCTGTTAGGCGGTCTGGGATTATTCCTATATGGAATGAATTTAATGGCAGAAGGCCTGCAAAAAGCAGCAGGAGACAAACTAAAAAGAATAGTAGAAAAGTTAACTAGTAACACAGTTATGGGTGTTATAGTAGGGACAGTAGTAACAGCAATTATACAAAGTTCATCTGCAGCAACAGTAATGGTTGTTGGTTTTGTAAATGCAGGAATAATGAATTTAACTCAAGCAATAGGTGTTATAATGGGAGCTAACATAGGAACAACTGTTACAGCTCAAATAGTATCATTTAAATTAGAAGCAATAGCACCAGTTGCTCTAGGTATTGGTATAATATTATATTTATTTAGCAAAAAGCAAAGAACAAAAGAATTTGCAACAATACTTTTAGGATTTGGTATCTTATTTACAGGTATGGAATTTATGAAAGATGCAGTTAAACCTTTAGCTGAATATGAAGGATTTAGACAATCATTAATTTACTTTGGTAAGCATCCATTACTTGGAATTCTTGCAGGTTTTGCTATAACAGGTATAATACAAAGTTCGTCAGCTTCAATGGGTATGCTTATAGCACTTGCTTCACAAGGGTTAATACCACTTAGTGCAGCACTTCCAATATTATACGGAGATAACATAGGAACTTGTGTAACTTCATTAATATCAAGTATAGGTGCATCTAGAAATGCTAAACGTGCAGCTACAATGCATTTAACTTTTAACGTTATAGGTACTTTAATATTTGTTTTAGTTTTAAATTATCCAATAACTAAGTTTGTAACATGGTTAGATCCAACTGATGCAGCTAGACAAATAGCAAATGCACATACTATATTCAACGTAGTAAACGTATTAATTTTATTACCATTTGCAAAATATATAGTTAAATTAGTATTAAAAATGATGCCAATAACTGAAGAAGAAAGTGAAGCAACAGTTAGAACTAAATATTTAGATGAAAGAATACTTCAAACTCCATCTATAGCTCTTGGAAATACAATGAAAGAAGTTATAAGAATGGGTGATAAAGCAAACCATGCATTAGAAGCGTCTATGGACTCTTTATTAAATAAATCAATGGAATCTGTTAAGAAAACAGAAAAATATGAAGAAATAGTAAACATATTACAAAAAGACATATTAAATTATTTGTTAAAACTTTCTAAGTCACCACTTAATGATGAAGAAAGAAATAAAGTTGACTTATTATTTAACACAGTTAATGATATAGAAAGAGTATCTGACCATGCTGAAAATATATCTGAATTATCTAAAATAGCAATAGAAAAAGATTTACAATTCTCTCAAAGTGCTATTGAAGAAATGACTAATATATACACTAAATCGCAAGAAAACTTCAAAACAGCATTAAAATGTTTAGAAGAAGATAATAAAGAAATGGTATCTAAAATTTACAAAGTAGAAGATGAAGTAGATGCCCTTGATAAACTTTATAAGAAAACTCACATGGAAAGATTAAATAAAGGAAAATGCACAATTGATTCTGGAGTACTGTTCTTAGATTTACTAACAAATTTAGAAAGAGTATCAGATCACTCATGTAATATAGCTAATCAAGTTAAAGCAAACTAATAAAAAAGTTGTCTCTTATGAGACAACTTTTTTTATAGAGTAACGAATATATATGATTGCTAAAAGATATATCTTTGGTAATATGAAGTGGACCTCCCACACAATAGCTTAAGATGATTTGCTGATATATTGTTCAAATGAAGTGAAATTTTTATTGAATTTTAATTTTTATTAAATCACCATTATATCTTTCTAAATTAGCAATTTCGCCCGTTAGATTATAATTAAATGAGTCTAAAAGGGATTTTATCATTTTTTGTGTATCAACGATTTCTTCTTCAAATAAGAAAAAATCCAAAGCATTATTTTTTATTAGTTTTTTAACAAAGTCAACAGGCAGATTTAATTTAATTTTATCGCCTGTATGAGAGTTTATATTTATGATAACTAATCTATCATTATAGTTTTTTATGGTAGCAGCCATATTTATCCTCCTTTAC
>NZ_JWHR01000120.1 GCF_000808015.1 Terrisporobacter othiniensis | reverse complement strand
ATGCACTATACTTGGCTTTGTAGGAATTATATTGTCAGTTTATTTTAATAAGGAAAAAAGAAGAGAAATGCTAATAGGAAAGGAAGAATTTTCATTAATAGAAGAATTATACTTAAATGGATATGAATATGGAGATAAAGATTTAGATGAAATAGAAGATACTTTATATGAAGAGGATTATAAGTTTAATATAGGTGATTTATTAAGGATATTATTTATTGGTATTATATCATTTAGTATAATTGCCATAATAATTAATCTAGGAATGGGAAGTTATAAAATTCCAAAAGAATTTACCATAAACAAAACTCAACGACCTAACTATTTTGTAACGCAATTTTTAGTTGACGATGATAAATTTTATATTGAAAAAGCCTTTAATGGTAGTGTAGAAGTATATGATAAAAATGGAGACTTTTTAAATACTGTATGGATAGGCAAAAATGAAGAGTTTATTAATGCTTATTTAAATGATAAAGAAAATATATTTATGTTAAGTACAGACAGTGAATATGAAAATTACTATTTATATGTAATAGATAAAGATAAATTTACATTAAAAGATAAAATTCAACGTAAAGAAGAGGATGTAGAAGAATTTGAATACTCTAATCCATATGAAGGTATGACTTTTCTAGAAAGTATTGCAGAAGATATTTATCCAACAGCAAAAAAAGATAATACAAGATATAAGTTGAAATTTAATAAAATTATAGTAAATGAGAGAGAAGATCAAGTTATAAATTTAGAAAACTCAAAACTACTCCCTCTGCCAATGGGTTTATTAATAATATTTGTATTTGTAAGTTTAAGTGGAATGTACATAATAGAGTATATAGAGTATAAAATGACAATTAAGAAGTACATATCTAAAAGAAAAAGAGTATAAATGTAATAATATGGAAATTTAAACAGCTTACAAAATGCAGCATGAAGGTAAAAGCATAAGAAAAAATATAAATAAGTGATAAAATTAATGTATTAAACGGAAATTAGTGACTATATGGGGAGAATTTAAATGAATATAATTATTGAGTACTTATGGGTTATAGTTGTAGTAATTGGAGTAATCGTATCTATTATAATAGGATTGAAAGAAGTATATAAATATATTGTGAAGAAATTAAAAACAAAATCCATACGAAAAACCAGAGTAAGAGTAGTTGTTAAAAATAAGTATTATTCTCCAGGCTCAGGACCTAAAGTACCAAGTGTAGGGGTAAGCATAGAGTCCACCTCATATAGAGTGGAGGTTATTTATCATGAACAATTATATATATTACATAATAAGAAAGTTTTTGAGTCTGTAGATATAGGAAATACTTTAGAAATGAATTTAGTAGAAGTAGTTGATAAGAATGAAAATATAATAGATTCATATTTAGAAGTTATTTCAAGTAAATATAAGTAATATACACAAAAACACTAGTTAAAAAACCATGCCTTAGAATTGAAAATGCGGTAATGTAAAATAATTTGTGCTTATGATGAAATAAATATTCCTTTATGGCAATGATAAAAATATAAAGTCAATGCCGGAAAGGGTATTTTTTATGAGTACATTAAAGAAAGAATTAATAAAATAAATTATTGCAGATGGATCACTTAGTAATCCAGTTGATATTCA
>NZ_JWHR01000119.1 GCF_000808015.1 Terrisporobacter othiniensis | reverse complement strand
AAATAGGACCGTATTATTCTAACACGGTCTTTAAATAACTTAAAATTACTGCAATACTTTATTAGTTACTCTAACAATTACATTATACTCAAACATCACAGTATAAAAATTATTGTTTATATTCCTTGTTGTAAGCAAGTTTTTAAATCATCATCTGGTGTGCTTATTGATCTTAAATCAAATGTATCTACTAAATATTGAAGTACATTTGGACTTAAGAAGGCTGAAAGTGTAGGGCCTAAATATATGCCCTTTATTCCAAGTGATAGTAATGCCAATAAATCTGCCACTGCCTTTTGTTCATACCAAGATATGATTAATGATAGTGGTAATCCATTTACATCAGTATCAAAAGCATCTGCCAGAGATGTTGCAATTTTAACTGCTGAATAAGCATCGTTACATTGACCAACATAAAGAAGTCTTGGAAGGCCTGCTACTTCCCCAAAATCTAATTTATTAAATCTATATTTACCACAAGCTAGCGTTAAAATCACACAATCATCTGGAACTTTTTTAGTAAATTCAGTGTAATAATTTCTACCAGGTCTCGCTCCATCACATCCACCTATTAAGAAAAAGTGTCTTATTTTTCCGTCTTTAACTGCATTAACAATATCTTCTGCATAAGAAAGTGTGGCGTGATGGCCAAACCCAACTAGTATTTCATGTGGTTCTTGATCTTCTTCGTATCCTCCAAGTTCAAGTGCCTTTTCTATTATTGGAGTAAAGTCTTTTTTACCATCTGCTCCTACCCCAATATACTTAACACCATCCCAACCAACTACACTTGTAGTAAATATTCTATCTTTGTATGATTCTCTAGGTTTCATCAAGCAGTTTGTAGTCATAAGTACACAACCTGGTATGTTATCAAATTCTTTTTGCTGATCTTGCCATGCACCACCAAAATTTCCTACTAAATGATCATACTTTTTAAGTTGTGGATAACCATGACAAGGAATCATTCCACCAGTTCTCATAGTCCATCTTATTAAATCTTCAAGGCTTAAATTATCATCTGTTGTTGCTTCCAACGCCCTAACATAAAAATTATCAACTTCATCATCGAAGTAACTCCGCTCTCTTGCTTGATGACCATAAGCTGCAATTCCTTTTAATCCATATACTATAGTTTGGCGTAGTGAACGAATATCTGGGTCCAGTTCACCATCATACATTATTCCTGCTTTTTTTGCATCTTGAAGCATTTCTGCTTTTGTTTCACTTAAATTATATGTAGCATGTTCTGTATCATTTTTAATTTTACCCACTTTTTTCTTAACGCCTCTTTTATTTTTTGAGACTCTTTTAACATTTGTACATGAATATCAGCATCAAAATTTACATTTGTCAAAGTTGTAAATAAAGAATTTTTAATAAATTTTACTATATCTTTATCTACATTTTCTCCTTTTTCAACTATCTCTTTTGCATAGCAGCTTATCCCTTTTATTTGATAAATAAGTAAGTCTTGAAGATTTGCTACTTCTGGTGTTTTTCCACATACATCTAGTTTTGTACAGCCCTTTCCCCCTGCTGTTTGTTCACATTAGTAACAAAACATAGAATATTCCATTACCATATTATTTCCCATTGTCTTTACCTCCTAATTTTAGATTCATATTATATTCTTTACTAAATTCATCTAAAATATAGTTACTTATATAAGACTTTGGAAATTTTTATAAAAAGCAAACTAATATGTAAAAAATTCGCTTCGCTCATTGCTCAAGTAACAAAGTTGGAAATTATACGCCATACACAGGACAGATAACATATAATTTCCTTACAATAAAAAAAGATAGACATTTTGCCTATCCTTAAACGTTGCACTCTGAAAACTTCATAACTGTTTTATTTAAAAATTCATTAAATATATAATACTCGTCCTCTGATAAATCTTTATTATAACTCATCACTCTCAAACTATGACCCTCATATTCCTTTCTATATTGAGGATGTATATGTTCAAAGTTTTGTATTTTAAAACCTAATTTGGAATAAAAATTTAATCTTTTAATTGATATATCATCTATGGGAATATCAATTTCTAGTATAGTGTTTTTATTACTTTGGCAGAACTTTTCTAATATTTTAGAGCCATAGTTTTTTCCTCTTAATTTTTTAGGTATAGCTAAATGTTCTATATACCTATATTTATCATATTCCCAATAAAAAAGTATTCCTATTAGTTAATCATTTTCATAAATAACACTACAATAATATTCTTTATTTTCTAATACATCTATCTGTGATTTTAACGTTCTTTGTTCAAATATTGGAAAGCTACTTTTATATATTTCCATAGGCTCTTTAAAGTAACGATCATCTTTGGAGCATATTCTTATAAGTTTCATTTTTCACCTCTTATAATCTTACTAGACTTTTATATCACTATATCATAATTAATCTTCAATTAAACATCGCCTGATTTATCTAAATCAAATGAGATAGTGTATAATTCTTTTCCACCATCTGTAGAAGTGCCTTTCTTTGGCAAATCAATATTAAACTTGCTCAGTAAATCTTTCACTTCTTCATACTTTCTATAAAACTATAATTGTTTTGGCACATCTATGGTAATTTTATTGCATTCTTTACAATAGTATCCTTCTACTTTTGAGTTCATCCACTCTAAAATTGTAACTCCTTTTACAAAGGTTGATAAAATTGCTCCTTTATCTTTTTCCTTAGGAATCCATTTTACTGAGTCTCTTCCCCCACGTATAATTCCCAACACCATCTCATTATTGCAATATGGACATTTCATAATTTATACTCTCCTCTTTACTATATTTTTAGTAATATGTTATCTAAATTCTAATTTTTATGCTAATTATAAAATTAGACATAAATCAAATTTCAATATTTTTTATTAAATTAGAAGCAAGTTCATATTTCTCATCGCTTACCCAAATAGTATACTCATAAGAAAAATCTTCTTTTTCACCTAAAGTTCCAACCATCATTTTATTCATCATAGGTCCAATATCTTTATTTATATTTCTTATTTTCTCAGTATACTTTATATTATTCAACTCTAGTATATTAATTATTTCATTGTATTTCTTCTTTGATGACCCATTATAAATTACTTGTTTATTAAAAAACATATACCCATCCCCTTAATTTAATCCCAAGAAAATATCTTCTAATTTTTCATCAGTTACTATATACTCCATGCCTACTATCATTTAGTCTTTTATTTTTTATTATTTTTAATATTTAACTTATTTCTATAATTTAATTATACATTAAAAAACTGTACGTAGGATAAATACATACAGTTTTCTACCCCTCTTAATATTACAATTTCTTTAGATATTATTTACAATCTTGTGAATTAATTCTTTAAGCTTATTTTTAACTTCCTTAAAATCAATAAATTTATTTCAGGTCTACCCTAAAACTAGATAAAGGATTTGCTTCTTCTCCATAATTTGTACAAACTAAAATATCAATATATAAAGGAATTTCTCCTATATCAATTAATTCATTTATTTGAGTATACATTTTATTTTTTCCATCGCTTCCTGTAGACATTTCCAACGCTCTTCCCTTATCATCATAAACTATTATAAAGTTATCATGAGGATTTCCCAGTGATGGTTGGAAAGGAAGTTCCATTTTAACTTCAATATATGTATCTGTTACCTCAACTTTTTTCAAAGTGTAATCTCCATCTTTTTTATCTACTACTATACTCTTTGCATTATCATCTATGGCTTTTATATTAAAATCAAAAGACCATTTTCCATCATAAGAATTTGTAAATAAAGAATCTTTATATTTTTTAGTTCCAAAACTTATTTTAAAATTTACATCTTCAATATCATTATTAATATCTAGCTCAATTAAATAACTAAGTTTAATAGTATTTTTATCAACAAATTCAACAATACCAGGACCATAACCATAACCATCTGCCTCAATATCATTCATATATATTATTAAATCCTCAATATACATTTCTTTTATTCCATCACCATAAGGAGAGTCACCCACTGTTTTTTTATACTTACTTTCATTGAAAGGTTCATCTGTTGTTAGAGTCATATCAAGATATAACTTTTTCTTGTCATACATTGCTTTATCTATGGTAATTTTTAATCCATCATCTTTACTAGATACATTTATAGGCGTTGCTATAAGTTTACTTTTTTTATGTTCTTCTTTTTCTTCTTCTAGTTCTGGATAGAGTTTAGGATCATACTCAACTGTACCACCATCAACAGACTCTTTTATTTTATCTAACATTGTTTCAAACTCTGGCAATCTTTTTTTCAAATTATCTGCTAAGGAAGGAGTAAATACACCAATTCCCATAGCTATAATTGCTATTGATGCAATACCTTTTATAATTTTATTATGTTTTACTTTCTTTTTATTTAATCTTTTTGATGAGTTTAATTTTTCTTTCATTTTTATTTTTAATTCTTCATTATTGCTAGTTTCAGCCTCCTCATATTTATCCGTATCTATCTTTATTTTATTAAAAATTTCAAACTTATTTTTCATAATCTCACTCTCCTACTTTAAAATACTTCTTCTAATTTTCTTCCTACCTCTAGATAGTCTACTATGTAAGGCAGGTACATTTGTATTAGTATCCTTTGCTATTTCTTCTAACTCGTCCCCATTTAAGTAGTACCTTTTGAAAAGTTCTTTATCTTTATAATTTAATGAGCTTAAAAGTTCATTTATTTCTTCTTCCATATCTAGTTTGTATAAATTTTCATCTATATATAAAATATTAGAATCCAGTTCTTCACTTATTTTAGATATATATTTTCTTTTATAATCAATTGCTTTGTACTTTGCAATTGCACATATCCAATTTTTAAAAGAATTTTCCTTATTATTAAATCCTTCAATATTTTCCCAAATGGCAAAGAGAACATCACTTATACATTCTTCCTCGTAATTTAATACAGGATTTATATGTTTTCTAACTACTGAAGTAAGTAATCCATTGTAATTATCTATTAACATCTCCATACCTTTTGGGTTACATTTTTTTATATATTTAATTATCAATTTATCCTTCAATTTATTTCCTCCCTGTAAAAGCTTTTACATTAGTTAATACGAAGTTTATCATAAAAAACTGACAAAAATAAGTAAAAAAATGCAATTAGATTATTATATCTAATTGCATTTTTTATTATCATCATAAAAACAGGCATATTTATAACACTTATTTTTACAGTATATAGTTTAATTTTCTTTACTAATTATCTTAAATCTTTTATATTAACAAATCCTATTACAATAGATATAAAAGCTATCATAGCAAAGAATATATTTGCACAAAGAGCTCCTATTGTTAAAGCACAGTTAAACAAATAAATTGTTGGTACGTATAATATCGTTATTAATGCAATTGGTAATAGCATTATATACGATATTTTTTCAAACTTATTAAGAACAATTTTTAAAATCATACTTAAAGTTATTAATAATGCAGGGAATACTGTTAAATAACTAGCTCCTGGCAATCCTACAGTAAATATAATTGATAGTATAAATAATACTATTAAAGAGCCTATTGTAAATTCATTTGATTCTTCTAAATTATTAGTACATTTTTTTACTAAAAATAAATAACTTATAAATAATAAAGCCATAACTGCTATAAATATAATATATTCAAACTTAATTAAAGGAAGATAAGTCAATTTGAATTCTCTACCATTTACTACAGCAAGCAATCTACTTATTCCATATCCTATGGCCATTGCAAATGATGTAAATCCTAAGTTTATACCTGTATATTTAGCAATTTTTTTAATACTTTTAACTTTAAACTTTTTAGCTATAAATAGAATTCCTGCTAATAAAATTATTAAAAATCCTATATTTATGGTTTTAGAATATTTTATAAATTGATTACCTAAACTAAAGAATATTGAATCATCTTTACCTTTAAATGCATCTTGATTTGAATACTTCTCATTACTTACAAATTCTTTAACTATAGGTAATACTTGATCCCCATAATGTTGCATAGACTTATCACTTAAGTTTTCTGGATTATCACTCGGTGTATGATAATTTTCTAATCCGTCAAGTACACTTATATTTATTCCTGTTAAATTATTTTCTAAAAATACTGTAAAATCAGTTGCATTAGGTAATAATCTATATATTTCAGGAGTTATAGAATATGAAAACGGCTTTTCACTATGTTCATATAAATCTATAACAGGTGTATTATTAGGGCTAGTTTCAAACATAATAGCAGGACCTTTAGTTCCTCTTGCTTCTATATTAACTACATAATTCACACCTTCTAAAATTTCACTTTCTTTTACAGCTTCTTTTGCCCCCAATAAGCCATATTCTTCACCATCAGTTAATAGTATTTTAATACCATTTTCTAATTGAACATCAGATTCTTTTATAACTCTAAGCGTTTCTAATATAGTTGATAGTGCATATCCTGCATCAGCTGCACCTAAAGAACCATCCTTTTCTGCATATCGCTCTTTTTTAGCATGAGAGCTATCATAGTGAGTAGCAAGCATTATGTATGAATCTGATTTACCTTTTATTTCAGCATAAATATTTTCTATATCCACATTACTATCGCTTCTTTTTTCGTAAATCTCCTCATATCCATATATTTTTGGTTCTAATCCCAACTCTTTCAATTCAGAAATCAAATAATCCCTTACTTCTTTTTTTGCCTCATCATCAAATATAGAATGTGGCTTCTTAGCTATGTTATTTATATGTTCTTTTTGTTTTGTAACATTAACCTTACTATCATCTGTATAATTTGGCTTAGATGGGTTTAATGAATTAAATCCTATAATACCTGAAATTAACATAATTATCATTGTAATAAAAATACAAATTTTTTTATTGTTTTTCATTTTGTTCCTCCAATATTTTGATATTCAAAATTTTATTATTTTATTTTACCAAATTCGATATATTTTGTAAATCAAAATATTCCCATTTATAAATAACAATAATATTTAGTCAAGGTTTTATCTCAATTTGAATTCCTATTTTCTACTTAATTTTAGAAGTAATAAAAATAGACTGTAGTTAAGTTTGATTTTATACAAACTCATCTACAGCCCTACATGGTCTAACACATAACTAATTTTTTACTGAGTAAACATTGTCCAAAATAAATTAATAAATCCTTACATATTTTTAAAGTATTATCATTTACATCTAATTTGGGATTGAATTCAACAAAATCCATAGATTTAACAATACCTGTATTTATAAGACATCTTAAAATATATTTAGTATCGTCCAAAGTATATCCTCCAGCAACTCTTGTTCCCGTACCTTCTACTATAAACTTATCCATAAAATCTATATCAAGACTTATATGAAGACCATCTATATCTTGTTCATTGCATTTTTTTAATATATCATAAATAACATTTTCAAATCCTATTTTATCTATAACTTTTTTATCATAAAGATTTACTTTGGAATTATCTAGTAACTCTTGTTCGTCCTTATCTATATCTCTTCCCCCTATATGGAATACATTTTTTTCTTCTATTTTGACACCGTTATAATATAAATTAACTAATCTTGAGTCTCCATGTCCACATAAACATGCTAAAGGCATCCCATGAAAATTCTTACTTGGAGATGTTTCACATGTATTAAAATCGCCATGAGCATCAATCCATACAACCCCTAAATTTTTTGAGTGCTTACTAGCACCTGTTATACTCCCCAGTCCTATACCGTGATCTCCTCCTAATATTAATGTGAAGTCACTACCATCCATTGCCTTATCTACAGCCTTAGCTAACTTTAAGTTTAAATCATATATACTTTCAAAATATTTAATATCTTTTTCATTTTTAAACTTGTCTCTTTCAATTACTTCTTTTATATCAATATCTCCAAGATCTGCAACTTCTATTTCCCCATTATCTTTTATTAAATTAATAATATTTGCATTTCTTAGTTTTTCTGGTGAATATTGTGTTCCATTATTATCACATCCATAATAAGTTGGCACTCCAATTATACTTAGTTTCATGATACCTCCCCAATTGACACTCCTAGGTGTAAATCTAATCTTTAATCAAATTTAAACAACACACAACATATTAGTTGCTTATATATTATATTATATAATATTCCTTATAATATGATTTATTTGTTTTATATAATATTAATTAGACTTATTCTTTTTAGAAGATAATCAAATAAAAAATTCGCTTCGCTTAAGCCACGGAGTGGTCGCTCCACTTCATATCGCCAACGGCTTCGCCCGTTGCCAAGTAACAAGTTGGGAAATTACTTTAATCTAAAAAATGTAGTTACTAATTTCATATACTTAGTAACTACATTTCATAATTAATTTATTCTACAGATTTAAGTGCATCTATCATATTTATGTTTTTTAATTTGTTGTGCATCATTATCATAACAAGTATTGCAAAAATCATTGTGATTATACCGGATATAATATAGCTACTCATATCAACTGTTGGTACCATCATCATATTGTCCATTTCTGCTGTGCTTATTAAAAATACATATAAAATTTTTCCTAAAACAGACCCTGCAAGTATACCCATAAATGTAAGTATTATATTTTCTCTAAATATATACATATCCACTTCATTATCATAGAATCCTAGTACCTTTATAGTAGATATTTCTCTAATACGTTCTGATACATTTATATTTATTAGGTTGTATAATACAACAAATGCTAAACTACCTGATGCAACAATTATTACTATCATAACAAGTCCTATGTCAGCTGCTTCACTCATGCTTTTCATTTTAGAAGTAAGGGTTACGTTTATAACCTTATCATTATCCATAAGTGCTGATGATAATTTATCTTCATCTTTAATTTTAGAAGTGAAGTTTAATAATTGAATATTATATTTAACATCATCTTTAAATATCTTTTTATAATATGTTGGTGATAAATAAATATAATGACCTGTGTAGTTTTCTACTATATTGTCTACCTTTACTTTATGATTATTATTATCTGCATCAGTTAAGGTTATATAACCTCCCGCAGAAACTTTTAAAAGTTTTGCCAGCTTTTCATTTATCATAACTCCATCATCACTTAATTTGTATGTTACACCACTTGCTCTATCATTAAGTAAAATAAAGTCATTTAGCTTATATATATTTTCTGGCACATACATCATAGCACTTTGCTTACTCATATTTTCTTTACTAAAAGTAACTGATTCTTGATAAACATTTAAGCCATCTTCATAATTATCTAAGCTTTTTAAATATTTTTCATATTCTTCGTCTTCACTTGCAGTACTATTATCTTCAAATACAACCATTGCATCATATTTTATTATTTTTCCAAATTGTAAGCTAGATAGTGATGAGTTTGATTTTTCAAGAGATATTCCTGCTACAAGCATTGCCATACATCCTGATATACCAAATATAGTCATCAACATTCTTTGTTTATATCTAAAAAGATTTCTAAAAGTTACTTTTTGGTTAAAGTTAAGTCTTCTCCATATAGGTCTAATTCGCTCTAATAATATTTTTTTACCAAGCTTTGGTGCTTTTACTCTCATTAAATTAGAAGGATTTTCTCTTAATTCTTCTTTTAGTACAACAAGTGCAGCTCCAACTGTGCAAAGTAACGATGCTACTAAAGACTGAATTATATATGATGGATAGAAGCTTATTATAACTTTTGGCAAAGTAAAATTAGACGAATAAGCTATATTAACTATATATGGCAGTATGCTGCTTCCAACCAATATACCAGTTATAGCACCTGCAAAACTGGCAATAGAAGCATAAACTATATATTTTCTAGCTATTTCTAAGTCTCTATAACCTAGCGCCTTTAGTGTTCCTATTTCTATTCTATTTTCTTCCACCATTCTTGTCATGGTAGTTAAGCATATTAGTGCTGCAACTAAGAAGAAAAATACAGGAAACACAGATGCTATTTTATCTAAACTATCAATTGAACCTTTGTAAGTTGAATATCCTGGATTATCTCCTCTATCAAAGAAATAATATTTACTATCATCTAGTTCATCTAATTTTTCTTTTTCTTCATCTATTTCTTTTTTAGCATCTAGAAGTTTCTCTTTATTTTCCTTAATTTCTTTCTCTCCATAAAGAAGTTTTTTCTCAGAGTCCTCAATTTCTTTCTTAGCCTTTTCAAGTTCTATTTGACCTTGTATTTTCCCTTTTTCAAGATCCTTTTTACCTTGTTCTATTTCTTTTTTACCTTTATCTAGTTCCTCTTGAGCTTCTTTTATCTTAGTTTTTCCTTCTCTTAAATTGTTACTTTGTTTTTCATAAGTTTTCACACCTTGTTGGTACTTAATTATTCCACTTACCAAGGTTTCTAAATTTGATTTAGTATTACTTACACTATCCCTAACTCTATCTATATTTTGTGCAAGGTTAAGAGCTATTTCAATATTTGATTGATCCTTTTCTAATATATTAACTAAATCACTTAATTCGTTTGATCCCAAGTTTGGATTTGAAATTATAGCTTTCCAATACTTAATTTTTTCAATTGGAATTTGATTGTTTTCATTTAAATTATTTGCGCTTTCTTTTATATCCTTAGATAGTTCATCATATGTTGAAATCAAATTATTTAGATTTTTTATTTGATTTTCATATTTCTTTGTATCTTTTGTTGGATCAATTCCTTGATTTATAAAAACCTCCTTGGAATTATCCAGTTCCACTTTAGCACTTTCAAGTTGTTTTTCACCTTGTAATAATGTTTCTTTTTGCTTATCAATTTCTATTTGACCCTGGTTTAACTTTATTTCATTGTCAATTAGTAATTTTTCATTATCTTTTATTTCTTGTTTAAACTTTGATAAAGTCTGCTCATATTCTTTCTTACCATCTAAAAATTGCATTTTACCATTGTCTATTTCAGTCTGAGCATCTTCAAGCTTCTTTTCATTTTTTTCTATTTTTTTATAAGCTTTATCAAATTCTTTTTGTGCATCTGATTTAATTTCCTGTATTCTTTCTATATTTCTATGTGAATATAAGTTTTCAAGATATTTATTATTTTCTTCCATCTTATCTTTATATTCATCACTATATGCACCAAAGCTTTTAGTATTTTTAAATCTTACATAAATCTCACTGTATACATCCATAGACATATCTTTGCTATTTATCAATGCAAAATAGTCTATACTTCCTTTTCCAACAGTAGTACTTCCTCTAGACGTATTGTCTATGTAGATTGGACTTTGAACAAATCCAACAATCTTAAAAGTCTTCTTTTTAAAATAACTTTCACTATCTTCATCAGATTCTATAACATAATTATCACCTATCTTTAGATTTTTATCTACCTTCAGTGCATTTACATCTAAAGCAATTTCACCACTACTTCTTGGTAATCTACCTTCTGTTACAACAGCTTTGTTCATCTTGTCAGAGCTACTTGTGTCATACTCCATAAACTTAACAACATTATTTGTATTAGTTAAGTTAACATCAACACTATGTGTTGCATAATAATCAAGAATTTTATCATTATTTTCAAGTAACTTTAAATCATTTTCATTAAGTCCTATACTAGATACTATCTTACTATCCATTAAATTTTGTTTAGCAAAAAATTCATTTATGGAATTCTTTAAATCTGGTCCACAGGATTTAATCCCAGAATAAAAAGCAACTCCCAAGAAGATTATTGCCATTATGGAAATAAATCTAGCTTTTGAAGATAATATTTCTCTTTTTATTGATTTTTTATATGCTCTATTTTTCATATATTATCCTCTACCATTCAATAGATTCAACAGAAACAGGTCTCTCATTTATTTGGACACTTTGAACTTTTGCATCTTTAATATTTATAACTCTATTGGCAATTGGTGCAAGTGCTGAGTTATGAGTTATAACTACTACCGTTGTACCCGTATTTTTACATGTATCTTGTAATGTTTTTAAAATCTGTTTTCCTGTTTTGTAGTCAAGAGCTCCTGTTGGCTCATCACACAGAAGTAATTTTGGATTTTTAGCTATGGCTCTTGCTATGGATACCCTTTGTTGCTCTCCGCCTGATAATTGACTTGGGAAGTTATCTTTCCTATGACCAAGACCAACTAACTCCAAAGTTTTATCCACATCCAAAGCATTTTTACAAATTTGTGTTGCCAACTCCACGTTTTCTCTTGCCGTTAAATTTTGTACTAAATTATAAAATTGAAATACAAATCCCACATCATATCTTCTGTAATTTATGAGCTCTTTATTATTAAACTTTGAAATATCCACATCATCAATAATTACATTACCTTCATCACAAGTATCCATTCCTCCAAGAATATTCAGCACAGTTGTTTTTCCAGCGCCACTTGGGCCTAGAATAATAACAAACTCGCCCTTTTCTATGGAAAAATTAATACCATTGTTGGCAACAACAGTGTTTTCTCCGATTTTGTATCTTTTATATTCGTCTATTATTTGTATATATGACATTTCTTCCCCCAATCTTTTGCTTTTATTACTCACTGTTATTAAATAGACACTATGTTTGGTTAATGCTATAATACAATAAGTATAAATAATATATAAACTAGTTACAATAATCACATATTTTTAGTTTGTTATTAAATATACATTTCAGTTATTTTTGTTCATTTAATAACTCATAATTTAAATTTATTTTTATAAATAAAAAAGGATGGAATATATGGCAGGAGTTAAAGGAAATAGAAGAATTTTATATACTAAAAAAATAATTAAAGAAAGTTTAATAGAGTTGCTTGAAAATAAAAAAATTCATCAGATTACCGTTACGGATATATGCAAAAGTGCAAATATTAATAGAGGAACTTTTTACACTCATTATAAGGATGCTTATGATTTACTTCAATCAATGGAAGATGAATTATTTAATCAAATTTTAGAATACATAGAAGAAACTCCAGTTGAAGATTATAAAGATGTTTTACTCCTTAAGGCTCTTGAACTTATAAAGGATAACAAGGAGTTATGCAAAATATTATTTTGTCACCATATGGAAAGTAATATAATGGATCGCATTATTATTTTAGCAAATAAAGCTGATATTGATAAGCTTATTAGCTCTTCAAAAGTTGACGATGTATTTTTAGATTATTTTATAAAATACAATGTAGGAGGAGTTTTTTCCGTAGTTCAAACATGGTTAGAAAATGATTTAAATGAATCTCCAGAGGAAATCGTAGCTATTATAAATAATATTATTGCTTTTCACCCTTAATTTAAAGTACTAATCATATTTATCATAAAAAACACCCTAATTGTTAGAATTTTGCTCCAACAATTGGGGTTCCGTATATTTTTGATATACCCTTGCACAAGTATATAATTATTACCTAATCTATTATTTTATTAACTTTCACTTGTCGGTATAAATGATCCTACTCTTAGAGCAAATTCATTCATGTTCATAGTTTGAAGAACTACCTTACCTGGTCCTGTAAGCTTAGTTAAAAATAACCCTTCACCACCAAATATAACATTACCAAGGCCTTTTACAAACTCTACTTCATATCTTACACTATCTTCAAATCCAACAAGATTTCCTGTGTCTATTTTTATTATTTCTCCTGGAGCTAAATTCTTTTCTATAGCATCACCATCTATTTCTAAAAATGCAGTTCCTCTACCTCTTAGCTCTTGTAATATAAACCCTTCTCCACCAAAGACCCCAGTTCCTAACTTTTTATTAAAAGTAGTTTTTAATTCCACTGAAGACTCAGCAGCTAAAAAAGCTCCTTTTTGTATAGTAAATCTACCTTCACTAACATTTATAGGTATTATACTCCCTGGCACAGTTGAAGCAAAAGCTATTTTAGCTTCTTGTGTTGCCGTGTAAGTAGCCATAAACATGGATTCTCCAGCAAACATTCTTCCTATACCTTTTAGTAGTCCACCTTTTGTATTTGTGTCCATTCTTATTCCTTCAGTTTGCCAAAACATTCCTCCACTTTGAGTAAACATGGCCTCTCCTCTAGACAGGCTAACCTCCACGCTTGGCACTACCTTTCCTACTATCTCATAATTCATTGAATTTCCCCCATTTCACTATTGTTTATTTATAATACTACAAGTAATAATTTTTTCAAATTTTCTTTATTTTAAGCATTCTTTGCATGTAATTTAGGCAATTGTTTAACATAGTAAGGTATCATTATAACACTTCCAATTAAACAATCAAAAGTGTCCATCATAGTATCAACTAATCCTCCCGCTTGACAGTTCATCCCTAAAAACTTATCTATAAAAAACTCCATAAGCTCCCAAAGACTTGCTCCACCCATACTGAACATAAACATAAATATGATAAAGAATATTTTTCTCTTAGTGTTCTTTACATCCATATTTCCAAAATAATTAAATAAAACATATGCCACACTACAAGAAATAATCCCTGACCATATATGCAAGAAATCATCATAGTTTTTTATAGTATGATAAAATCCAAAAGATGAACCCAAAAGACCTGAAAACAAGATAAATATAATTAAAGTTATAATTAATGTGGTATCAAAGAGTTTATCAAATCTTTTGTTTAAATACACTAATATAATTGTTCCTAGCAAGCTTGCCAAGGCAAATAATACATTTTCTAACTTACTTACAAAAATAAAATAAGCTATTGAACCTAAATAAATAACATACATTAATTTCGACATCCAATTTAAGATTCTTTTCTTATTCATAATTAATCCCCCTAAAATTTTCTTCAACAAGTTATTCTATCTATTATATTCATAACTATAACAGAAAATTTTTCTCAGTCATCTATATTTATATTATAATGGAAATTACTAAATATATAAAATATAATAAAAACTCTACGAAGAGTTGATTGAAAATATATTGCTCAGAGTTTATCCTTATATATGTGGAGGTAACATACATGAACTTAGAAAAAGTAGGAAGTTTAATTTTAAAACTTAGAAAAGAAAAAAATATGACTCAAAAACAAGTGGCTGACTTACTAAACATCAGTGATAAAACCGTTTCAAAATGGGAACGAGGACTTGGCTGTCCTGATGTGTCAATACTTACAGAATTATCAAAGATATTTGATATTAATATAGAAAAAATATTATTAGGAGATTTAGAACCTAATGATGTAGATGGAGGAAATATGAAAAGAATTAAATTTTATGTTTGCCCAAGCTGTGGCAATATAATAAGTGCAACTGGAGAGGGTGAAATCTCTTGCTGTGGCAGAAAGCTAAAAGCAGCTGTTCCAAGTATAGTAGATAATAATCATAAAATAAGTGTTGAAGAAGTGGAAAATGATTATTATGTGGAAATAGACCACGAAATGACTAAAGAACATTACATCTCATTTGTTGCTTATGTAACTTATGATAGTGTACTTCTGATAAAACTATATCCTGAACAAAGTCCAACAGTGAGATTCCCAAGACTATGTGGAAAATTTGAAAGAGGAAAATTTTATATTTATTGTAATCAACACGGTTTGTTGATGAAAGGAAAATAATTAGTAACACTAAAATAGACCATCTAAAATTGATGGTCTTATTTTAATATTTAATTTTTAGTTAGCTTTCCCTTATATGAAGAAACTCCTCCACTTAAGTTGCTTACTTTATTAAATCCATTTTTAGATAAAATATCTGAGGCCTTTGCACTTCTTCCTCCAGAAGCACAATATACAACTATTTTACTGTCTTTATATGAACTTAAACTTGATAATTTTGATGAAAGTGTATCAACAGGTATATTTCTAGCATTTGGAATATGCCCACCTTTGTACTCCCCTAAGCTTCTAACATCTAAAATTAATATATTGCTATTATTTAACATCTTTTGTAGCTGGGATCCACTTATTGTAGTATATCCTCTGCCTCTAAAGAGTCCTGATAAAAATCCCATAATATCTCATCTCCATATTTTATAAATCTTTTAAAACTTCCTTTAATGCATTATATGAAAAATCTATTATTTCGCTACAACTTACCTTATTTTTCTTCAAATTAGAACAAATTTCTGAGTCATATTGATCTCTTACTTTTTTCATTATTTCTTTTGAATATTTTCTAGCTTCGTTTGGGATAGAATTATCTTCTCTACCTTTTATAAATCCTGCTACTAAAACTGCTGCATTAACAGCTCCACATAAACTGCCTACTGTCATACCTGTTCCCATTCCACTTCCTAAAGCAACAGGTATGTCTGTGTTAAATTCTTCGTTGTAAGATTTAATTAGTGCTTCTGCACAATTATATCCTTGGCTATGATAAATTGATGGTTTTGTCATTTTTATGTCTCCCTTTTAACAAATTTTATTATATATATATTGTATCATTATTTTTATTTAATTCTGTAACTTTGTCACTAAAAGTCAAAATAATTTTATAAAAGGAGGGTGCCCCTATATATTTAAGTTTATTTTCTCCTCTACATGGCCGGTATTAAAATAAATACTAAAAATAATATAAAAGCTATTATAAAAAAATCTATCAAACCAAAAATAATTACTAGTAATTTATTTTTGGTAATAATACCAATTATTAATGCTAAAGTTGATATAAAAAACATTATCAGTAAGTACATTGTTATCCCCATAACTTCCTCCTTTTTAATCTACATCTATTATATTTACTTGAACATAAAGCTAGTCTCATTCATATTCTAAGTGTAGATTATCTGGTATATCAATTACACTTATCTCTCTCATTAACATAGAGTTATCCATTTCTCCAGAATAATAAAAAGATATAATCCATTCATCTGTAGAGTATCCTTTGTACTCATAAACTTTATCATTTTTATCATTATCTACAATTCCAATTTGTTTACCCCTTTGGTCATGATCAACTGTACAAAATGGAATATATATTTTTTCATTCCATTTAATTCCCGTATAATCTTTAGTTGTTATATGTGACATATTCTCTAAATTTTTATTTTGATTACATCCAATCATTAATATGGATAAACATAAAATCATAGTTGTCAGTATTTTTTTCTTCATTTCTATTCCCTCAATTTAAATTTAATAAATATCTTCAATAACATAAATCTTATTTTCTTCAATTATGTAAATCAAATATAACTCAGAATTATCATCCTTTGTTTTTCTGATATATTCATATTTTTTATTAAAGTCAATTTTATATTCCTCTGATATTTTTACATCTTGCTCTTTTAACCTTTCTAGTACTTCTTTAATTTCTCTTTCCATATCTTCATCTTTTTTATTCTTCCAATCAAAGGCACTATTTATAGTTTCTTTATTTTCATATTCATAAACTGAGTACCTTTCACCATCTCCATGAAAACTTGCACCGCTATCTGTATAATATATTTCTTCTCCATTTTGTGGTAATCTAATATTCCAGTTTTCATATATTACATCCTCACTATCCCAAAAAAGCATACCACTACTCATTAAAGTAAAAATCATATGACCAAAGAATAATCCTATGAAGATTAATATCATCGCTAGAAAGCCCAAAAATATTTTAAAAATTGTTTTAACAATCTTCATATTCTTATTTCCTCCCCCAATTATACCTTCTCTTATTCCTCTATCTCATCCTCATCTGCTACATATTCCAAAATATCTCCAGGTTGACAATCTAGAGCCTTACATATTTCATTTAATGTGGTAAATCTCACAGCCCTTGCCTTATTATTTTTTAATATGGATAAATTAGCCATGGTAATTCCAAGTTTCTTAGAAAGCTCTGTGGCACTCATTTTTCTTTTTGCCATCATCACATCCAAATTTACAATTATAGCCATCTGCTTTCCTCCTTAAATAGTTCTATCATTTTCATCCTTAATATCTATGGCAATTTCAAATAATTTAGATGAAACAAGAGCAAAAACTCCTATGGCAAGTGATAAGAACGAAACTATTACGCAAAGTAAAATAGTAAGACCATAAAAATATAAATTAAACACAAAGTAAAGTACTATATTCATTAAATTAAAAAGAATAGCTTCACTAAATGCACAATAGGCAATGTTATTTATAATTTTTGGTATACTCTCAGAAAAAGGATTTTTGCTTGTGATATGAGAACATAATCTTTTTAAATTAAATAAAGCTATTACATAAGGTATGGCACAAATATAAATACCCACAGTTATAATAAGTATAAATTTAGAATCCATATACGTAAAAGTTGTTTTGTTTAATGCTCCTAAAATAAAAGGGAAGCCTATAAGTAAAATCAAAGTTAAAGCTATACCAACTGAAACTATAGTGTTTAATATTTTTGAATAATAATTTTTCATTTTTCTTTTCTCCTCTATCTAGATTTTTTTGATTTATATACATTTTTTAATTTTACAACTATTGCACTTATTATTGAAATAATAAGAAATAAGTATGCTATTGGAATTAAAAAGAATGGCTCTTGTAGTGTTCCATCTTCTAAAACTTCGCTTCCTATCAAATTGAAAGACACTATACATAATATTGTCA
>NZ_JWHR01000118.1 GCF_000808015.1 Terrisporobacter othiniensis | reverse complement strand
TAAGTATTCAAAATTTATTTGTTAACGTATCTTTTTTTGTATACAATTAAAGTATAAATAAAATACAAAAAACATATAAATTGGGGTGAAAATATGGAAGTTAAAAGATTTTATAAAAATCAAACTGAAATATCCACAGCCATCAACAGAGTCATAGATACATACCTAGATAATGCGATTGATGAAATATCTATGATAAATAGTATAAAGACTATATTTGAAAATAATCACTCAAGAATAATAAAAAATGGTGATTACACAAAAGTATTAAAGCAAAGATGTGGAAAAAGAAGATTAGAGATTGTATCAAAGGTAACGGGAGAAATATAAAATATTTATCAGGGGGAAATAAAAAATGAAAACTTTGCGTCAAGCATGCACTCCGAGAGAAAGTGTATTTGACGACAATACTAGAGATGACGTTTTAGAAATAACGGATTTAATCCAAGGAAGAATAGATCCAAATGAATTTTTCAACGAAAACTTCGTAACAGAAGGAATGAAACTTTTAGTGGAAACTGCATTTAAAAGATTCCATGGTAAAAGTTCATCAGGATTAATTAAACTTACTCAGTCAATGGGTGGAGGGAAAACACATAATATGATTTCCTTAGCATTATTGGCTAAGTACCCACAAGTAAGAGATAAAGTTTTAGGAGATATGTTTAAAGACTCTTACTTAGGACAAGTTAAAGTAGTTGGATTTACAGGAAGAGAAAGTGATGCAGAGTTCGGTATATGGGGAGCAATTGCAGAGCAACTAGGAAAGAAAGATCAACTAAGAGATTATTATTCACCACTTCAAGCACCAGGTCAAACAGCATGGGTTAACTTATTAAAGGGAGAACCATTACTTATATTATTAGACGAAATCCCACCATATTTAGTAAATGCAAAATCAAGAGCAATAGGAGATTCAAACTTATCAGTTGTAACAATAACAGCTCTTGCTAACTTATTTAATGCATTGGGTAAAGAAGAATTATCTAATGTTTGCGTTGTAATTTCAGATTTAAAAGCTACTTATGAAAGTGGTAGTGAACAATTACAATCAACATTTAAGGAGTTAGAAGGAGAAGTTAGTCGTTCAGCTTTAAATATAGAGCCGGTAGGAACAAATTCAGATGATGTTTATAACATTCTTAGAAAAAGACTATTCGAAACAATTCCATCAGATGAAGATATAGTAGATATAGCTAATGCATATAAAAATGCAGTATCAGAAGCAAAACAAATGGGATATACAAATACATCACCAGAGCAAATCTTTATAGGGGTTAAAGATTCATATCCTTTTCATCCATCATTAAAAGACTTATATGCAAGATTTAGAGAAAATCCAGGATTTCAACAGACTAGAGGTCTAATAAGACTTATGAGAGTAATAGTATCTCAGATTTATACAAATAAAAAAGCAGACAGTAAATATATTATCAATCCTTATGATATGGACTTAAATGATAATAATATGTTAGCACAAATAAAAGAAATCAAATCATCTTTGACGAATGCCATATCACATGATATACAAGCAAATGGAAAAGGTATAGCAGAAGAGATAGACAATGAAATGAATGAAACTAATATGAGTGATTTAAGTAAGCTTATATTAGTAGCATCTCTTGCTGATGTGCCCCATGCAATCTTAGGATTAACAGAATCAGAAATTATAGGTTATTTGGCAGAACCAGAGAAAGATATAACAAGAATTAAAAAATCATTACAAGACTTTACGTTAAAAGCTTGGTATATAAACTCAACTGACAATGGAAAGTTATATTTCCAAAACACTAAAAATATGATAGCTGAACTTAACACATTAATAGAATCTTATGATAATGATGCTGCTAAAAAAGAACTACGAGTATTTTTAGAAGATAAATTTAAACCAACTAAAAACACTTGTTATCAGTATGTAAAAGTATTTCCTGCAATAGATGAAATAAAGCTAGAACAAGATAAAGTAACCTTAGTACTGTTTGAACCTAATTCAAAAACGAAAGGTTTAAGTAAAGATTTAGAAGATTTTTATGAATATACTAAATATAAAAATAGAGTAATGTTTTTATCTGGAAATAAAGATACCATGGATAAATTACTTCAGTCATCAAAAGAATTTAGGGGAATGAAGAAGATAATAAGTGATATGGATAAAGAAAGAACGGCAAAAAACAATCCTCAATATGAACAGGCACAAGATAAATTAGATAAAATAAAGCTTAGTATATTACAAGCATCAAGAGAAACTTTCAGTAAAATTTATTACCCATCAAGTAAAGGTCTAATAAGTGCTGACTTCCTAATGGAGTTTAAAGAAAACAACTACGATGGTGAAGAGCAAATTATAAAAGTACTTACTGATAGAAAGAAATTTGAAAAAGATGTTAGTGGGGATATGTTTAGGAAAAAGTGTGAAGATAGAATATTTACTCAAAAAGAAATGAGATTTATAGATATAAAAGAGCGTGCGGCAACTAATGGTGTATGGCAATGGCATATACCTTCTGCATTGGATTCATTAAAAAATGACATGATTAACAAAGATATTTGGCGTGAAAATGGAGGATATATTCAAAAAGGTCCATTTATAGAAAAAACACAAGTGATTATAAAGGAAACTTATAGAGACCCTGATACAGGAGAAGTAACACTTAATATAAAAAATAGATATGGTGATAAAGTTTACTATGATATAGATGCAACACCTACAACAGGATCTATGGAAATTACAGATTTAGATAATTTTAAAACAAAAGAACTAAAACTTAATTTCTTATGTATAGATAGCTCTGGTGTAAATGAAACAGGAGACGTTTATAAGTGGAATAATAAAATAGAATTAAAATATAGAGAATTTACAAAAGACAATAACAGATATATGGAATTAAAAGCTATTCCAGAGGCAACCATAAAATATACTACAGATGGTTCAAATCCAAAAGATCATGGTGGTATATATGATGAAGAGTTTACAATTCCTAAAAATACCACATATATATTAGCAATAGCAGAGAAGAATGGAATAGAATCAAATCAATTAAATATAAAAATAGAAAAAGATAAGGATGCAGGGGCAACTATTGAAATAAACAAAAAAGAACCGTTAACACTTTTAAGCAATGTAAAAATAAATGAAACAGCAGGTGTATATAAAGAGATAGATAGACTTAAAAAATTCAATGTTAAAATTTCAGATATATCGGCATATATGAGTACTGATGAAGATTCAGATAAATGGATAGAGATAAATATAGGTAAATCAGCTAAGATAGAAGCCTCTAAATTAGAATCAGAAATACAAAATATTAGAGGAAATTTATTAAATGGAAACAAGGTAGATATAACTTTAGACTACCGTCAATCATATTATGAAAGTGGGCAAAGTTTTTTGGATATGGTAGCTGATAAAAAAATGACCTTAGGAGATTTTAAAGAAGGGGAGATTGAACAATAATGTCACAAACAAGAAAGGCTATAGGATTTGGATTTATACCAGAGGAAAATCAGCATCACTTTTTAGTGAAAATACCTAGAAGTACAGCTAAAGATCAAAATGTAAAAATATATGAACGTTTTATATGGCAAGATGAAGATGATAAACAAGTTATCAATCTTATGAAAGATAAATTAAAGGCAGATATTCCAAAACAAAAATGGAATATGATAAGTAAAGCACTTGAAAACGAGTTCAAAAGTAGATTAAAAGAAAATAATATAACTGTATACAGACAGGCTCAATGGAAAACAGGAGATAATCCAGTAGATAGGTTATTAGGAAAAGAACTTCTTTTACTTGTATGGGCTATAGAAGATTGCCAAACTGCTGTTATAGATACTGCTATAAAAAATTGGTTAGGTCTTGATATAACAGAAAGATGGTGGCTATATACTATGACAAATGCAGCTACAGGAGGAGCCTATGATAGAATAGGTTGGAGAAGAGCTATAAAATACGCTTTATCAGAAAATCCAGTAGAAGATATACAAAAAAATCAAGTTGACTGGTTTGGAATGTAAAGACTAAAAAGGGAGAATAACAATGGGGGATAAATCATTTATAGAGGTACAGTTTCCTGTATCAAAAATATCAAAGGAGAGTTATAAAGAAAGAAAGGCAAACCTAGGTCAGACTTTAACTGGCCTAGGTAAATGGTGGGGAAGAAAGCCTCTTATATTAGTTAGAGCTACTATATTAGGTTTATTATTACCAGCTACGGATAATCCAGTAAAAGATAGAGAAATATATTTAAAATTATTAACAATGGATGATGAAGGTTTATATAAAAGAAAGATAAAATCTATATCAACAAAAGATATATATAGATTATTAAATAACAATGAAAAAAATAAATATTTTGTAGTAGATGAAAAAGGTATTCCTAAATATATAAGAGGAATAAATAGTAAAGATAAGCAAGAGTTACAGAAGATATGTTTTAATAGATTATCTTATGATGAAAAATTAACATTATGCTGTAGACCAGAAGAATTAGATAATGTAATAAATAAAGAAGAATGGAATGATATAAATAATTACTTGGGAACTAATGCAAATAGTTTACAAGCATTGATTGCTGAATTAGGTAAAAAGAAATTTGGACATACTCCTACAGTTGGAGATTGCTTTGCTGGTGGAGGAAGTATACCTTTTGAGGCTGCAAGAATGGGATGTGAGGTATATGCGTCTGACTTGAATCCTATTGCATGTTTATTAACATGGGCAGATTTAAATATACTTAGTAAATCAGATAATGAAGTTGAAAGATTAAAAGAATTTCAAAAAAAAGTATATAACAAAGTTGATAAGCAGATAGAAGAGTTGGGAATTGAAAATAATGAAAATGGTGATAGAGGAATATCTTATTTATACTGTATTGAGGCAAAATGTCCTGAATGTGAATATATAGTACCTATGTTTCCATCTTTTATTGTAGGAAAAGGTAGTAAAACAGTATTAACACTAGAAAAAAACATACATACAAAAAGTTTTAATATTGATATTTTAGAAAACGTAGATGATTTAAAATTTAATCAAGCAATCAAAAATTCAACTATTTCAGATAATAAATTAATTTGTCCTAATTGTAAATCAGAAACACCTATATCAAGTATAAGAAAGGATATTAATGATGGAATCAAAAGGCCTTATCGATATAATACTCCGAATTCTTTGAGAAAATGGAAACAAAGTGATTATAAAAATGATAAAAATGATATTTTTAGAGAAAGGTTATACTGCATAAGATATGAACATGAAGCTAAAAAATACTATAGTTCGGTAACAAAACAAGACTTAGATAGAGAAGAAATGATAGAATCTATAGTAAAAAATAATATTATTGAATGGCAAAATAATGGTTATATACCATCTTCTAAAATTGAACCAGGTTGGAATACAAATCAACCTATTTACGAAAAAGGTTGGACTCATTGGAACCATCTATTCAATCCAAGACAACTTTTAATTAATGCACTATTTAATAAGAGTATTCATGAAATTGCTAACTCTAAAGAGGAATATTGTATAGGTATATTAGGATTAAATAAATGTGCTGATTGGAATTGTAAATTAAGCAGATGGATAAATGGATCTGGTGTAGAAAATACTACCCAGCTTTTTTATAACCAAGCTATTAATACATTATATAATTATGGTGCAAGAGGATTATCTAGTTTAAAAAGTACTTGGTTTTATAATATTAATAATAATAAATTTACAAATAAGGTAGGATATATTAAACCTATTGATGCTAGAGATATAAATATTATGCATGATATATGGATAACTGACCCACCTTATGCAGATGCAGTTAATTATCATGAACTATCAGAGTTTTTTTTAGCTTGGGATAAAAAAGTTTTTGAAGATGTATTTACAGACTGGTATCCTGATAGCAAAAGAGTGTTGGCTGTACAAGGAAAAGGTCAGAGTTTTAATCAAAGCATGATAGAAGTTTATTCAAATCTAGCTAAGAATACAGAGGATAATGGAATGCAAGTTGTAATGTTTACTCATCAAGATGTAAAAGTATGGGCAGAATTAGCATTAATATTATGGGCATCGGGTCTTCAAGTTACAGCAGCATGGAATATTGCAACGGAAACAGAATCTGGTGGGCTTAAAGAAGGAGGAAATTATGTAAAAGGAACTGTTATACTAGTTCTTAGAAAACAAAATTCTGACTATACGGCATATTTAGATGAATTATATCCTGAAATAGAAGATGAAGTTAAATTACAAATAGATACAATGAAGGAGTTGGATGATAAGGAAGACCCTAACTTTACAGATGCAGATTACTTGCTTGCAGCGTATGCAGCATCATTAAAAGTTCTTACATCATATAAAAATATAGAGGATATAGATGTTCAATATGAACTGTCTAAATCTGATGGAGAATCACCTATAGTAAACATTATTAATGATGCAGTAAAAATAGCATTTGACTACTTAACACCAAACGGATTTGACTCATATACATGGAAAACTCTATTACCAGAGGAAAGATTTTATATTAAAGGATTAGACACTGAGAAAAACAATGTATATAAAGTAAGTGCATATCAAGAGTTAGGCAGAGGATTTGGAGTAAATGAATACTCAGATATGATGGCAAGTACTAAAGCTAATAAGTCAAGATTAAAAACTGCTAGCGAATTTGCCATGAATTACACAAATGATAATACTAAGTTTGGTCACTCCATACTCAGAAATGTGCTTGTAGCTTTATATAAATCAACTAAGGAAGAAGATGCAACTAAGGGAAAAGCATGGCTGAGAAATGAAGTAGATGATTATTGGAATGAAAGAAGTAAAATAATTGAAATATTAGATTACATAGCTACATTAGAATATATTGAAAATATGAAACATTGGGAAAAAGATGCTAAATCAGCAAAAATATTAGTAGAGCTAGTTAGAAATGATGGGGTTTAGAATAAAGGGAGTTAAAAATGATTAATAGATATTCTTCTAGAAAAGAAAAACTAGATGAAAGTTTCTTAAATAAAAAATTAAAAGAAGCTAAGTCTTATGATAGAATAGCTGGGTATTTTAGATCTTCCATATTAGAGTTAAGTGGAGAAGATCTAGAAAATATAGAGGGCAAGATAAGAGTTATTTGTAATTCGGATTTAAATATAGAAGATGTAAAAACTGCAATATCAGCTCAAAATGCCATGAGAAAAGATTGGTGTTCTAATAATCCTGAGGAAGAGTATAAAAATATTCCTAAAAGATTAGTAAAGTTATATGACCTTCTTAAGAGTGGAAAGTTAGAAGTTAGAGTAATGCCAAATGATGCTTTTGGACTGATTCATGGAAAAGCAGGAATTATAACTTTTAAAGATAATAGTAAGACATCTTTTATGGGAAGTATAAATGAATCATACTCTGCCTTTAAAATAAATTATGAAATGATATGGGAAGATGACTCAGATGAAGCTATTAAGTGGGTACAAGAAGAATTTAACTCTTTATGGAACAGCAAATATGCTGTTCCTTTATCTGACTTTGTAATAGAAGATATAAAGAGGATTTCTTCTAGAGAAAAGATAGAAAACATAGATGATTGGAAAAAAGAATATAATCCTGCTGAAGTAGTGGTAGAATCTTCAGTATATAGAAAAGAACTAGGTCTTTGGAATCATCAGAAATACTTTGTTAACTTAGCATTTAATGAACATAGAAAGAGCTATGGTGCAAGATACATATTAGCTGATATGGTTGGACTTGGTAAGACTATACAGCTAGCTTTGTCAGCACAACTTATGGCACTATACGGAAATAAGCCAGTATTAGTAATAGCACCAAAAACACTAATTTGGCAATGGCAAGAAGAAATAAATAATCTATTAGATATGCCATCAGCAGTATGGGACGGCAAAGACTGGATCGATGAAAATGGAATAAAGCATGTATCATCAAATATATCATGTATAAAAAAATGTCCAAGAAGAGTTGGTATCATATCACAGGGATTAATCACATCAAACTCTCCAATTACAGAAAAACTACTAGAAATTGAATATGAATGTATTATAGTAGATGAATGTCATAGAGCAAGACGAAAAAATCTTGGTCAAAATAAAATGGATCAAAAACCTGATCCTAATAATCTTATGAAATTTTTACTTCAAATATCTAAGAATACAAAAAGTATGTTACTAGCAACAGCTACACCAGTACAGTTATATCCTATAGAAGCTTATGATCTCATGAGTATATTGGCTCAAAAAAATGATAGTGTATTAGGGAGTGTACTAAGTCAGTGGAGAACTTATCCTAATAAAGGATTAGACCTAGTTATGGGTAAGGAAACACTAACAAGGGATAGTGAAATTTTTGAATGGGTAAGAGATCCATTTCCACCATCATCAGAAGATAGAAATTTTGAAATGATTAGAAGACGTCTTGAATTAAAAGATGATGAATTTATTATGAAGCATTATGATAGAGATAAACTTAGAAGACCAGACTTAAGAAGACTAGAAAGACTTGTTCAAGGTGACTATATACAAAGTTACAATCCTTATTTGAGACATATTGTAAGAAGAACTAGAGATTACTTAGAAAATACAATAAATCCAGAAACTAATGAACCTTATCTTAAACCTGTAAGAGTAAAACTATTTGGAGAAGATGAAAAAGAAGCTATAGTATTACCTGTTTATCTACAAGAAGCTTATAATTATGCAGAACAATTTTGTGAACTTCTCCAAAAAAGAGTAAAAGGTGGGGGATTTTTTAAAACTCTACTATTAAAAAGACTTGGTAGTACGATGATTGCAGGGAAAAATACTGCTAAAAAATTATTAGCTGATGTCAATGGAATACTAGACGATGATAGCGAAGATGAAGAATTAGAATCACATAGCGAAGTTTTAAGTGAATTTAAAAACTTAAGTCCAGAAGAAATCAACTGCTTAAATAACTTAGTATATATGCTTGATGAAAATATCGGAAATGATCCTAAATATAATCTTGTTTATAAACTTCTTGTGGAAGAAAAATGGTTAAAAAGGGGCTGTATTATATTTTCTCAATATTATGATTCAGCATACTGGGTTGCAGAAAGCTTATCAAAGGATCTAGGTAAAGTTAAAATAGGAATATATGCAGGAGGAGATAAATCGGGAGTATTTACTAATGGTATATATGAAAGATGTAGTAAAGAAAACATAAAGAAAATGGTTAAGAGTAAGGAAATAAAAGTGTTAGTAGGTACTGATGCAGCCAGTGAAGGTCTTAACTTGCAGACTTTAGGCTCTCTTATAAATCTGGATTTACCTTGGAATCCAACTAGACTAGAGCAGAGAAAAGGTCGTATTCAAAGAATAGGACAAGTTTATGATGAAGTCTATATTTATAATATGAGATACAAGGATTCTGTTGAAGATAAAGTGCATTATATGCTTTCTGAGAGACTTGAAAGTATACATAGTTTATTTGGGCAGATTCCAGATATTTTAGAGGACGTATGGATTGATATAGCTTTGAATGATATTGAAAAGGCTAAGGAAAAACTTGATGTTGTACCAGATAAGCACCCTTTTGATTTGAGATATCAAAGTTGTGTGGGGGAAGTTGACTGGGAGAGTTGTTATAGAGTGTTGGATGTTGAGGAGAAGAGGAAGTACTTGATGAATGGATGGGGTTAGATAATGATTTATAAATGAAAGGAGGTGATATTAATATGAGTAAATTAGATAAATTGAAATATAGTTTTTAAAAGAATTAGAATTAAACGAAGATAGATTAATTGAAGATGAAGAAACTGTTATTCCTCGAAAAGAAGATTATGAATTAAATAAAGAATTATATGGTAGACTAATTTTAAGTTTGGAGGAAGATAATTTAGCAATAATAAAATATGCTAAAGTTGATGGATTGCCAAGTATTATATTTTCGGCAGAAATAACTACTAAAGGTAAGCAATTTCTAAAGGATAATAATACATGGTCTAAACTGTATAGAGGCTTAAAAGAAATTAAAGAATTTATACCAGGTATTTAATAATTGTACTAGAAACAGAGATGTAGTTCTTGATGCGAGTATAAAGAATTTTCTAGGAAAGGTGATGCTAAGTCACTCACCAATTTGTACAAGTAAGGGTACTGTCGGACGAGAATTTCGAGGATTGTACTGCAATAGATTTACAAACTTGAAAGTTGAGTATATAAGTGGATGTTTGTATGGGTTTTAGGATATTTTAGATGGTGGCTTGAATGAGAGATATAATAATATATTATAAAATAGGTAAATGAGAAAGTTATGGACAGAAGAAAAAGTTCTAAAAAATTAAATATAGAAGATTTTAGACATATTACAAAAGATAAAGTTATTACAATGTCTTCTATGCTAGATAAAATGGATCCAGAAGTTGATAAAAAGCATTAGAATAGTTTTACTGAGTTTGCAAAGGTAACAAAAGAGATATTGGTATAACTGGATGCAATAATATTTGAGAAGCTATATTAACATTAATGTAAGAATAAAGTTTCAATTATATTAAGTTGAGATGAGAAGTATATTATTATGTTTATTTTATTAATTATTGACTTAAATAAGATGGATACTAATCAAAGACTAGCACCCATCTAAAAAGTTTATTATTTATAAT
>NZ_JWHR01000117.1 GCF_000808015.1 Terrisporobacter othiniensis | reverse complement strand
ATTATAATCTATATTTTTATAAGAATCATACCTCTTATTACCTTGATACATATGTATAATTATAGATATAAAATATGGGAGAAAACAATTTTATTTTCTCCCATATCAATAGTTAATTTTATTGTACAGATCTCGTTTTTCTAATACATGCTAAACCGATTATAGAAAAAATTATCATTCCAACCATAAAGTATAAATTAGTATCATCACTTGTTTGAGGTGAATCTACTCCGTTATCTGAATTATTTTCAGTATTTGGCTTTTCTTCAGTTCCTGGTTCTTCCTCAGTTCCTGTATTATAGTTTGGATCTAATTCACCACAATTATTACATATACCATCTTCAAACTCATGTGATAATTTAGGAATTATTGTTCCTTCTTCCATTACTTCATTACAATCAGGGCATACTTTATCTCCAGTATATCCTTCCTCTGTACAAGTAGCATCTTTTGTATTTATAATTATAAAATCATTAGAATGATTACATACTTTAATAATATTACCTTCAGCATCTACTTCATAATCATACTTTTCTGATTCTATTAATTCATTTAATTTAGCACCATCGAAAGTCTTAACTGTTTCAAAGTTTAACTCAGATGATTTATCAATGTTAATTTTTCCTTCACTTTTGAATAGTATATCACCTTCTAGCGATTTACTAAAATCAAGTACAGATCCATTCTTAACATTAACATTTGTTCCATTAATTGTTAATGCACGTCCTATACAGTCACTAATAGTAAGTGTAGAATTATCTACTGTAAGGTCAGAATTATTTATACCATTATCTAATCCTATCATTGTTACTGCAGAATTTTTTATATTTATAACTCCATCTACAAATCCACGTTCAACATTTTCAAAGTTTAAAGTAGAATCAGTTATATTTATTTTTCCAGCTTTTCCATTACTAGTTTTTATAACTCCTCCAGATGAACTTTGTTCATTTTTAGCATTTAAAACAGAGTTGTTTTCTATATTTAATGTACTTTCATTATATACAAAAATTAAAGCATATGGTGAAGTGTAGTTGCTTGCTTCTAACTTCACGTTATTTAGAGTTAAGTTAGCACTACTTCCATAATGTCCTACGCCTAATATACAATCAGCGCTCCCTTTTATTCCTTCAATTTTTATACTTCCATTTTTAAATGTAACATTAGCGTTATTTACAAAAAGATTAGTGTCTTTTGTAAGCATTAAAGTATGATTATTTAAGTCAACTGTATAATTCTTTGCATCAACTTTTAACGCATCTGAAAGTGTAATATCTTCAGTTAAAGTAATTTCACCTTCTGCATTACTTCCTGCTAAAAATTCTGCACTGGTCATATTTTCTTTTGCAATACCGTTTGCAAATGTCATTGTTGTCGACATCATAAATATCATAAATATCATAAATATCATTAATAGCGATGTAATATTTATAAAAATACTTTTTTTTCATTTTTCATACTCCCTTATAACTACTACTTATTGATTGCATTTTTATATAATTTTACTCTCAGATTATAGTACTATATTTTCCCCCCACTTCAATATTTTTCGTTGTTTTTTACATAAATTTTACATAAAAATGCATCAATTTTTATTTTTTATATTTTGTAATTTAATATAAAATATTTTTAAATGTTTCATTTATCAAATGAAGTATAACGAAGAAAATTATTCATTTGATAAAAATAATACTATTTGTAAGTTTTTTATATTGTATAAAAAAAAGTAGGAATATAGCTCCTACCCTTCTACTCCACAATATATTAAAATTGTTCATTAAATCTGCTTTCTAAATTATAATTTATATAGTTTATATTATATTAACATTATTACATAATTTTTATTACCCCCAACTCATAGCTAATACGAATACTGAAAATATAGAAGTTAGAATACCTATTGAAATATCAGCAACTAGGAGTATATATAATAAATATTCATCTTTTGACTCATGTTTCTTTACAAATAAATGTATTAATATTGGTATTATCAAGAATAATATTATGCTTAGAGTTGTTAAGACTGTTAGTATATATAAGTATAATTGTGCAGTATTAATAGAATAATAACCGACTATGTAATAGGCAATATTTTGAGCATAGTTTCCAATTACAGTAGCTAAAATTATGTTTATAAATATAAATATTCTAAATTCTTTTATTTTATCTTTAATTATCATTTTTATCCCCCTAATTATTTATTATCTATAAGACAACTCTACTAAATCAAATTCTATAATTTCAAAACTTACATTATTTTCATAGAATGTATCACTTACTAAATAATTATATATTTTTAACTAGATATCTAATTCTTATTTTTCAACTTTAACCATTGTACTATTTTATATCCATCACTTGTAAACCCTTTGTATGGACTATTATCACTATACTTCATTGGCAATGCAGTTACTATAAATTGACCTATGCTAAAAAACAGCATTGCATTAAACAGTATTATCATCAAGTGGGATATCTCTATTTTATACAAACTAAAATACAAGAATCCTGAGGTACATAAAGATGCTATGGGACCACCTGCAATGATTATAATTGACTTAAATTTACTATCTATAGATTCCCAATTAACATAAGCATAAGATACATCCATTATAGACCTATATCCATAAATATTTATGACTAATCTACTAAGTTTTACTTTCTTTATCAAATTATAATTTCCAATGTTTACACTAACTTCACCTTTTGTGAATATTAAAGCTGGTATAGCATGACCAAGTTCATGAATAAATGACAATACCGGCATAGATATAATATATACTAACGCATATATTATAAAATTTATAAAGCTAAAACTCATAATTTCCCCCCTAAATCAAGTATATCAGAATTAATACACTCCCCAATTAATAATCTCCCCTGCAAATTCCTATTTACATATTAATATAAGAGCCATTAAAGTTTAATTTGATAACTCTAATGGCTCTTTATAACAATTGCAAACTTTCATCACAATATAAATCTTATTCAATATTTATATCACTCTATAAAAAACCTCTTGTGCAAATACTATAGGTACATTTTTATTTCTTTCAAATATCTCTCTATAATTCTCCACAGGAACTTTCTGCTCCCCTACATAGGAAGATATTTCTATAGTCAATGCTGGTTTTTCATAATTTTCAATAAACCAATCTTTATATCCACTACCTGTAACAGGTGGGTTTTCTTCTTCTAACTCATATCCTGTTTCCTTAGATATTTCACTAGCTATTTCCAAATCCCTTTGCATATCCAATTGATTGTACTGATAGAAAATTACCTCCCCTGAAGAATGATAAGAAATTGTTCCATCAAACAAATATTTTTCTGTCAAACATTTTAGTGCATAAGTCTCTGGTTCTGAAAAATAATAAGGTCCTTTATAAAGTTGATATTGTGGGCTTGTTACACTATCATCATCTGGATACTTAGTTGGATAATTTCTATTTAGATCTACTCCTCTTATATTTGCTTTCCAACGTGGAAACAATTCTTCTTTTAAATAAGGTTCATATTTATACTTTGGAGATATAAATTTTCCTCCATTTAATACTAAATCTGCACCATCTGGATTAACTAATGGTACAAATACAAAAGTTACATATTTCAAAAGCTTATGAATGCTCATATAATTTATGCTTTTGTCCATTTTATATAATTTTAAAAGATAGTTAACTTGGTCTAGTATCAATATGGTTGTAATTGCTTCTCTAGCATGATGTGTTCCTTGAATTAATATTTTTGTCCTTCCTTCTCCCATAGTTATGGATAGTATGGGTGTCCCTTGTACTGATTTCCCTATTTTATCTAAACTTAATAATTCTTTATTATGCTTGCATAAATTATAAATAGCTTTGTTGATATTTTTTGAAAAATGTCTTGATTGGTACAAGTTTATATAACTGTTAACGCATCTATTTATCATTTTATCACTCCATCATTACATTTTTTGTGCATATATAATATATATTCTATGACATTTAAATAAACTCCCTTTTTCACAAAATAAGTTAGATGAATATTTTGAGCAAGGTCGTTGCCTGAAATTTCATAGCGCCCACACAGTGGCTTAAAGTGGTAAGGTCGGCATCTCGTTTGAGTAACGGATTTATCCGAAGTGGTAACGAGGATATATCGTTGACGATATGCTTCTCAATTTTGGCGAAATGAGCTAAACGAATTTTTTTAATTTCTTCCTTATTATTAATTTTTTTAAATTTCTAAGTACGAATTTTACTACCTCATTTAAAACAAGCACCATAGATGATAAAAGTAATATCTTAATCCACATACTTATATCTAAAGCTACAGAGTTAAAAAATGCTCTAAATATTTGTGTAAATAGTATTTGTACTGCACCTGTAACAAATATTATTTCTAGCGCCAATTTATTTTTGAAGAAATTTGGTATGGTACTATTAAGACCAAACTCCCTACAATTAAATGCATTAAATAAAGCACTAAATGCGAATAATGAGAATATTACTGTGCTTTGTTCCTGAGGTGTTGCCTGAAGTATGTTATAAAACTCTTGTAAATGTACTATGCTAATTATAAGAAATGCATTTATAGTAATATTCACTGCCATACTTCTTGCAATTATACCTGCTTTTCTTCTAATAGGTTTTCTTTTTAACACATAATCTCTAACAGGTTCTAAACCAAGAGCTAAAGCTGGAGGCCCATCCATTATTATATTAACCCATAGTAGTTGAATAGTTGTAAAAGGCATTTCTTTTCCCATAATCTGAGATATTACTGCAATCATAAACGCCACAATATTTATAGTTAACTGAAATTGTATAAATCTTTGGAAGTTTTCATATATACCTCTTCCCCATTTTATCCCATCAACTATGGTACTAAAACTGTCATCTGTCAAAATAATATCTGAAGCATTCTTAGATACTTCCGTACCTGATATTCCCATGGATATACCCACGTCAGCTTTACTTAGTGCTGGTGCATCATTAATTCCATCTCCAGTTACAGCAACAACTTCAGAATTTGCTTGCAAAGCTTGTACTATTCTCATTTTTGTTTCTGGTTTTGAACGAGCTACTATGGATATATCATTTATTTCTTCTCTAAGTTCTTCATCACTTAATATATCTATATATGTAGCTTCTACAGCTTTTTTGTTATCATTTAATAAACCAAGCTCCGTTCCTATTGCTTTTGCTGTGTTTATATTGTCACCTGTTAGCATTTTAACTTTGACTCCAGCCTCATAAGCAGTTTCTATGGACTCTTTTACTCCTTTTCTTAGAGGATCTACTATGCCAACAAATCCACTAAATATTAAGTCTTTGCTATTTTCAACTCTTTCTATATTTCCACTATAATCAAAAGCTGTGTCTACTGTCATTGCCACTTCGTCCATGGCTCCATCTATTACTTTATATGCAAACCCTAAGGTTCTCATTGATTTAACTTGAAGTTTACTTATTTCATGAAGGATTTCTTTTTTCTTATTTTGAGTTATTTGTTTTACTTCTTTTCCATCTTGATAGTAGGCGCATCTTTCAAGTAATATTTCTGGCGCACCCTTACTTAATAATACATTTCTTTGATTCACCTCAATTAAAGATGACATTCTTTTTTTCTCAGAATTAAATGGTATTTGTGATACTAATTTAGTATTTCTTCTAAAATCAACATAATCTTTATTATTATGAAATAAAAGTAATGCACATTCAGTGGCACTTCCTATATATTTATAAGACTTGTCCTCTTTTTCTATATCAGCTGTTGAGTTGGATAAGCAATTTTCTTCAAAGAAACTATGACTCTCGTAGTTACAATCTCTTATATACTTTCCATCCACATAAGCTACTTCTACTTTCATTTTATTTTGTGTTAATGTTCCTGTTTTATCTGAACAAATTACTGATACACATCCTATTGTTTCACAAGCTTCTTTTTTAGTAACTAATGCATTAATCTTAGCCATCTTTTGCATAGTTATGGCCAAAGTTATATTAACCATAGTTGGAAGTCCCTCAGGAACTGTTGCAACTATTAAGGCTATACATACCATATATGCATTTTTAGCTGGTGCTAAAGATTGAATAAATGGTATAAATCCTGATGTATCAACAACTATAACACCATATTTAGTCATTTTAATTATCATAAATAAACATAGTAAAAATGCAACTATTCCAGACAATATGGCTATTTTAGCTCCTAATTTTCCAAGTTTTATTTGTAGAGGTGTAGATACATCTGGGTCATCTATGTTTTGAGCTATTTTTCCCATTTCTGTAGAATCCCCAATATTAGTTACAACCATTTTACCTCTTCCATACGCTACTAGTGTTCCTCCAAATACCATGTTTTTTTGATTGGCAGGTATGGTATCTTGCTCTATTATTTCTGTTTTTCCATATAATATATCCATTTTTATACTAGCATTGGCATCTTTTAATACATCGTTAGACTCTCCTGTAAGCATGTCCTCTCTTAATTTTAAGTTGATGCTTTCTATAAGTCTTCCGTCAGCTGGTATCAAATCTCCACTTTCTATAAAAACAATATCCCCTGGTACTAAATCCTTTTTAGGTACCACTTGAATTTTTCCATTTCTCAATACTTTTACTTCTATATTTTCGGTTAATTTTGATAATGCTTGAGCTGCTTTTTTAGATTTACTTTCTGTAATAGCTCCTATGGATAGTCCCAAAAATATTGCCCCCAAAATTCCAAAGGCATCGTGAGCCTCTCCTGCAAAAGCACTAATTACTGCTGCTGCCAACAATATTAATATCATAGGCTCCATAATACTATCAAATATTTCATCTAAAATTGATTTACCTTCTTTAATAGTAAACTCATTATAACCATACTTTGCTCTTCTTAATTCAATATCTTTAGTATCTAAACCAAATTCTCTATTAACCTCTAGGTATCTTAAAGTATCTGCAATTGATTTATTATAATATCTCATCTTTATCCCCCTCGTTAATCTCCTTGAAACTTATATAATACATCTCATTAAAACTTGTATAATATATATGAAATTAACTCTATAAATATGCTCAAACTATTCTTCTATTATTTGGATTTATTATTATATTGTGAATCAATGGTACTATTGTTTGAAAATATTTATTATTATATTGCAAATTTTATTGATTTTTATTGTTAATTGATAATAAGTATTGATTGAGAATTAAATTTGTATTATACTCTGATTAAATTAAAAGAAGAAAAAATTCGCTTCGCCTGAGCGACGTGTCGTAGAAACACTTCATATGGCCAACGAGATGTCTTTGCTCTGCTTCAGGCAACGAACTTGCTCAAAATTTATTTAATCATATTTAATTGGAGGTAATTATGAATTTTTTAATATCATTAATAGCTGCAATCTTACTAGTAGCTATTGGTCGTAATTTTATCAAAAAACATGCTAATATATGTTATATTTTAACTACAGTATTATCAGTTGCTTTAGTAGTAGGATCTTATACAGGTGTCATTTGGACAATGCCTGCTTGGTTTACAACTACAATCCTTCCTATTTTAATAAAAAGTACTTTTTCTACTGCAATTTTTGTTATTGTTATGTATACAGGTGCTTTCAAAAATGGAAGTAAATTAATTAAGTTTTTAATGCCAATTAGGGCTGAATTATCAATTATAGCTGGTATTCTTACTTTGGCTCATAATATAAGCTTTGGTAAAACCCACTTTGTAAATCTTTTCAATGCACCAGAGCTTATGTCTACTAATATGAGGGCGGCAGCTGGAGTTAGTATAGTTCTTATCGCAATTATGGTTCCACTACTTGTTACTTCTTTCCGCCCGGTTAGAAAATTAATGAAACCTAAAATGTGGAAGAATTTACAAAGATTTGCTTACTTATTCTATGCACTTATATATGTTCATGTAATGCTAATAATGGTTCCAGTTGCTCTTTCAGGAGACACTACTTACATAATAAATGTATTAGTTTATAGTGTAGTATTTATAACTTATGCAGTAATGCGTATTGCAAAACATTTTGCTAAGAAATCATCTGCTAAGTCAAAGAAGACAGCTTCTATATCTATTGCGAACTAACTTCTTTCTGACAAATTATTTTTAATATTTAAAATATATAAAACTATAGCAAAAAGACCGTATCAATTTATATACGGTCTTTTTCTACTGTTTCAGGCATCTCCTTTGATTAACGGTTTTATGAATAGAAGCGAATTTTTTAATTTATTTCCATCTTCCACTCTTGGTGTACTTCTAACATAGACTACCTTAAATCATAAAAAGGTAGTCTATTCTTATTTATACTTTATTTATAAATATCTCAAACTCATTTAATAAATATCTTAATTCTTCATCATCATAGTAAAAATGACCTGACTTTTCTAAGTTAATAACTTCATAATCATTTTGTAGTTTTCTCTTAAAAACTTTTAAAGTTTTATAACTAACAAGCTCATCTACTTTACATTGAACAATAAGTGTTGGTACTTCTATATTGTTCAGTTCTTTTTTAGTTAAACTTATTAAGGTAAACAAATCTACATACCTGGGAATCCAACTAATATAAGTAAATATTGAACCTCTTTCCACACTGAAAGCCTTCTTAGCATACTTAGCTAGTGTATCTTGTTCTCTCACCCTTCCAAAAGCTACCTTTATACTACTTATAATCATATTAAATCTTACAAAAACTTTAAGTGGTGTTGATATTAGTACTATACCTTTTACTTTATTTTTATATTTCAAAGCAAACAATAAAGATAATAATGCGCCCATGGAATGACCTACTAATATTATATTTTCATAATTATCTTTATGTTTTAAAATCGCTTTATCAACACTATCCATCCATTTTTCTCTACTACTTTTTGCAAAATATTTTCCACTTTTTCCATGTCCATGTAGTAAAATTGCCGAGTAAGAAAAGCCTTCTTTATGTAAAATCTCTGCAAATTCTTTAAACTGATTTGGACCTTCTAGTATTCCATGAATGAATATAACTATAGTCTTTGAATCTTTATTTTCATATATAAATGGTTTATGAATTTCTTTTTTTAATGTCATTAATACTCTCCCATCTAATCATTTATCAATTGTTTTATATCCTATTTTATCTAAATCATATGTAAATACAATATCCAT
>NZ_JWHR01000116.1 GCF_000808015.1 Terrisporobacter othiniensis | reverse complement strand
GCCGGCTGTGAGGGTTCGATCCCCTTCACCCGCTCCATTTATTTATCCCGGGACCATAGCTCAGCTGGGAGAGCACCTGCCTTACAAGCAGGGGGTCACAGGTTCGAGCCCTGTTGGTCCCACCATTAAAACACAAACGCGGCCTGGTAGTTCAGTTGGTTAGAATGCCAGCCTGTCACGCTGGAGGTCGAGGGTTCGAGCCCCTTCCAGGTCGCCATAATTTGACTCATTAGCTCAGTCGGTAGAGCACTTGACTTTTAATCAAGGTGTCCGGAGTTCGAATCTCCGATGGGTCACCAATTAATAACAAGAAAACCATGTGTAAATAATTGTATTTGCACATGGTTTTCTTGTTATTTAATTTTATATATTTATATTTCAATTCTGTGGGTTATATACAAAATTTACTTTTATGACAGAGATTATTTAAATCATTTTAAATGGGTAATATATATTAATGAATAAATTTTATAATAAATGTTTATACAAGAGATAAATAATAGGATTATTATGGTATAATTAAGATTGTAATTATACGGAACGGATGTTCTAAAGGAGTGAGGAGATATGGACTTTGAAATTCAATCGGCTTTTAAGCCAACAGGGGATCAACCAGAGGCAATAAAGGAAATTGTTACTTCAATTAATAATGATGAAAAGTTTCAAACATTACTAGGTGTAACAGGTTCGGGTAAAACTTTTACTATGGCTAATATAATTAGAGAAGTAAAAAAACCAACTTTAATTCTAGCTCATAATAAAACTTTAGCAGCTCAATTATATAGCGAGTTTAAAGAGTTTTTCCCTAATAATGCAGTTGAATATTTTGTAAGTTATTATGATTATTATCAACCAGAAGCTTATGTGGCATCCAGTGATACATATATAGAAAAGGATGCAAGTATAAATGATGAAATAGATAAGCTAAGACACTCAGCTACAGCATCTATATTAGAAAGAGATGATGTAATAGTAGTATCTTCTGTATCATGTATTTATGGTATTGGGGATCCTGATGATTATAAAAAGCTTATGTTATCCATTAGAACAGGAATGGAAATTGACAGAGATACTCTAATAAGAAAATTAGTAGATATACAATATGAAAGAAATGATATTAACTTTGTGAGAGGAACTTTTAGAGTTAGAGGTGATATTCTAGAATTATTCCCTGCAAGTGATGATGAAAAAGCTATAAGAATAGAATTTTTTGGAGACGAAATAGACAGAATCGTGGAAATTGATTATGTTACAGGAAAAATTTTAGGAACAAGAAGCTATGTAGCAGTATTTCCAGCGTCACATTATGTAACTACTCCAGAAAAAGTTGCCCATGCAGTAGAAGCTATTGAGAAAGAATTAGCAGAAACAGTTCAATCTTTTAAGAATAATGACAAATTATTAGAAGCTCAAAGAATTGAACAAAGAACAAAATATGATATAGAAATGTTAAATGAAATAGGTACTTGTCAGGGTATAGAAAACTATTCAAGACATATTACAGGAAGAGAAGAAGGTGAAAAACCTTATACATTAATGAGTTTCTTTCCAGATGATTTCTTATTAATAGTAGACGAATCTCACGTTACTATACCTCAAGTTAGAGGAATGTATGCAGGAGATAGATCAAGAAAACAATCATTAATAGAAAATGGATTTAGATTACCATCTGCTTATGACAATAGACCTTTAAACTTTGCTGAATTTGAAGAAAATATAAATCAAGTATTATTTGTTTCTGCAACACCAGGACCTTATGAAATAGAACATTCGACAACTGTAGCACAACAAATAATAAGACCAACAGGGTTACTTGATCCAATTATAGAAGTAAGACCAATTGAAAATCAAATAGATAATTTAGTTGGTGAAATAAATAAAGTTACAGAAAAAGGTGAAAGAGTTTTAATTACTACTTTAACTAAGAAAATGAGTGAAGATTTAACTAATTATTTAAAAGAAATAGGAATAAAGGTTAAATATTTACATTCAGATATAGATACACTAGAAAGAACAGAAATAATTAGAGATTTAAGACTTGGTAAATTTGATGTACTAGTAGGTATAAACTTACTTAGAGAAGGTTTAGATATTCCAGAGGTTTCATTAGTTGCTATATTAGATGCAGATAAAGAAGGTTTCTTAAGATCAGAAACATCTCTAATACAAACAGTAGGACGTGCTGCAAGAAACTCAGAAGGTAGGGTTATAATGTATGCTGATAAGATTACACGTTCTATGGCAGCAACTATTGAAGAAACTAAAAGAAGAAGAGAGATACAGTCTCAATATAACGAGGAAAATGGAATTGTTCCTAAAACTATTGTTAAGGAAGTTAGAGATAGTATAGAAACACTTAAACCAGCTGATGAAGAAGTTGTATTTGGAATTGCTGAAAGTGAAGATGAGTACGAAGTTCAAAATAATATAGAAGCTTTACAAAAGGAAATGATGGAAGCTGCACAAAACTTACAATTTGAAAGAGCAGCTCAGTTAAGAGATAAGATAAAAGAGTTAGGAGAAAGGATAAAAAATTAATGGAAGATAAAATCATTATAAAAGGTGCAAAAGAACATAACCTTAAAAATGTCAGTATAGAGCTTCCTAGAAATAAGTTTATAGTTTTCACGGGACTATCAGGTTCTGGAAAATCTTCTTTAGCATTTGATACTATTTATGCAGAAGGGCAAAGAAGATACGTGGAAAGTTTATCAGCTTATGCTAGACAGTTTTTAGGACAAATGGAAAAACCAAATGTGGAATATATAGAAGGGTTATCACCGGCTATATCTATAGACCAAAAGACAACATCAAAAAATCCTCGTTCTACTGTAGGTACAGTAACAGAGATTTATGATTATTTAAGGCTTTTATTTGCAAGAGTTGGAGATGTTCACTGTCCTACATGTGGAAAACCAATATCTCAAATGACTATACAAGAGATAGTAGATAAAATATTAGAGTTTCCGGAAAGAAGTAAACTTCAAATTTTATCTCCTGTAGTAAGAGGTCAAAAAGGAACTCATAAAAAACTTATAGAAAGCATTGCTAAAGATGGTTTTGTAAGAATTAGAGTTAATGGAGAAAATCAGGAAGTAACTGATGATATTAATTTAGAGAAAAATAAGAAACACAATATAGAAGTTGTTGTAGATAGAATAGTTGTAAAAGATGGAATAGAAAGAAGACTAGCTGATTCTATAGAAACGGCTGTAAAATTATCAGATGGACTTGTGATAGCTCAAATAGTAGGTGGAGAAGAAGTTTTATACTCTACTAAATTTGCTTGTCCAGAACATGGTATAGGAATTGAAGAACTATCACCAAGAATGTTCTCATTCAATGCTCCTTTTGGTGCCTGCGATGTATGTAAAGGATTAGGAGAAAGTAGAGAAGTTGATCCGGATCTTGTTATACCAAATAAAGATTTAAGTATAAAACAAGGAGCGATAGCTGCATGGGGAAGTGTAAGCACAAGTGATGATACATATTATAGCAAAATGGTACAAAGCTTAGCTGAACACTTTAATGTATCTTTAGATACTCCATTTAAAGATTTACCAGAAGATTTTGTTCAAGAATTACTTTATGGTGAAAATAATGTAATGGTTCAATTTATTTTTGACTCTAAGTTTGGAGGAAGAAGAGAGTATAAGGCTCCTTTTGAAGGGGTTATAGTAAACCTTGAAAGAAGATATAGAGAAACTAATTCAGAGTATTCAAGAGACAAAATTGAAGAGTATATGGCTGAAACACCTTGTCCAAAATGTAAGGGTAATAGACTGAAAAAAGAAGTTCTATCTGTTCTAATAGGTGGAAAAAATATAATGGAAGTTACAGATCTATCTGTAAAAGATTTATTAGACTTTGTTCAGAGCTTAGAGTTAAGCGAAAAAAATAAATTTATAGCTCATGAAATTTTAAAAGAAATAAATGAAAGGGCATCTTTCTTAAAAGATGTAGGATTAGAATATTTAACTTTATCAAGAAAAGCTGGAACGCTATCAGGAGGAGAAGCACAAAGAATCAGACTTGCTACTCAAATTGGTTCTGCTTTAGTTGGAGTTTTATATGTATTAGATGAGCCAAGTATAGGTCTTCATCAAAGAGATAATGAAAAATTAATAGGAACATTAAGACATTTAACTGATCTTGGAAATACCTTAATAGTAGTTGAACATGATGAAGATACTATGAGAGAAGCTGACTACGTGGTAGACATTGGACCAGGTGCTGGTGTTCATGGTGGAGAAATAGTAGCTCAAGGTACTTTAGATGAAATATTAGAAAATCCTAATTCAATGACTGGATTATATCTAAGTGGTAAAAAAGTAATAGAAATACCTGATACTACAAGAGAAGGTAATGGAAACTTTATAGAAATTAAAGGTGCCACAGAAAATAACTTAAAAAATATTAATGCAAAGATACCTCTTGGAAAATTTGTATGTATTACAGGTGTATCAGGTTCTGGAAAAAGTTCATTAATTAATTCAATCTTATACAAAGGTGTAGCAAGTAAGGTCAATAGATTAAGACAAAGACCTGGTAAACATAAGGAAATTAAAGGAATTGAAAATATAGATAAAATAATAAATATAGATCAAAGTCCAATAGGAAGAACGCCTAGATCAAATCCAGCTACTTATACAGGTGTATTTGACCAAATAAGAGATTTATTTGCTACAACAAATGAAGCTAAAGCTAGAGGCTACAAAAAAGGAAGATTTAGTTTTAATGTTAAAGGTGGTAGATGTGAAGCTTGTAAGGGTGACGGTATAATCAAAATAGAAATGCATTTCTTACCAGATGTTTACGTACCTTGTGAAGTATGTAAAGGTGAAAGATATAATAGAGAAACTCTACAAGTTAAGTACAAAGATAAGACTATTGCAGATGTACTTGATATGAATGTGGAAGAAGCATTAGAGTTCTTTGAAAATATACCAACTATAAAAAGAAAACTTGAAACTTTGATAGATGTTGGACTTTCCTATATCAAACTTGGTCAACCTTCAACTCAGTTATCTGGAGGAGAAGCACAAAGAATTAAGCTAGCATCAGAATTAAGTAAAAGACCGACAGGAAAGACTTTATATATTCTTGATGAGCCTACAACAGGACTTCATATGGCAGATGTTGATAAGTTGATTCACGTTTTACAAAAACTTGCTGATACAGGGAATACTATAGTAGTAATAGAACATAATTTAGATGTTATAAAAACTAGTGACTACATTATAGATTTGGGACCAGAAGGTGGAGATAAAGGTGGAAAAATAATCGCTACTGGAACACCTAAAGAAGTATCTAAGGTGAAAGGTTCATATACAGGGCAATTCCTAAAGAAATACTTTGAATAAGTTTTGAAATTTTTAATATTATCAAAGATGAAATATAAAACTTCTAATTTTTATCTATATAAGAATTAGAAGTTTTATTATAGAATGAATTATAGAAGCGAATTTTGATTTCGGAGGAATATAAGTGTTTGATATACAGGAACAATTAAAAAAACTACCAGCTGAGCCTGGGGTATATTTAATGAAAGATGAAGATGATAAAATAATATATGTTGGTAAAGCCATATCATTAAAAAATAGAGTAAGACAGTACTTTCAATCATCTAAAAACCATTCTTCTAAGGTAAAATCAATGGTTAAAAATATAAATTCATTTGAGTATATAATCACTGATTCAGAGCTAGAAGCATTGATTTTAGAGTGTAATTTAATTAAAAAATATAGACCTAAATATAATGTCTTATTAAGGGATGACAAAACGTACCCTTATATAAAGGTAACAGTAAATGAAGATTTTCCAAGAGTATTAAAAGTTAGAAGAGTTCTTAAAGATAAGGCTAAATATTTTGGACCATATACAAATGTGGAAGCTGTTAATGATACTTTAGATGTTATTAGAAATATTTATCCTATAAGAACTTGCAATGTTGATATTGAAAGAGCTATTAAAAATAATATGAGGCCATGTTTAAACCTTCACATAAAAAGATGTGTGGGACCTTGCACTGGAAATGTTTCAAAAGAAGAATATAATAAAATGATAGAAGAAATACTATTATTTTTATCTGGAAAAGAAGAAACTTTAATTGAGATTTTAAAAGAAAAGATGAATAAATGCTCTATGGAGTTTAATTTTGAAGAAGCAGCTATTTATAGAGATAAAATAATGAATCTTCAAGAAATGATGCAAAAGCAAAAAATTGATGTATCTACAGATGATATCAATCAAGATATAATAGCTATGGCTTATAATGATGAAGAAGCCTGTGTACAATCATTCTTTATTAGACATGGTAAAATAGTTGGAAGAGAGCATTTCATATTAGAGGGAACAAAGGATTCTAGTAAGGAAGCAATACTTGGTTCTTTTGTAAAACAATTTTACATGAAGGCAGAATATATTCCAAAAGAGATTATTATTGAATCAGAGATAGAAGATCAAGTAGTTCTTGAAGAATGGTTATCAAATATTAAAGGACAAAAGGTATCTATAAGAGTCCCTCAAAAAGGAGATAAAAAAAGTTTAATATCTATGGTTAAGAAAAATGCTATGGAATACTTAGAAAAATTCTCTAATTTAAATAAAAGAAAATATGAAAGAAGTGAAGGGGCTTTAATTGAGCTAGCTGAAGTATTAGGCTTACAAGAACCACCGAGAAGAATAGAATCTTATGACATATCTAATATACAAGGTGTAGATTCCATAGGTGTTATGGTTGTTTTTACAAATGGACTCAAGGACAAAAAAGAGTATAGAAGATATAAAATAAAGACTGTAGAAGGACCTAATGATTATGATTCTATGGCTGAAATTTTAGATAGAAGATTGCAAAAAGGTGATTTTGCTGATTTAATACTATTAGACGGTGGAAAAGGACAAGTCAGTGCTGTACAAAAAGTTTTTGATAAATATGGAATAGATATACCTTTGTGGGGAATGTATAAAGATGACAAACATAGAACAAAGGGATTGATATGTGCTTCAAATGATATTGAACTTGATAAAACGTCAAATCTATATAGGTTTGTTGCAAGTATTCAAGAGGAAGTACATAACTATGCCATAAGCTATCACAGAAGCTTGAGAAACAAATCTTTAACAAAATCTTCTTTAGATGATATTCCAGGCGTTGGAGAAAAAAGAAAAAAAGCATTATTATCTAATTTTAAAAGCATTGAAGATATAAAAAATGCATCAGTAGAAGAGTTATCTAAAGTAGAGGGATTAAATAAAAGTGTAGCAGAAAATATTTATGAATATTTTAGAAAGGGAGAGTAAGTAATTGATAGAAACAGTAAAAGATAAAGTATCTATATCTCAATTAATTGATGATTTGGATTTAGAGGTAGTATATATGCCAGAGGAGAAGGAATACTATGTGGAGTCGGAAGATGTAAATAGAACAGGATTACCGCTGGCAGGATATTTTGAATATTTTCCTTATGAAAGAATTCAAATAATAGGAAAAACAGAATATACTTATTTTAAAAATATAAAAAAAGATAAAAGAGAAATAATATTAGATAAATTTTTCTCTTATGAAATACCTGTATTAATAGTTACGAGGGATTTAGAAGTTGATTCAGACATAATAGAAAAAGCTAAAAAATATAATAGAGTAGTATTAAGTAGCAAGTGTAGTACTACTAGATTTATTAATAGATTATCTAATTATTTAGATAACAAGTTAGCGCCTCATGTTACAATGCATGGAGTTTTAGTAGATGTATATGGTATAGGTGTTCTTATAAAGGGAGAAAGTAGTATAGGTAAATCAGAAACTGCCTTAGAATTAATACAAAAAGGTCATAGATTAGTAGCTGATGATGCAGTTGAGATTAGAAAAGTTGATGATAGTAGACTTGTAGGTCAAGCACCAGAATTATTAAAACATTATATGGAGATAAGAGGTATAGGAATAATAGATGTTAAAAGTCTATATGGTGTTGGGGCAATAAAAAATCAAAAAGCAATAGATTTAGTAATTGAATTAGAAAATTGGAATCAACAAAAATATTATGATAGATTAGGTTTAGATAGAGAATATGAAGAAATACTTGGAAGAAAAATTGAAAAGTTAGTAATACCTGTTAAACCAGGAAGAAATACATCTATGATAATAGAGGTAGCCGCTATGAACTTTAGGCAAAGAGGAATGGGTATAGATGCAGCTCAAGAGTTCACAGAAAAATTAACTAGGGTAATTGATAAATAAATTAAAAGAGAGTTATGAGATTTTTATAAATTTCATAACTCCCTTTAATTTTTAATCAATAAGTAAAGTATTAATTATTAGCATTCAGCGTCAGCAAATACATTACTTTTATCATAGTACTCAGTATGAAGCAATTCATGAGACTTATGTCCACCTCTTTCACCTAAGAATTCATCGTATAATTTGATGATATCTGGGTTAGCATGAGAAAGACGTTGTGGTTTATTAGCATCTATTTCATATAAAGCTTTAGCTCTTGCTTTAACTTTATCATAGTCTCCCCCGTGATAAGGTTGACCAGCACCAGCAACACATCCACCAGGACAAGCCATGATTTCTATTACATGGTACTTGCAAGTTCCAGCTCTTAATTCATTCATTAATTTTCTAGCATTTCCTAAACTACTTGCAGCAGCCACATTTACTGTATGACCAGCAATTTCTAAAGAAGCCTCTTTTATACCATCCATACCTCTAACAACTGTAAAATCTAGAGAAGGAGCTTCTTCTTTAGTTATATCATGATATGCAGTTCTAAGTGCAGCCTCAAGAACACCACCAGTTGCACCAAATATATCAGCAGCACCAGTAGAATATCCAAGTGGGCTATCAAACTCAGCTTCTTCTAAGTTAGCTAAATCTATACCAGCTTCTTTTATCATTCTTGCTAATTCTCTAGTAGTTAATGATAAATCAGTATCTAGATATCCATCTTGACCTAATTCTTCTCTAGAAACTTCGTATTTCTTAGCAACACAAGGCATTATAGACATAACTATAACTTCATCAGGTTTTTTACCTAAAGCTTTTTCAGCAAAGTAATGTCTAGCTATTGGGGAAAACATACTTTGTGGAGATTTACAAGTGGAAAGATGAGGTAATAAATCTGGAAATTCATGTTCCATAAAGTTAACCCAAGCTGGGCAGCAGCTAGTTAATATAGGAAGTTTTTCACCTTTAATAAATCTATTTACAAACTCATTAGCTTCTTCCATTATAGTTAAGTCAGCTGCAAAGTTAGTATCGAAAACATAATCGAAACCTAAAGCTTTTAATGCAGAAACCATTTTACCAGTAGATATAGAACCTGGGTCTAATCCAAACTCTTCTCCTAGACCAACTCTTACAGCTGGAGCAGTTTGAACCATAACAGGTTTTTCTTTTTGTGCTAAAGCATCCCAAGCAGCGCCAGTATTATCTTTTTCAACTAATGCACCTGTTGGACATACGCTTATACATTGACCACAGAAAGTACAGTTAGTATCAGCTAAATCAACACCATAGAATGTAGAAACCTCTGTGCCGAATCCACGGTTGATACCAGATAATACACCAACTGATTGTACTTCGTTACACATAGTTTCACATCTTCTACATAGTATACATTTTGCATGATCTTTAACTATAGATTTAGTAGAAGTATCAACAGGAACATAAGATTGATCTCCATCAGAGAATCTAACATTTCTTATACCTAAGTCTGCAGCGATATCTTGCAATTCGCAATGGCCACTCTTAATACAAGATAAACAGTCTTTTGGATGGTCTGATAACATTAATTCAACAACATTTTTTCTATATTTTAAAGCTTCTGGAGAATTAGTGTTTACAACCATTCCTTCTTTAACTAAAGTACCACAAGCAGGAACTAGTCCTCTTCCAGCACTAACCATACATACACGACAAGATGCACAATGGTTATCAAATTTTATATCATCCATATGTAAATGACATAGGCTTGGTATTTTAACATTTACTTGTTTTGCAGCTTCTAATATTTTTGTATCAGAAGGAACTGAAACAGCTTTGCCATTTATAGTTAAATTAACTAAACTCATTAATAAACCCCTCCTTAGCGTAATTATCTTTTAACAATTGCACCCTTCTTACATTTTTCTATACAAGTACCACATTTAATACATTTACCAGTATCTATAGCATGTTTTTCTTTCTTTTCACCGCTTATTGCATCAACTGGACAGTTTTTAGCACATAATCCACAACCAATACAATCATCAGTAATTACAAAGTCTAACAGAGAAGTACATTTTCCTGCTGGACATTTATGATATTTAACGTGAGCTAAATATTCATCATAGAAGCAATCCATAGTACTTAATACAGGGTTAGGAGCGCATTTTCCTAGACCACATAAAGCGGTGTTTTTCACAGTTAATGCTAAGTCTTTTAAATCAACTAAGTCTTGCTCGCATCCTTTACCTTCACAAATTTTATTTAATAATTCGTATAATCTTTTTGTACCTATACGACAAGGAGTACATTTACCACAAGACTCTTCAACAGAGAAGTCTAAGAAGAATCTAGCAATATCAACCATACAGTCAGTTTCATCAAGAACAAGCATACCACCTGAACCCATCATAGATCCTATAGAAGCTAATGATTTGTAATCTATAGGAGTATCTAAATCTTTAGAAGATATACATCCACCTGATGGTCCACCGGTTTGAACAGCTTTAAATCCTTTATCATGTAAGATACCGCCACCTATTTCATATACGATTTCTCTAAGTGTAGTACCCATAGGAACTTCAACAAGTCCAACGTTATTTACTTTTCCGCCTAATGCGAAAACTTTAGTACCTTTAGAATCTTCTGTACCATAAGAAGTAAACCAGTCAGAACCTTTAGTTATTATAACTGGAACATTACCAAATGTTTCAACGTTATTTAAGCAAGTAGGAGCATTCCATAAACCATGTTTAGAAGAAGAGAAAGTCTTCATTCTAGGCTCACCACGTTTACCTTCAATAGAATGCATCAATGCAGTACCTTCACCACAAACAAAAGCACCAGCACCATATTTTAATTCTAGTTTGAAGTTGAATCCGCTGCCCATTATATTTTCACCTAATAGTCCAGCTTCTTCAGCTGCAGCTATAGCTATTTTTAATCTTTCTATAACACGAGGATATTCAGCTCTTATATATATATATCCGATATCAGAACCAATAGCATATCCACAGATAGCCATAGCTTCTAATACATTATGAGGGTCACCTTCTAATAACGATCTATCCATGAATGCACCCGGGTCACCTTCATCAGCATTACATACAACGAATTTTTTGCCGTTAACAGGAGGATTTTTAGCAGAAGCTTCCCATTTAACACCAGTAGGGAATCCAGCCCCACCTCTACCCCTTAGTCCTGAAGCTTTTATTTCTTCAACAACTTGTTCGGGAGTCATTTCATTTAAACATTTACCAAGAGCAAGATATCCATCATTAGCAAGATATTCGCTTAAACGTTCAGGATGTATAACACCAAGATTTCTTAAAGCTATTTTCTTTTGCTTTTTATAGAAAGACATATCTTTTTCATTATTAACTCTTATATTATCTAATGATGGTTCCTCAAATAATAATCTTTCTACAACAATATTATTTTTAATATGACTTTCTACTACTTCAGCAGCATCTTCAGCAGAAAGATTTACGTAGAAAATGTTATCAGGGTAAACTTTTACTATAGGACCTACGGCGCAGAAACCAAAGCATCCTGTTAATTCAACTTTAGCAACATCTTCAAGGCCAGCTTTTTTTATTTCATCTTGTAAAGCTTCTAAAACTTTTATACTACCAGAAGAAGCACATCCAGTATCACCACAAACTAATATTTCTCTTTTTGTAGGAACACCATCAACTCCATCTTTCTTTCTTAAATCAAGAAGAGGTTTGTACTCTTCAACAGCAGCTTTTAATTCAACATAAGAATTAATTCTTTTCATGTATTATCCCCCCTAACAGCTCATTTCTACTTCTTTATAGTCATTTATTATACCTGTAACATCATCAGGTGTAACTCGACTATATACTCTACCATCAACAACAACAACAGGAGCAAGTCCACAAGCACCTACGCATCTTAAACATTCAATAGTGAATTTAAGATCAGGAGTAGTTTCTCCGGATTTAATACCTAATTGTTTTTCTAGTTCAGCAAGAACATCTTTTGAACCTTTCACGAAACATGCTGTTCCTAAACATACATTAATTTTGTGTTCTCCAACAGGAGTAGTAGAGAAATAGGAATAGAAGCTAACAACACCATATACTTTGGCAGGAGAGACACCTAATTTTCCTGCTATATAAAGTTGAACTTCTTTTGGTAGATAGCCAAATATACCTTGAGCTTCTTTAAGCACATATATTAATGCACTCTCATCAGCTTCAGGAAGAGCGACGATTAAGCTATCTAACTCATCAAATAATTTTTTGTTCTGTGAAACAAAATTGCACATGCAAATTCCCCCTTTTCATTTTGAAGTTAGTCATAGTAAATAATTAACAGCAAAAGCTTAAAATACATTCTATAAATTTTAAGAGGTTATAGTTATAAAATAAGTTAAGTAAAAATTTATAGAGTTAAAATTTTAACATTCGAAGTTTCCTATAAAAATCTATAGTAAATACTGAATGGAAAAAATTGTAATCCTACTTTATATTATAGTATAGAAATATATTAAAAAGCCAATGAAAAATTATAATTAAAATATTGAATAATTATGTTAAAATCAAGAATTAAGGAGAATTTTTTTAATAATTAAAGAAAATATTAAGAAAATCTATTGTAAAATTAAAAAATTAAGTATAGTGTCATAAAGAAATTAAATATTAAAGAATAATCCAAATATTC
>NZ_JWHR01000115.1 GCF_000808015.1 Terrisporobacter othiniensis | reverse complement strand
GTATATTATAAGAAATACTTTCAGAGTCTAGAAAGATGTGTATATAATCAGAAGTAACGTTTAGTAATTTTTGACATACTTAACATATGTCATTTTAAATTTTACTCTTTTTGAATTAATATATATAATGTTTTGTTAATGGTAGGAAAATATTTCCTTATATTAGTATATTATAGGTAATATTAGGCGATTGGGTTAAGCAGAGTTATTTATTATTGTCTAGTAAAATCTAAGAACCTAGTCCCTTGGAACTTTAATCCTCGCCAAAAATGTTAGTTATTTAGTATTATAATATAAGTTGTTAAGGGTTAAATCTTAAGAATTAGTAAACTTACTTTTTCCTAAGATTATATGGTTCAGAATAATTAAGTAGAAATCAAAGTGAAAATATTATTAAATAGAATAGATTTTTCTACTTTTTTTAATTTATATATTTAAGTATAATAAAATGTGATTAAGTATTTTAATAAGATATAAATAAGAAACGAGGATGAAAGTTAATGAGACCTGTAAATATATTAGATAAAATTTCAGATGGAAAGCTATATGATATTGAAGATATGGTAAAAGCAGATACATGTGGTTGTAATGGATGTAGCGATTGTTGCAAGGATGTTGGAGATTTAGTAATGCTTACACCTTTTGATGTGAATGAAATAGTGAATTTTCTAGGTATTGGATTTAATGAATTACTAGGTGATAAGATTGAACTTCGTGAAAGTAACAAAATCTTATTACCATATTTAAAAATGCAAAAAAGTAAATACTGTAGTTTTTTAAATAAAGAAGGCAGATGTATGATACATTCTAAACGACCAAATATTTGTCGTTTGTTTCCTCTTGGAAGAGTATATAAAGATGATGATTTTAAATATTTTTTACAAATAGGAAATTGTCCTAAAGAAAATCTAAAAGATGTTAAGGTAAGTAAATGGCTTGGAATTGAAAATTATGATGAAAATAAAAAGTTTATTTTACAATGGCATAAATTTATTAAGGCACTTACTTTCCGCCTAAAGTTTGTGAGAGATGAGAAAGAAATTGAGGAAGTTAATAAAATTTTATTGGATAGCTGTTATGATATTAATATAAAAGAAGGGGATTTTTACTCTGAGTTTGCGAAATATTTACCACAAATAAAAAATAAACTGGGAGTTATTTAGTATACTTGCGTTGTGTCATATTAATAAAAAAGTGTGTACTTTCATTGGAAGATACACACTTTTTGAGCAAAGCGAATTTTGTATTGTGATCTCACCTTTACTTACATAATAGAAGGAAATTATGGATTAAACTTATAAATTGGTCTTGTAATTTACCTTAGATTAATAAATGCCTAACAAAGAACAGTGAAAAGTACATTTAGTATTTTGAAGGTGATTTAATTAAGTTTTATGGATTCAAAAATGGGTATAATTATTATTAGAAGAGATAAAAAATTAGAGCATTATAAGTAAAAATATGATAATATATTAAGTATTTCAATAATTAAAATCATCAAGGAGAAGTATAATTTATGGAGAGAGTAAATGAAGTAAATTTATTTATACAGAGAAACCAAAAGTTCTATGAAGAAAAATTTAAAAAAATGAATGATACAGGGAAAAGTGCATCTTGGAACTGGGCAGCATTTTTTCTAGGTATATATTGGATGATATATAGAAAAATGTACTTTAAAGCAGGGGCATTCTTTATACTAAGTTTAGTGGCATCTTCCACCCCATATATTGGAGGGATACTAAACTTTGCAGTTTTAGTAGGTATAGGAATATATGCAAATGCATTGTATATGGATCATGTAGATGGAAATATTGAAAAAGTAAAAACGTTATTCTCTGATAATAAAGAGGTAATTATAAAGAAAATAGGTGGAACAAATTTACCTCTAGCATTAGGATTATATACAGTGGTACTTTTTTCTCTATTTTTAGCATTGTAAACAAAAATAGCACTCACTAAGATTTGTAGTGAATGCTATTTTTTTATGGTGAATTTTCTATTTTAATCCTAAATCCGAAAGCATTGCAGATATTTCATATGTTTCATCGTATTTTTTATAGTAGTTTTTAAATACATCATCAACACCTGAGTTTTCATAAACTTCAAATTCAATACCTTTAACTTCACCTATAATACATTTTAAATTATTAGTATTTAAATAATTTATTAATTTTAGTATATATTCTCTTAGGTCATCTTTAGGTAGAATTTTTAATTCATCAATATTTTCAGCAATTATACATGCAGACTCATTTAACTCCTCAGATGAAAGGTTATCATTTAATTGAGACTTTATATCTTCCAGTTCTTCTTCAGTAATATCCAACTCATCTATATTTTTACCATCTAAAATTTCTTGGATTTTATCTAAAATCATAGCCTCATTCCATGCATATTTGCTACATTCATTTTTACTGTCAAATTTATTATTCATTTTTTAAATCTCCTAAGTTTAGTTTAATGGTATTATACCAAAATTATGTGATTTTATCAGTAATAGTAATAAAATACAACTTATTAAATTAAAATGTTTATCTAGAGGGTCCACAAAGTGTGATGAAATTTTCAATGCTAGACTGTAAGGAAGAATACTAGAATTATTTTTGTATGGTATAATAAGAAAAAATATTTTTATGAAACAAATACATATTATTAATGTAGATTAGAAAGGTTGGGATGAAAATGATAAAACCAATTGTTAAGGATGTATTATTTTTAGGGGAAAAATCAGAAGTAGCAACTAAAGAAGATATGTCTGTTGTTAATGATTTAATTGATACATTGAGAGCAAATCTTGATGGTTGTGTTGGATTGGCAGCTAATATGATAGGTGTCAAGAAACGTATAATTGTGTTTGCTGTAGGAAGTGCTATAGTCCCTATGATTAATCCTGTTATATTGAAGAAGGAAAAAAGTTATGTGACAGAAGAAAGCTGTTTGTCTTTGACTGGCTTTAGAGAAACAACAAGATATGAAACTATAGAGGTGGAGTATTTTGATAAGAGTTTTAAAAAGCAAAGAGAAACTTTTACTGGATTTGTGGCACAGATTATTCAGCATGAGGTTGACCATTGTAACGGTATAATTATATAAGTTATTGTTACATTAAGAAAATAGAATTTAATTAATATAATAAGGTGATGATAAAATTAAAACCATTTAGATAGAACAAGCTAGTTACATGAAATTTTATAGCGCCACGCCGTGGCTTAAAATTGCATATCAAACTTTTTATTACACTTTTCTTACAATTATGTAATTATTATATTAAATAATACATAAATATACAAAATATGATATTATATACAACTGGAGTGAATTTATTTATTGTATATAGATTATAGGAGGTATTTATGAAAATTTTAAGCTATTTAATAATAGGTATAGTAATTATCCTTATATTAAGTAAAATTACAAAAGGAAAACTTATTTTTACAAAAGAAGAAAAATCTAAGAAAAGAGATTACATAGTTAAAACCTTACTATCATTAGGTTTTATCATAGGGCTTGTTTTTATATTTTTCTCAACGTGGTTTGTAGAATTCTTTGGTCAAATAACACCAGAGCAATTTTTATTTAATTTAAAAGCACCACTTAAAGGAACAGGATCTGGTATGACAGGAGAAATACTTAAATCACCAGTATTAAATATTGTTATTTGTGCCATACCATTTTTGATTTTTGTTAATTTAAAATACAATGTTTTCTTGATTAATAGAAATAATGAAAAGAAAACTCTTCTAAATAAAAAAAGGGTGAGAATTATATCTATAGTTCTATCAATGGTTACTATGATAGGTGGAGTAAGTTTTGGGGTTAACAAATTACAACTGCAAAAAGTTGTTAAAGCTTATTTATCATCATCTACTTATCTAGCTGATAATTATGTGGATCCTAGAGATGTGAAAATGACCTTCCCAAAGAAAAAGAGAAATTTAATTCATATTTATTTAGAATCAGTTGAAAACTCATATTTAAATAAAGAATTAGGCGGATATATGGATGTAAATTTAATGCCGGAATTAACTGAACTTTATAAGGAAGGCTTATCTTTCTCTAATACAGATAAGTTTGGCGGACCTCATACTACTTATGCTTCTGAGTGGTCAGTGGCAGCTATGATAAATATGGATACGGGACTTCCTTTAAAAATACCTATGGGACGTAATTCTTATGGAAAAACGGGTAGTTTCTTACCAGGAGCTGTTGGTATAGGTGATATTTTGGAGGCTCAAGGCTATAATCAAACAATAATGTTTGGAGCCGATGCAGATTTTGGAGGACTTACAACTTACTTTACTACTCATGGGAAATTTAATATATTTGACCACAAAGCAGCGAAAGAAAAAGGTTTAATACCTAAAGATTATGATGTATGGTGGGGATATGAAGACGACAAGCTTTATGAATATGCAAAAGATGAAATAACTAGACTTGCCAATGAGAATAAACCATTTAATTTTACAATGGAAACAGCGGATACTCACTTCCCTGATGGTTATTTATCAGAAAAAGCTGAGAAAAAACATGATTCTCAATATGCCAATGTTATTTCTTACTCTACAAAAGAGGCAGTTGATTTTGTAAAATGGATTCAAAAACAGCCATTCTATAAAGATACTACAGTAGTTATAACTGGTGACCATCCAAGTATGGACAAAAAATTCTTTAAGAACTTTGATCCAAATTATGAAAGAACTATAATAAATCTAATACTAAATGCGCCTATAACTACAGATAATGTGCAAAATAGACAATATGCACCATTTGATATGTTTCCTACTATTCTTTCTACTTTAGGGGTGGAAATCGAAGGAGATAGATTAGGTCTTGGAACTAATTTATACTCAAATAAGAAAACTATTATTGAAGAACAAGGACTTGATACTGTAAATAGTGGACTAGGAGATAATAGTAATTTCTTTAATGATGAATTTATCAATGATAAGAAGAACAGTACTTTTAGTAATGATTTAATAACATATAAATAAGTAATAAATAAAAGATGCTAATACAAATATTAGCATCTTTTTTAAACAGCTAAATTCTTTTTTTCCTGAAATGTATTTATAATACTATCACATCTTTTATTAATGTAAGTACGAATCAAAACAAGTACAACGTTCAATGATATTATTGCAAGAAAAATAGCTAAATTATTAGATGATGTTAAAATGTAAGTAGTTTTATCTGATGAATATATAAATAAATACAGAAGTATCATACATTCACCATAGAACATAAAAATATCTATCATGTCCTTGAATATACTAGCTAAATCTGAAAAACTTTTTTCTAAGCGTAAAATAGGTAGTATGGAGCTAACTAATCCAGAGGTCTTAGCTATAATAATAGTAGTTTTTAATATTTTAAATAGTATAACTAGAGGTATAAATGCAATCATAATAATTCTAATATTAATATATATATAAATTATATTTGTATGAAGATTTTTCATAAGTAATATTAATAAAGGTATATCAACCAGTAATAATATAGCGTTTAGTGATATTTTATTAGAATTTTTTGTTTTTTTCACATAGTTCTCCTTAGTATTTTTAATTAATTTATATTAAGTATAACATAAATTATGGAAGTATTTATAGTCAAAGGTATGCACAAAATTGTGTATACCTTATTTTAGTATCATATTTAAAGTATACTATTAAAAATAAATTGCTTATAATTAGAATATACAAAACTAGAAAAATAGTAGCAAAGATAGTGATAACATAAGAAATAAAAATAGAGTCAGAGCGGTGATTCATCCTAAAAGATGGCAAAGGGGAAACGCATACTATAAAGAAGAAAATGTATACGGAGTAGATTTTGCTACAGAGGAGTACTATTTAATTATAGATGCCCAAGTAGAAGGGTTTAAAAGTTATAGAGATTATGAAAGTGTGCTAGGAATAAATTTAGAAAACTTAAACATAGAAAAAACAAGATGCACTTGTGAAGATTATAGAGAAAATAATAGAAGGGGCACATATATATGCAAGCATATTGAGGTAACTTTGTTAGAAGCTATGGAAATAATGGAAAATACAAATAGAGTAGAAGTACTTTCTAACATACATTAAGAAATTAATAAAGCATCTAAATTAACACTAGAAGATATAATACTGGGCAATATTACTAATGATTACAAAAAGGTAAATTTAGAAGTGCATATGGAGGCATGTTTAGATGAACCTTACTGCAAAGTTCAATTTAAAATAGGTGAAGATAAGATGTATGTACTTAAAAGCTCTAGAGATTTTATAGTATCTAGATATTTTAATAAAGAAGTGAAATACGGAAAAGATTTCACATACAATCCTAAAAAACATATTTTTTCTGTGGAAGATGAAAACATCATATCTTATATGGATGAAATGGTATCTATTAATCTTCTTTACTTTCTAGAAGATATCAATGATTTGTTTAAGCTAGAATAAATAAATTTATAAGTTAAAGTTTTGCAAATGCATTTTAATTTATATATTTGTAAAACATAACGTAAATGATACAAAGGCTTTTGCAAAATTATTAAATAAGTGTATAATATAAGTTGATTAAACTTAAAGGAGCAATACATGAAAACATTTGACAAATTAGGGATAAATGAAAAATTAATAAATGGATTATTAAAGCAAAATATAACAGAGCCAACAAAGGTTCAATCATTAACAATAGAAAAAATAATAGAAAACAAAGACTTACTAGTAAACAGTGAAACAGGAAGTGGAAAAACTTTAGCATACTTACTTCCAATGTTTGAAAAAATCGATACTACAAAGAGAGATACACAAGTTTTAGTTCTAGCACCTACTCATGAACTAGTTATGCAAATATCAAATGAAGCAAAACTACTTGCAGAAAACTCAGGAATTGATGTAACTACTTTTGCAGTAATAGGTGAAGTAAACATACAAAAACAAATTAAAAATATAAAATCAATAAAACCTCATATAGTAGTTGGAACTGCTGGTAGACTTCTTGATTTAATTCAACAGAGAAAACTAAAAGTTCATAAGGTTAAAACTATAATATTAGATGAAGTTGATAGCTTAGTAAGTTCAAAAGGTGAAGCAATAGTAGAAAAAATAATAAAAACTACTTTAAGAGATAGACAACTTTTAGGATTTACAGCTAGTTTAGATAGCAAAGCTGAGAGTTTTTGTGATTATATGATGAAGGAAATGGAAGTTATAAAAGCTACTGATGAATCAGTTATAAATCCAAATATAAATCATATGTACATCTATGGAGATAGAAGAGAAAAGTTCACAATACTTAGAAAGGCATTATCTTCTGCAAAAGCAAAAAGAGCTATAGTTTTCGTAAATGATGAAGATAGTATAGAAGTTATAAACGAAAAACTTAACTATCACCAATATAAATCAGTATGCATCTCAGGGAAAATGGCTAAGGAAGATAGAAAAAATGCCATGACAGCATTTAGAACTGGAAAAGCTAATATTTTAGTTTCTTCTGATTTATCTGCTAGAGGACTTGATATACCTGATGTTAGCCATATATTCAATCTTGATTTCCCAGGTAGTAAAAACGAGTACCTACATAGATGTGGTAGAAGTGCTAGGGGTAATAAAAAAGGTACTGCTATCTCAATAGTTACTAATCAAAACTTAGGAACAATTAGAGATTACAAAAGACAGTTCAAAATAAACATGAAAGCAGTGGAATTAAAAGAAGGGAACTTTGTGGATGTGGATTTCAAAGCATTAAAAAAAGAATCTAAAGCAAAAAAAGAGTTTAAATCAAAAAGAGAAAATAAACCTAAAAATAAATAGAATTTTATAGATAGATGCTGGTAGAAATACTGGCATATTTTTTATCGTTGATCATATGATTATTAATTTTGTAGATATAAGCAAAGTAAATTTTTGCAAATAATTTCTATTGAAATAAGTCACATTATATTAAATAAATTTACATTTAGCCTCTATTTATCAAATAATAAGAAAAAAAGTCTATAATTTCTAGTTACACCCTCCATAATACAACAATTTATATATGTGAAAAATGTTACACTATTACATAAGAAAATGGGTAGATATAAATAATACAACAAAATCAGGGGAAATGACAAAGAAAATATAAAAACAAAGGGGATAAAACAAATGAAAAAAACAGTATTAGCTTTACTTATGATTATGCTATTTATACCAATGATGTTGACCGGATGCAAAAGTGAAACGCCAACAGATGTGGTAAATACTTATTTTTCATCCATAAAGAAAAGTGACAGTAAGGAAGCACAAAAACTTATAGAAGATACAATTTCAGATGAAATATTAAACGAAGAAACTGGTACAACATCTACACAAGATGAAACATCAGAGACATCTAAGAAAGAAGACGGCCAAAAATTAGATGAATCATTAAAAATGTATCTTTCTAAGATAGATGCAAAAGTATTATCGGAAAAGGTAAATGAAGATAAAGCAATAGTAAAGGTAGAAATTAAAGCACCTAATTATAGTAATTTATTATTGGCTGTTATGGAAGAAAGTATAGCAGACACTTTTAATGGTAAAGAAGTAAAACAAGCTGATGTGGAAAAAAACTTGGAAGAAAAAATTAAAAGTAGTAAAGCAGAAACTAGAAGTGGACAAATCAACTTAACTAAAAAAGATAATGAATGGAAGATAAAATCAGATGAGAATATTACTAACTTATTACTTGGGGAAGCTGATGAAAAAGAAAGTGTTATGTTTAGTAAGTAAAAAACAAATTCATAATTATATAACCAAAATAGTACTCATTAAAGGGGTACTATTTTTTGTAAATTAAAACATAGTCATAAGAAAATAAACTATAATTTACATATATATAAATTGCAAGGAGGAAAGTAAGGTGGCTAAAAAAAGGAAAAAAAGAGAAAGCACAGATAATACAAATAATAACCAATCAAGTAAAAATTGCAAATCAAAAAAAAGTAGCGATAAAAGTAGTAGTGAAAACAAAAGGCTTTCAGACTTTAGCTATGCGGAACTTATAGTATTATCTGCCACATTATCCTATAGTTTAGCTGAAGAGTTGGACGAAGATGATTTAGCCATATTCCTTGTTTTTTTAGGCCTACTACTAGCTGAAATGCAAGCACTTGTTGCACAAAGAGAAATTAAAGCTAGATCTCAAGTTACTGCAAATGAAGATGTGGATTTAGCAGAAGAGGATATAAATTTAGGTGAATAAAGAACAAGCTAAATTAAGGTAGCTTGTTTTTTATTGTAAAGAATTTATATATTAATTTTAAATCCATGAAAAACTTGTGTATAATGTTTATGAGAATAAAGAAAAAGGGCAGGTAAAACAAGTGAATAATTTAGGGCAAAAATTAAAAGAAAAAAGAGAGGATATGCAATTATCACGAAAAGAATTAGGAGAAAGAATTGATGTTAGTCAATATATTATAGCTCAGTATGAAGAAGAAACTTGTGATTTTAGTGCATCTATTTTAACAAAAATAATGGATGAATTAGAAATGGACTTTTGGGAGGTATGTTCAGATACGGGGATAATCTTAACTCCAGAAGAGCCTTCAGAATTTAGTAAAATGCTAGCTAAAGAGGCAGAAAAATGTGCTAGAAAAATAGAGATAAATTTGCATTCATCTGATGCTAAGTACACACTTTTACGTGAAAGTAGCAAAGAAGAACTTATAGATTATTGTATAAAGCTTAATGATGATTTAAATGTTGTTGGAGTTATAGATGAGATTTTTTCTCATGAGGAAGAGAATATGAGCCCTTTGGAAAATATATCAAGATATCTTGAGGAACAAGAAGTGAAAGAAAAGATATATTTAGATATAAGAAAAGCTGTTTTAAATACTATAAATTTGAAGCTGGAAGAGGTTGAAAGAAAATATGGAAAAAATAAAAATAAGCAAATTTCAAAATCTTATAATGATAATGTTATAAAATTGGATTTTGGGAGTAAAGATAGATAAAAGAGGTTAATAGAAAAGATAGATAAAAGAGGTTAATTATGAATAAATTTGAAAACATATTAGAAAAACAAAGACAATATTTGTGTGATATTGGAACAGTAACTGTTGATAAAAGAATTGATAATTTGAAAAAATTAAAAAACGTAATAAAAAAATATGAAGACGAAATAATAGATGCTTTAAATAAAGACTTAGGAAAGCATATATTTGAAGCTTATTCCAATGAAGTAGGATTTGTTTATGGAAGTATAGATTTTGCCATAAAAAACTTAAAAAGTTGGACAAAAGTTAAAAAGGTAAAAAATGATGCAGCGCAACTTCCTGGAAAATCATACATCTATAAATCACCTTATGGCGCAGTGCTTATAATAGGACCATATAATTACCCTTTCCAACTAACTATAGAGCCTCTAATTGGAGCTATAGCAGGAGGAAACACAGTAATTTTAAAACCTTCTGAATATGCAACGGCTACAGAAACTATGGTGAAAAAAATAATAAAAGAAATTTTTGAAGAAGAATACATAGCAGTTATTACAGGTGATTACAAAGTAAATAGTGAGCTCTTAGATTTACAATTTGACTACATATTCTTCACTGGAAGTGTAAATGTGGGGAAAATCGTTATGGAAAAAGCCAGTAAACATTTGACACCAGTAACTTTAGAGCTTGGTGGAAAATCTCCTGTAATAGTTGATAATACTGCCAACTTAAAAATCAGTGCAAAGCGAATACTTTGGGGAAAACTAACAAATGCGGGACAAACTTGTGTGGCACCAGATTATGTTTTAGCTCATGAACATATTTATGAAGAGCTTATAGATGAATTTAAAAATACAATAAATGAGTTCTATGGTCAAGATATTAAAAGTAATAAAGAGTTTGGGAGAATAATAAACGAAAGACATATGAATAGGCTAAATAATATCTTAGAACAGGATAAAGAAAAAATAGTAGTTGGTGGAGATGTGGATTTTGAGCAAAGATATATTTCTCCAACTATTCTTAGGGATGTAACACTAGATGACAGTGTCATGAGTGATGAAATATTTGGTCCCATACTTCCCGTGGTAAAATACAAAGATATGGAAGATTTAAAATATTATATTTCTAAACATAAAAATCCATTGGCACTATATGTATTTTCAGAAGATGAAGACTTTTGTGAAGATGTCATAACTAGATTTTCATTTGGGGGAGGCTGTGTCAACGATACCATAAGCCACGTGGCATCAGCTCATCTGCCTTTTGGTGGAGTAGGAACATCTGGTATGGGTAATTATCACGGAAAAGCCAGCTTTGAAACATTTACCCACACAAAATCAATAGTGAAAAAAAGTACTAAAATAGACCTTAAATTAGTATTCCCACCATACAAAGAAAAGGTGAATTTAATTAAGAGGGTAATGAAGTAAATTATAACTATAATTAAACAATATATAGAATTTATTTTGTATGAAGGTATAAAATGATACGCTATGCTAAAATCATAGTATGATAGTTATAAATTAGGGTGGAATAAATACTTTAAGGAGTACAAAATGAAAGAAATTAAAATCTGGCAAATGGTTCTAATATGGATTGGAACTGAAATTTTAGTAACAATTGGATACATAATTTATTCACTTTATAGTTTGTCTATGGAAATAAATGATGTAATGTTAGGATTTATTTTACCTTTAGCAGTGCTAATTGCTATTTCTATGTTTGGTAGAGTAAATACAAAATTAGTAAAAGAAAGATGGAGTAATTTTAAACAAATTGCTAGCATAAAAGAAATATTAATAGTGGTGGCAACTCAAATATTTTTATCCATAGGTCTTTCTAACTTAAGTTTAGGTTTTTTAGCCAGTACTAATATGACTAAGGCCTTGGAGGCGGCAAATGATACTTTTGGGAATCCAAGTACCAATAAAGAGTTAGTATTTTTCCTTATTAGTGTAGTGATTTTGGCACCTCTTTTAGAGGAGATGATTTTTAGAAGAATTGTTTTCAAAAGATTAAATCTAAAGTTGAGTTTTATTACTTCAGCAGTCATATCATCTGTAATATTTGGAATTGGTCATGAACTTTTAGCTATATTAGGTGCGATAGTATTTGGAGTTACATGTTGTGTTTTATACAGAAAATATAATAATTTGATAGTGCCAATTGCTGTGCATTTTTTAAATAATCTAATAGCAGGAACTATGATAAGTGTAGGTTATTTTCAAGGGACTTTAAATGAGCAGATAAACGTTATAACTAATTATGATATTAAGGTGTACTTCATATCAGGTATGTTACTTACAACTATAACAATTATAATATTTATTAGGTTTGTTATGAAAAATAAACAGTATTTAAAAAGAGAGAAGACAAGATTAGAAGTACCTTCCTTGTAACATTGTAAAACTTATTAAAGGTGGTAGCTTTAAGTGAATATTACAGTAGCTTCTTTTATTTATTAAGCTAGAATAAATCTTATAAGTCAGTTTTGTCAAAAACAGTAAGTAAGTTTATAATTAAAGATATAGCTAATTATTTGGAAAGAGATAAATAAATCTCTTTCTTTTTGTTTATAAATATAAATACATAAACTATAATTTTAAGAGAGAATAAATTAGGGGGGCAAAATATGAATATTGATTTTAAAGAAATAATCTTAATAGGTCAATGGATGGAAATAATAATTACTGTAGTAGCAATAATTGGATTAATAAAAATTTACAAATATAAAGAAGAAAATGAAAAATATTTTGTTTTAAAAATGATAGGATTTTATCTCTTAGGAGCTTTTAGTTTTAATATTCCGTTTATGGAAAAAGTATATGTATATATTTATTTGCCAGTGGGCTATCTTATATTTTATTTAGCTATGAAAAACAAAGACAGAAGTAATAAAATTGTGAAAAATAAATGCGCCATGTGGGGACTTATTATTCTCTGTGTGTCATGTATTACAAATGGAATTAGTAATTATTTAGAATACAGAGACAAGAATTTTAATTTTAATGGTAATGTGAAAAATCTAAGCTTGGAATGGCAGGAAATTAAAGAAAAGTGTAATATTGATAGTGATGTTCCTTTAGAAGGAGCAAGAATACTTTATAATAAAGATGGGAAAATAAGTGATTTAATTTATTTTATGATTGATCACAATAAAAATAAGTCTTATCAAATTACTATAGATGAGCAGAAATATAATGTTGTAGTAGAAAAATATTCTGGAGAAACTTACGATGTAAACTCATATTATGATAATACTACAGATGACTTTTTGGAAGTATTAGATCATATTAACAACTCAGATGAAAAAATAATGAATTATAATGTGATAATTTATGAAAATGAATTATATAGCAAAAATGATGTGGATGATTTATATTTAGTAAACAAAGATAATGATGAATATAAGAAAGTAAATGAAGATGGTTTATACGGACTTGTAATAAATTATTTTGCAAATGAAGTTGAGGATGGAAGTAGTGGAAAATCTTATACTGCAAAATATGTATTTGAAGCAAAATAGGCTGTGGTAATTAGTTTTTATTATTGTAATACGTGGACAATGTCTAATTAAAGAAAAATGATACATAATAAAAAAAATATATATTGACAAATGAAAAGAATACATATAAAATTATAATTAACAAATAACATATAACTTAAATTCTATGAAAAAGAAAGTAGATATGAATCGTGTTTCAGCGAGCTGGGGGTTGGTGGAAGCCTAGTAACAACATTTATATTGAAGAGAGCTTTGGAGAAGAATATCTGAACTAATAGTAGGATATTAGGTAATTCCCGCCTTAAGGGATTAGAGTGGATAAGTTTTATTTGCAGTACCTTACGTGCAGCGAATTTTATCAATTAGAGTGGTAACGCGGAATATTTCGTCTCTTGGTTTTATAACCAAGGGACTTTTTTAATACAAAAAAGTATTTTGTTAAAACACCTAACTCAGAAGAAATAAAATTATTAGTTTGTAATTATTATAAACTGAAAATTTTCAATATTCTGAAATGCTAATTGTAGAACTTATCAATAAGAGTGGTAACACGGAATATTTCGTCTCTTGGTTTTTAAAGCCAGGAGACTTTTTTTATTTTAAGGAATTTGTATTTTATATGTTCTGTGGATAAAATATAAATTCCAACTGCTTAACGGAGCAACGGACCTGGTTTGTAGGCCGTTGGCGACATGAGTGAAGCGAATTTTTATTGTAAAGAAACTTTATTTGAACAGGGGGATGGTCATGGATACTACAAAAAATTATCCACTTTTAGAAATAAATCTTAATAAAATAGCAGATAACACAAAATACTTAGTAGATTTATGTAATAAAAATAACATAAGTATAGCAGGTGTTATAAAAGGTGTAAATGCAGATGAAGAAGTTGTAAATGTACTAGCTGATGGGGGTTGCAAGTACTTGGCTAGCTCTAGAATAGAACAACTAACTGATTTAAAGGAAAAAAATATTGAAAAAGAGACTATGTTAATAAGAATGCCTATGAAACATGAAATAAAAGAAGTAGTTAAATATATTGATATATCTTTAAATTCAGAAATAAATACAATTAACTTGCTTGAAAAAGAGTGCAAAAAGCAAAAGAAAGAACATAAGATAATTCTTATGGTTGACCTTGGTGATTTGAGAGAGGGATTTTTTAATAAAGAAGAACTCATAGATATTACTTTATACATTGAAAATAATTTGGAATATGTAAAATTATATGGAATAGGAACAAATTTAAGCTGCTATGGATCAATCAAACCATCTCATGAGAATTTAAGTTATTTATGTGAAATAGCACAAGATATTGAAGATAAAATAGGCAGAAAACTAGACATAATATCAGGGGGATCAACAACATCTCTACCACTATTATTTGATAATAAAATGCCATCTAAAATAAATAACCTAAGAATAGGAGAAGCCTTAATAATAGGCAGAGATTTGATAGATTATTGGGGTTATGATTTAGATAAAATGCATAAAGATACCATGATTCTTAAGGCTGAAGTAATAGAAATAAAAGAAAAACCTACATATCCCATAGGAGAGATGTTCTTAGATGCCTTTGGAAATAAACCTGTTTATGAAGACAAGGGGATAAGAAAAAGAGCAATATTAGCAGTAGGAAAACAAGATTTTGTTAATGATAGAGACTTGGTACCATTAGATGAAAATGTTGAAATAGTAGGTAGTAGCAGTGATCATCTTATAGTAGATATACAAGATTCAGACACTAATTTTCAAGTGGGAGATATTATGAGTTTTGGAATGTTTTACTCCAATGCACTTTACTTAACATCATCAAAATATGTAAACAAACATTATATTCAATTGGAAGAGTTAGAGAAAGAATACGCATAGAAATTAAAAAAGTTTTTAAATGAAAATTCTAATAAATTACCTATGGAAACTATAAAGAATTATTGGAATAATTAAAATTATTAAAAAAATACAAAAATCATAAATGAAATTTACGGAGGAATTATTATGAATACAGAGCAAAATTACACACTGGAACAGACGAGTAGTATCTCGAAATTTTTAAAATTTTTTATACCATCATTATTGGGACTATTTTTATTTATCATACCATTACCTTTTGGAGAAATATTTAATGTGGCAGATGTATCACCAGTAAATATAGGTGTTGGATTTATTTCAGAATTATTAAAACTTGCCATAGGTGATTATGTACCAACTATATGTTTAGTGATAATTGTTGGATCAGCAGTTTTATCACTTGTAGCAAAATTTATAAATATAAAAAATGAATTTTTCAAAAACATATTAGATGTACCACCATTTTGGTTATTCTTCAGAATAGTTGGAGCAGTGTTTATGGCTATGATATACACAAATGTGGGACCAGAATTTATAATTTCTGAAGACACAGGTCACGTAATCTTAGGAATTATGCCAAGTTTAATAGCATTATTTTTAATAGCAGGATTTTTACTTCCTTTAGTTTTAGATTTTGGATTAATGGATTTCTTTGGAACAATGATATCTAAATTTATGAGAACTTTATTCTTAGTTCCAGGAAGAGCTTCAGTAGATACACTATCTTCATGGCTTGGAGATGCAACTTTAGGAATAATGATAACAAATACTCAGTACAAACAAGGCTTCTATAACAAAAAAGAAAGTTGTATAATAGCAGTTTGTTTCTCATTAGTTTCACTACCTTTCTCTACTGTTATAGCAGACCAACTTGGATTTATGGATAAATTTGTACCATTTTATTTAACAGTTTGTGCAGCATCACTTGTTTGTGCATTAATACTTCCAAGAATTTATCCTTTATGTAAAATAAAAAATGAAACTTACAACAATGTTCCTTACGAAGTAGAAGAGATTAATGAAGAAGGTGGATTATACAAACAAGGTTTAAACAATGCAATGAATAGAGCTGCCAAAGCACCAACGCTTAATGAAATAATAGTAAACGGATTTAAAAATATAGTAGATATATATATAAGTCTAATACCATTGGTATTAGCATGGGGAACAATATCTCTAGCTTTAGCTGAGTTTACTCCAGTATTCACATGGATATCATATCCAGTAATATTAGTATTAGAATTACTTCAAATACCAAATGCAGCTCAGGCAGCACCAGCAGTACTTGTTGGATTTACAGATATGTTCATACCATCAGTAATGGTAAGTGGAGACGGATTTGCAGAAATAACTAAGTTTGTAATAGGTGCATTATCTATCTCTCAATTAGTTTATATGACTGAAACAGGTGCAGTTATATTAAAATCAGAAATACCACTAAAATTAAAAGATTTAATGGTAATATTCTTAATAAGAACAGTAATATCTCTTTTAGTTATAACACCTATAGCTCATATGTTATTTTAATAAAAATAAGTAAAAAGATATCACATGAATGTGATATCTTTTTTTGTAAGAATTTTATATGTTTTTTGATAAAATATAAAATTAAGCTAGTTAAAAATGCAAATTTTACTAGATAAAGAATATTTTTATTGTAATATTTTATAATAAGTATAAAATATTAAGAGATATTTATAAGAAATAATTATTTATTTACTATAAATATAGTATATGGAAACACGAAGGAGAGTACTATGTCAGTAGGTTTGAGTTCTTTATATGAAGAAATAAAAAAGCATGGAGTAGAATTAGCATGTGGAGAAAATGGATTAAAAAATAAAATAAGATGGATTCAAATAGTTGAAAGTATTGAATCAGCAGGATTTTTGCAAGGAAATGAATTTGCTTTTACTACAGGACTGGGAATAAAAAATGAAAGAGATTTATTAGATTTAGTTGCAAAAGCAAATGAAAAAGGTGCAAGTGCTATTATTGTCTATATAGGAAAATATATTAAAAACATTAGTAGTGATTTGATTGATTATTGTAATACACATAACTTCCCTTTATTTGTAGCTCCTTGGGGAGTTGATATGTCAAATACTATGAAAGATATAACTATAAATATTATAGAATCAGAAAAAAAATATACAGAAGTATCAAATGCAATAAAAGATGCTATATTTTTACCTGAGAAAACAGATCTATATTTACCTGTGTTTAGAAAACTAGGTTACAAAACAGAGTGGAAATATACAATAAGTTTGATTGAAATTGAAGCAAAAGATGTGAAAACATATAATGTAGAAGACTATACATCATATATAATATCATATATTGATGAAGAGCTTAGTCATATTAGAAGTCAATACATATGTGTGAATATGGTAAATTCCATAGTTATCTTATTTTACAATAAAAGATATGATGAAATAAAAGATATAATTAAAAACATATACATAAAAATTGGTAAAAAATTTGAGAATTTTAATTTTTATATTGGAGTAGACAAGGAAAATAGAAAAATAGAAAACATGTATAAAAGCTATGAAGAATCAAAAAAAATAGCAAGAATAAATAAATTGTTACGAAATAACAATGTAAAAATAAGACCAAATGAACTTGGAGTATATAAACTGTTACTATCAATTGAAGATAAAGAGATAATAAAGAGCTTTTATGAGAATACAATTGGTGATTTGATAGTTTATGATGAACTTAATAATACAGATTATGTAGACTTATTAATAAATTATTATGAAAATAACTGTAGAATAAATGAGACGGCAAATGCGCTTTATATACATAGAAATACAGTAAAATATAAAATAAAGAAAATAGAAGAGATACTAGATGTTAATTTTTCTGATATAGGAGACAAAAATAAAATTTATATTTCACTTATGATTAAACAAATAATATAGTAAATTATATACTTTTGTGCAAATGGATAAATAATTATGTCCCTATCCATATGGTGATAATTTGTAATTAGTGGCATTATAGAAATATATCAGAGCGAAAGATTATTCAAACTGATTATGCAAATTACAAAAGACATATGGAGGTTGACAATATGAATAAAACAATTTATTTTAATGGGAATATTATTACTGTAGATGAAAACGAATCTATTGTACAAGCTATATTAGTTGAAGATGGTAGAATAAAAGCATTAGGAACTAATGAAGAAGTACTAGCTTTAGCTCAAGATGCTGAAAAAATAGATTTAGAAGGAAAAACTATGATTCCAGGATTTATAGATCCTCACGGACATATAGCAGCTATAGCTCAAACTCTATTATTAGTTCAACTTGGAGATGCTACTTCAGTAGAAGAAATAAAATCAAGAATAAGAAACTATATAGCAAACACAAAATTACCTGAAGGTGCTTGGGTAATAGGGTTTGGATATGATAATACTAAATTTGAAGATAAACAACATCCAACTAAATTTGATTTAGATGATGTAAGTACAGAAATAGGAATATATTGTACACATGCATCAGGACATTTAGCAGTCACTAACTCATTTGGACTAGAAGCATATGGTTATGCTGGAGAAGATTATGTAGTACCAGAAGGTGGAGTTGTACAAACTGTAAGTCCTGATTCAAGAGAAGCTAATGGTATATTAGAAGAAAATGCAATTATGGCAGAGGATAAAAAAGGTATAGTTCCTGCACCTAAGTTTGAACAAGTTTTAGATAGTTTAGTTAGAGCTCAAGACTTATATGCTGAACTTGGAATTACAACTGCTCAAGATGCAAGTTTAGACCCAGGATATGATCAGATGTTAACAGTAGCAGGTCAAATGGATAAATTAAAAATAGATATATTAGGATATGCATTAATGCCTTTCACTGAACAATTAATGAAGACAAATGAAGGAACTCCTAAAAGAGACTACGTTAACCACTATAAAGTTGGTGGAGGAAAGGCTTTCTTAGATGGTTCTCCACAAGGAAAAACTGCATGGTTAACAAAGCCATACTATGAAGCTCCAGAAGGTGAATCTGCTGATTACCTTGGATATCCTACTCAAACTGATGAAGATATGGTAGCATACTACAAAATGTGTATAGAAAATAACTGGCAAGTTCATACTCATTCAAATGGAGATGCAGCAATAGATCAATTCTTCAGATGTTATAAAAAAGCTTTAGAATTAACAGGAAATACAACTGCTACAACAGACTTAAGACCTGTATTAGTTCACTGCCAAGCTATAAGAAAAGATCAATTAGAGCGTATGGCTAAATTAGGAGCTGAACCAACATTCTTCAATGACCATGTTTGGTTCTGGGGAGATTATCACTATGAATCAGTATTTGGACCAGAAAGAGCTCAAAACATATCTCCGCTTGGTTGGGCAAAAGAAGAAGGATTAAAGTTTACACTACACCAAGATCCACCAGTAAAAATGCCAGATCAAATATTAGGTATGCATAATGCTGTAAATAGAAAAACTCAAAGTGGAAGAGTACTTGGGCAGCAACATAAAATAAGTGCTATGGATGCTTTAAAAGCAGTAACTATAAATGGTGCTTACGGATATTTTGAAGAAGATATAAAAGGTAGCTTAGAAGTAGGAAAATATGCTGATATGGTTATATTAGATAAAAACCCACTTGAAGTACCAAGTGAAGAAATAAAAAATTATTATGCAACAACTCTTTTTTTAATGTAAAATTAAGGATTGTTCATATAAATATTTACAAATATTATTAAATTGGTAAAATTATTATATGAAAGAATTTAGTAATTGAAGGGGAATCCAATGAAGTATTTTAATGAAACATATATAAAAAGAAAATTTATGACAAGAAATGAATGGGCTGATACATATAAAGCAGTTCACGCAACTACTGAGGAAAAAGTAATATTAAAAGTTCTAGTAAGAAAAAGTCAAGATGAGGAATATATAAATAATTTATTAAAAGAAGTAGACAATCTAAAAACTATAAGAAATCCTAATCTAATTCATGTGAACAATATGTTTAAGTACAGTGGGTGTGGAAAAACGTACTACTATATAGAAGGTGAGTATTTTAAAGGAATTTCTTTAGAAGAAAAGTTAGCTAGTAAAAAGTTTGAAGAAAATGAAGCACTTAAAATAGTGGAAACTGTATCACAGGGCTTAAAAGAGTTTCATGACAGAAATATGTTATTTAATAATTTAAGCTTAAACAACATATTTATAAACTCTAAAGATATAGTTAAAGCAGATATTTTATCATACTTAGAAAATAAAGAGTTTGCCTATCTATCCCAGGAAGATGAAGAAACAAAAGTTGAAGAACTGAAATTTAATCCAGAGAAAGATATTTATGATTTAGGAGTTGTTTTATATAGTTTATTAACTGGAAAATTAACTTTTGAAGCTAATAATTACAAAAAACAAATATCTAATAAAAACTTAGTATCCATTATAGAAAAAGCTACAAATAACAATTTAGAAAGTAAATATCGTAATATAGATAGATTTATACTAGATTTAAAATCATATTTACAATATGGTGAACTAAGTAATGAAACTTATGATGTAGAAGAAATTTTACCTAGAAAGAAAAGAAAAAAAGGTAAGTTAGGAAAAACTCTTGGAGTTTGTGCAGCCATTGTTATAGTGGGAGGAGCTGCTGTTTATGGATATGATTTATTAGAAAAAAATAAAAAGGACAAAACTGATAAAAATAAAACTGCTACTTCTAATAAAAAAGATAATCAATCTAGTAAAAAGGACTCTTCTACTAGTGATTTAAATAAGAGCAATAGTTCAAATAATAACTCAAACAATAATAACTCAAGCAGTAATAGTTCAAACAATAATAATTCAAATAGTAGTAGTTCTAGTAACAATAATTCAAATAATAACAGTAGTAATAATACAAGTAAACCAAATAAACCAAACAAACCAAACAACACCGGAGGTTCAGGAGGTACAATAACTAATCCAGATGAAGGAAATAATGGTGTGAATCAAACTCCTGAAGTTACACCGCCTTCAAATGATAACTCTGGAAGCGAAAATACAACACCAGAAGCACCTAGTCCAGAAGTGGAAAGTGAATAATTATAAAAAGGTATTACCACAATTGTGATAATACCTTAAGATTACTTTTTTTCAATAGGAAGATATATATTAAATGTTGTACCTTCATTTATCTTACTTATTACATTTATTTCACATTTACACAAATCTAAAATTTTTTTTACTAAAGTTAAGCCAAGACCATTTCCTTGAAAATTACGCGACCTATCTCCTTGATAAAACTTATCAAAAATTCTATTTTTAACATCATCACCCATACCAATACCATTGTCGCTAATAGAAACACAAATGCCATTTGGTGCTTCTTTTAAAGTAGTAACAATAAGTCCATTTTCAGGAGTAAATTTAATAGCATTACCAAAAATATTTAACCAAACTTGCATTAATAAATCTTCACTACCATAGTAGTTAGTTGTTTTAAGATCCATATCAATATCAATATTTTTCTTTGACCATTGAGTTTCCAATAGTAATAAAGCTTGTCTTAATTGCTCATCCAAAGAAAAGTATTTTTTATCAGGAATAATTTCTTGAGTTTCCAGTTTTGATAATTTAAGAATATTTCCAGAAAGAGAAGAAAGCTGTCTAGAACTATCTAAAATAATTTTTGTATACTCAATTCTTTCATTTTCACTTAAATCACTATCTTGCAATAATGTGGCATATCCTTCGATAGCTGCTATTGGTGTTTTAAATTCATGAGATACATTTACGATAAAGTCATTTCTCAAAGTTTCAATACTACTTAATTCTTTTACCATTTTATTAAAAGAAGTATTCATTTCGTAAACTGTAGGAGGAACATTACATTCTCTTAGTCTTATTGAAAAGTCACCTTTAGAAACTTCATTTGTAGCCTCAATTAGTTTTTTTAAAGGCTTCATAAAATTATTAGTTAATGCACCTATAATACAAGTAAAAATAGAAGCTAATGTAACATTAATTGAGATAAATAAGAATAGACCCCATAAAGTATTTAACTTTTCATTATTAACTATATCTAATCTTGTACCTATAGAAAATCCGATACTAACAATAAAGAAAGTAACAGAACAAGTTATAAAAATATTGATTATAAAAGGTCCCCAAAAATGAAGTGCTTTTTTATTTTTAGCTTTCATTTTTTACCGCCTTATATCCAAGGCCTCTTACAGTAACGATTGTAAAATCAGGATTATTTTCAAAATTTCTACGAAGTCTATTAATATGTACATCTATAGTTTGAAGATCAGATGGACTATCTACACCCCAAATCTCATCCATAAGTTGATTTCTAGTAAATACTTTGTTTGGATAAGATAATAATTTATATAATAAATAAAATTCTTTTTGAGGTAAAACTATAGTTTCATCATTTACAGTTACACTTAAAGCATCGTATTCTAAAACAGTACTACCCACAACTTGTTTTTTATCATGAACTATTTTACTTCTTCTTAGAAGAGCGTTTACTCTTAATATCATTTCATTTACATCAATAGGCTTTACCATATAGTCATCTATGCCAATTAAAAAGCTTTTTTGCTTTGATTTAAAGTCATCCTTTGCAGTAATCATTAAAATAGGAATTTCCGCATCGAATTCTCTAATGGATTCAGTAAATTCGTAACCATTCATATTAGGCATCATTATATCTGAAATAATTAAGTCCACATGGTTATTTCCCATTATATTAAAGGCTTCAATACCATCTTTGGCACTATGTATATTAAAGCCTTGTTTAGAAAGTACAGTATAAAATAATTTATTTAGCTTATCATCATCTTCAACTAATAATATATCGATCATTGTATCCCTCCTTTGCAACTTTTATTATATTAGATTATGGATACGAGTCAATATTTATAAACATAAAATAAAAAAGTTCATTTTTAGTTCATCTTTAATTAATCTTTAGTTAATTTTTGTTTAATAAAATTTCAACATATAATTTTAATTAAATAGAAAGGAATACAACAATGATAAAAATATTAAAGTTTTTAACTAAAAAAGACTGGTTGTTTATACTTTGCAGTTTTGTATTTGTAATTGCACAAGTATATCTTGACTTAAAACTCCCAGATTATATGTCTGAAATTACAATGTTAGTTCAGATGCCAGGTAGTGAAATGAGTGAAATATTAAAGTCTGGAGGATATATGTTATTATGTGCATTAGGAAGTTTAGTAGCATCATTCATAGTGGGATACTTTGCAGCAAGAATAGCTTCAAACCTATCTTGGATGCTTCGTGCAGATGTATATGATAAAATAGAAGGATTTTCAATGGCAGAAATAAATAAATTCTCTACTTCCAGTTTAATAACACGTTCAACTAATGATATAACACAGGTTCAAAATATAGTAGCTATGGGACTTCAATTAATAATGAAAGCTCCTATAACAGCAATTTGGGCTATAGGTAAAATACTAGGTAAAGGTTGGGAATGGACTACAGCAACAGGTATAGCACTATTTACTATAATATTACTAATAGCAATCATAATGGTATTTGTTGTGCCAAGATTTAAGAAAGTTCAAGGTTTAACAGATAAGCTTAACTTAGTAACTAGAGAAAATTTAACTGGGATACGTGTAGTTCGTGCATATAATGCAGAAGGTTATCAAAATGAAAAATTTGAAAATGTAAATAATGAAGTAACAAAAAATAATTTGGTTATAAATAGATCTATGGGTCTAATTATGCCAGGAATGATGTTTGTATTAAATATATTATCTTTATCCATATATTTGATAGGTGCATATTTAATAAATGACGCATCTATGGAAAATAAAATAACATTATTTAGTGATATGATAGTATTTTCATCTTATTCAATGCAAGTTATAATGTCATTTATAATGTTAACAATGATATTTATAATGATGCCAAGAGCAAGTGTTTCTGCTAAACGTATATTGGAAGTTCTAAATACTAAAGAAAGTATAATTGATGGACATGGAAACATTGAACATACTACAGATGAAGGTGAAATAGAATTCAAAAATGTTAGCTTTAGATATCCTGATGCACAAGATTCAGAATATGTACTTCGTGATATAAGCTTCAAAGCTAAAGCTGGTCAAACTGTTGCTATAATAGGTGCAACAGGGAGTGGTAAAACATCTTTAATAAACTTAATACCAAGATTTTATGATACTTGTGAAGGTGAAGTTTTGGTTGGTGGAGTTAATGTAAAACATTATAAACAAAAACATCTTAACAATATTTTAGGATATGTTCATCAAAAGGCTGTATTATTTACAGGAAACGTAAGCTCAAATGTTGCTTATGGAGATAATGGTAAAGGACAATATTCTCATGAAGATATTAAAAAAGCCATAGATATAGCTCAAGGAACAGAGTTTGTTAGCAAAATGGAAGATACTTATAAATCAAGTATATCACAAGGTGGTACAAACGTATCAGGAGGTCAAAGACAAAGACTATCTATAGCTAGAGCAATTTGTAGAGAGCCAAAAATATACATATTTGATGATTCTTTCTCAGCTCTTGACTATAAAACAGATAGAAAACTTCGTTCAGTACTTAAAAAAGAAACAAAAGGTGCTACAAACTTAATAGTAGCCCAACGTATAGGTACTATAATTGATGCAGATAAAATAATAGTGCTTGATGAAGGTCAAATAGTAGGTATGGGAACCCATGAAGAACTTATGAAAAATTGTAAAGTGTATCAAGAAATAGCATATTCTCAACTTTCAAAGGAGGAGTTAGCTTAATGCGTAAAGAAAATAAATCAAATTCTAAAGGTGGACTATTAGACCTTATTAAATATATGAAAAAACATGCTATATATTTAGTTTTAGCTTTAATATTTGCCATAGGAGGATCCGTAATTACAGTTTATGGTCCAGAAAAATTAAGTGAAATTACAGATATAATTACAGAAGGTATAATAACAGGTATCGATATGGATAAAATCTATGAAGTAGGTATATTTATGGCTATATTATATGCTATTAGTATTGTATTATCTTACTCACAAAGTTTTATAATGGCTACAGTAACTCAGGTAACAAGTAAAAAACTTAGAAGCGATATAACAGGAAAAATAAATAGATTACCATTAAAATATTATGATAAAACAACTGTTGGTGATACTTTAAGTCGTGTGACTAACGATGTGGATACAATAGGACAAACATTAAATCAAAGTATGGGTGCTTTAGTAAGTGGAGTATCTTTATTTTTAGGTTCTTTATTTATGATGTTAAAAACAAATGTAACTTTAACTATTACAGCAATAGTAGCAACTGCAATTGGTTTTGCTTTAATGATGTTAATAGTATCAAGATCTCAAAAATTCTTCCAAAGACAACAAAACCTTTTAGGTAAGATAAATGGTCATATAGAAGAAACATATTCTGGACACAGTGTAATAAAAGTATACAATGCACAAGAAGAAATAAATAAAGAATTTAAAAATATAAATGATGAACTTCGTGATAGTGCATGGAAATCACAATTTATATCAGGCCTTATGATGCCTTTAATGGTGTTTATAGGAAACTTTGGATATGTGGCAGTTTGTGTTGTTGGAGCAATGCTTGCATTCAACGACAAAATAACATTTGGTGTAATAGTAGCATTCATGATGTATATTAGATTTTTCACACAGCCACTTACTCAATTTGCACAAGCAGCAACATCACTACAATCGACTTCAGCTGCATGTAAACGTGTATTTGAGTTTTTAGGAGAAGAGGAAATGAATGATGAAAGTCATAAGAAAACTTCTTTAGACAATATTAAAGGTAATGTTGAATTTGAGCATGTTAAGTTTGGATATGATGAAAGTAAATTAATAATAAAAGACTTCTCAGTTGATATTAAGGCTGGACAAAAAGTTGCAATAGTAGGACCTACTGGGGCAGGTAAGACTACTTTAATAAATCTACTTATGAAGTTTTATGATGTAAATAGTGGCACTATAAAAATAGATAAAACACCTATTCAAGATTTAAGTAGGGAAGCTGTTCATGATTTATTCTGTATGGTACTTCAAGATACTTGGTTATTTGAAGGAACAGTAAGAGATAATATAACTTATAATAAAGAAAATGTTTCTGAATCTGTAATAGTAGCAGCTTGTAAGGCAGTGGGAATAGACCACTTTATAAGAACTCTGCCTAATGGATATGACACTATATTAGATGATAATACTAATTTATCTGCTGGACAAAAACAATTAATAACTATAGCAAGGGCAATGGTTAAAAATGCACCACTACTAATACTAGATGAGGCAACTAGCTCTGTAGATACTAGAACAGAAATATTAATTCAAGAGGCTATGGATAAATTAACAGTTGGAAAAACATCTTTTGTAATAGCTCACAGATTATCAACTATTAAAAATGCCGATATTATCTTGGTTATGAAAGATGGAGATATTATTGAAAGTGGAAATCATGATGAGCTTTTAATTGCTAATGGATTTTATGCAGAATTGTACAATAGTCAATTTGAAAAAGCCAGCTAAAAATATACTGAAAAAAGTGCTAATCTTTTTGGGTAGCACTTTTTTTATTGTAAGGAAATTTTTATAAGAAAAAGAACTAAAAGAACTATAATATCATAATTTTATATATATGCGCAAAAAATCCCAAGAATTTCTAACAACGTATTTCTTAGGATTTTTTATTTCTATTTATTTTCACAAATATCTAAATATCTGTTAACTTCATCTAATTGTAAATAATAAATATCTGTATTTTCTATTTCTTTAATAATCTCAGTAAAGATTTCTTTAGCTTTGAAATAACTTCTACTATTCATAAGAAGCTTGCCTTCATTTATTCTTATATTCAAATTATTCTCATATTCTTTTAAATTCTTCAAATAATTGTTACTTTCATTTTTTATTTTTTCTGCTACTTCCTTTATGATACTATCTTCACTATCAGTGTTATTTATATTTTGACATAAGTCTATAGCTTCTTGGAAGCTATTTTCTTTTTCAAGATTTATTACTTCTAACAATATTTCTGATTGCTTATACAAGGCCCTCGCTTCTTTGTCATCAGACTTCTTATCTACAGCTTTTTTAAATAAATCTTTTGCCTTAATAAATTCTTCATTAATTATTGCTTTTTTTCCTTCTTCCATATACTTATTAAAATAAGAATTATTAAAACTTGTTATTAATAAAAATATTATTCCTACTACTACTAATTTTTTCATCTTCTGTCACATCCTCTATTGCCAACAATTATAATTCTTTACTATATTACCATATAATTAAATGTTTTTATATTATATTTTCCATGTTGAAATCTACAATTTACTACTTTGGCTTTTTAACTAATGCCAATATACCTGCAACAATTAAAACCCCAGTTCCTATCCAAATCAATACTTCGCCACAACTAGCAAAAGAAATGTCCTTTATACAAAAATCTAATATATTTTTCATCTTTTGACACCTCCTCTTAGCTTATTATTAAAAATATTTTGAGTTATTTAATTGAAGATTGAAATCTCTAATATATACTATGAATTCTAAGATAAAAAAATGACACCTACATATTTTAGGTGTCATCAACTTTCATATATTATCAAAATCTTCATCGCTTGGCTCATATAATTCTTCCTTGTTTCTATAATGTCTATATTTTGACATTTCCTTATATATTTCTATTCTTCCTTTATTCATATCTCCAATTGGCTTGTGAGAAAGAAGACTATGACCTGGTGAGAAAGACATTATTTCTGCCAAATCAAATCTTTTCTTAGTTGTAAATCTTTGCTTTGGAATTCTTATTTCTCCAAGTTTAACAAAAGGAGATTTATCAGATTCCCATTCAATTGAAGCATCATTTATTGGTGTATCTATATCATTTATATAAAACTGTATCATAAAGTCAAATGCTGCTTCTTCTTTATATAGATGCTTTTGCATATTTTCTGTAAGATAATTGTTTCCAAGTTTTTTTGGAAGTCTACTCTTGTATTTAGATTTAGGAATTATGCTATATTTAACTATTCTATTCCCAAACATATATGGAGTAGTACTATAATAGCTAATATCTAAAGGACTAGTATCATGCTTCATATTTTTCACAATATCAATAATTGCATTAATATTTTTATTTTTTATCAATTTAGCCACAAAAATTACTGGAGTGGATTTTATCGTATAGTATAAGGCATCATACATTAATTTTAAAGTGCCTATAGGCATAGTTTTCATACTAACGAAAAGAAAATCTTGAGTAAAATTTTCATCCTTTACACATTTTTCTCCATAAACATTTAGAAGTTTTATTGAAAATCCTCTAATATCTCTATATTTATCACTCTTTATCTTAGGATTTGAATTAGATACTCTTATAAAAGCTTTGTAATAGTCTCTATTAAAAATACCTTCTCTATACTGTAAAGGTAAATTTTTATCTACAATAAAATAAGCTTTTAAAAGTCCTAAACATTTAGGATGAGCATCTCTTTTTGTTAAACCTTTTGCATAATCCTTATCTAATTTTTCTTTTAATATAGATACTATTTTTAAACTTAACTCATTAGTGCTATATTTTCTCAATTATTTTGCTCCTTTGCTGTACTTGTAAATAATACTTATTATCCCAATAAAACAAAAGAATAATTCCAAAAGTTCGCTTAAATCATATAGTCATCAATATATCCTCATTATCACTTGTGATAGATACATTACTCAATAATTTACTTTTTTATTACTTCTTTTTTACTCAGTTATTGCACACTTATTTAATTTAGTTTCACTCTTAAAAGAATTGACCTTTAATTTTCTTATATATATTACTATTCCAACTAAAGTAATAATTTCTGTTATAGGTACAACAAACCATAAACTACTTCCTCCAAGTACCACTGGTAAACTTAATACAAGAATTATGTTTAGTAAAAATCCTCTTATAGCCGATATAAGTATAGATGGCTTTTCTTTTCCCACAGATTGAAAGTAGTTACAAAATAGTATATTAATATTCATAATACAAAAAGCACTTAAATAAGCTCTCACTGCTGGTACTCCCATGGAAATAATCTGGTCATTAGCTTTTACAAAAGCATAAATTACTTCTTCTGTGAACATAAATACTACTGCAAATAATAAACATCCTATTGAAATAGTAGTAAACATGGCATATTTTAAAACTGTCTTTACACGTTTGCTTTCTTTAGCTCCATAATTGGTTGCTATTATTGGTTGACTTGCTTGAGCTACACCATTAAATAAAGCCATTCCTACTATTACACAGTTAGATATTATCCCATAAACTACTATTCCCACATCACCTATATATTTTAAAATTTGAATATTAAATATAAATATTACAAATCCACTGGCAGCTTCCATTAAAAAGCTAGATCCACCGCAGCCTATTATCTTTTTTATCATCTTAATTGACGCATATGTTGGATATACTTTTATTCTATTTTTCTTTGATATAAAATGAGTTAAAAGAACTGCCACTGTTGTTAAACTTCCTATAACAGTTGCTAAAGCTGCTCCTACCATTCCCATATTCATAGGGAAAACAAAAATATAATCTAATACTATATTCAATCCAGCTCCTATAATCACTGATATCATAGCTAATTGGGGAGCCTTTTTATTACGAATTATTGGTGATAAAAAATTAGTTGCTATAAATACTGGTGTGAATAAAGTTATACACCTTCCATATTCTAAAACCAAGCCTATACTATTTTCATTTGCTCCAAGGAAGTAAGATATCTGCTCTAGAAATACATTTGTAAATATCGTAAGTATTAGTCCTATTATTGTCACCGCTATCAAGCTAGAAATAAAGTATTTATCTGATTTTTCTTTATTTCCTATACCATCTTCCATGGATATTAGTATTCCTCCACCAAGTCCAAACATAAGCCCTATACCATTATATATAGCAAAGAAAGGCAAGAAAATATTCAATGCAGAAATCCCTGCCGCTCCAACACCTTGTCCAATTATAAGAGTATCTACTAATATATAAATTGATGTTACAAGAGTAGAGCATATTGAAGGTATTAGATAATGATAAAAAACTTTCTTCTCATCATCTTTTAATAAATTTAATTTTTCCATTATAAGTCCTCCTATTCTTCTCAATATAAAAAAGCCAAATAAGCACGCTAAGTGCACTTATTTGGCTTACTACTTTTATTTTATTTTTTGAACCATTAATTTTTTGCACCGCGATTATAAATTAAATATAATACGCCACTATAATGGCTCTTTTTACTATGATTATTCTATTATATTAAATTAGCAAAGTCAACCTAATTTATTCCTGTATGTAATAAAAAAACATGAAGTTATTCCTTACTTAGAAAACCTTCATGACTCTAATTCCTTAGAGCTTTTATTTTTGATGAAGTGTTAAATCCTATAGCCAGTGGTAAAAATGCTGACATTGGAATAAATATAAATCCTAAATCGACATTATTGATAATGCAAAAAATTATATATGCCATTATACTTACAAGAACTAACTTCAAAAATACAAATAAATCCCCAGCCAGTAAAAATGCTTGTTGTTGTTTCTTTTTATTTTTTATATCTCCTATACCCCATAAAGATGGATTTAAAAATATAATAGTAAACACTATATATATTCCATAAGATATAGCTAATTTCCAAAGTATACTAGTTTTTGCTCCCATACCACCTATTTTACCTGAAATTCCAAAAGATATCGCTACTTCTTGTGGAATTTTGCCCCACATGACCGCCACATAAATTGATATTGCAATTAGTGTAAATACTGTAAGTCCTTCAATCATTCTCTGCTTTTGTGTGAAAGCCATCTTCATATTTTCATCTCCCCCAATTTTTTAACATGCAAGTACAATTTTACATTATATTATAAGTTTTAAAAAGATATTTTATTACAATATTCCTTTTTTATATATTGATTTTTTTAACTTTCTAATTAATTTATAAATTTTATATCCAAATACCATATCTAATATTTGTTAATATTAATAACTTTTGTATTTTTGTAAAAAAGCTAGATAGTAGTAATACTATCTAGCTACATATATTAATTAATACTTCCGCTATTTACAATAGGTTGAGCATCTTTATTTCCACAAAGAACAACTAATAAATTACTAACCATAGATGCCTTTTTCTCATCATCTAGTTTTACAATATCATTTTCATTTAATGAATTAAGGGCCATTTCTACCATACCTACTGCACCTTCAACTATTTTTTTACGTGCTGCAATAATTGCTTCTGCTTGCTGACGTTGAAGCATAGCCGCTGCAATTTCTGGAGCATAAGCTAAGTGAGTTATTCTTACTTCACATACTTCAAGACCTGCCACATATACTCTTGACTGTAACTCTTCTTTCAATTTATCCGCAACTTCTTGGGATGATCCTCTAAGAGTTTTTTCCTCTGATGCATCATTCACATCATAAGGGTAAAGTCTTGCCACATTTCTAAGAGCTGTATCACATTGAATAGATAAATAAGTTTTATAATTGTCAACATTGAATACTGCTTTCGTAGGATTTATGACTTTCCAAATTACAACTACCCCTATCATTATAGGATTTCCTATTTCATCATTTACTTTTTGTATTCCATTATTTAATGTTAAAGTTTTAAGAGATACTTTTTTTGTTGCAGATGTTAGAGTAGCTTCTGCCTTACCTTCATCCTCTTTTCCCTTAGTCATTCTAAGTGTTGCTGATTCATAAGTTGGGTTTATAGCACTGCAAAATGGATTCACAAAGTAAAAACCTTCTTTTGAAATTGTTCCATAGTAATTACCAAACAAGACCAGTACAATTGCCTCATTAGGATTTAATATTTTTAATCCACAAAGCATAAAAATGCCAAAGATTAAACATATAATTCCTAATATTGTTGGAAAAACTATATCTTTAATTACTGTAAAGTAAATTGCCACCGGGAAAATCAATATTAAAATTAATCCAATAAGTAACCCCATCCAACCACTTATAGGTTTAAGTTCTTTTTCATCAAATTTTATTCTTTCTTCTATCATAATCTTACCCCCTTAAAATTAAATGATATCCTGTAAATTTACTCTGCTTTTATTACTCTTTTACAAAAAACAAATATGCTATTGTAAAAACAACCTGCCAAAATGTTAATACTATTCCCATTGCATACTGTTTAGATATAAATAATTGATATATCCAAACAGCAACAAACAAAATTGTAAATAAAATATATAGAAATAAAATAAAATTATTGCTTGAAAATTTCTTATTTGAACTCAATCATATTGCCTCCCAAATACAAAGTGACTAAAAATATATATTACAGGATATCATTATAATATATTGTACTATATTTACCATCGTAAATCTGCTTTTATATGATTTGGAATTAAAAATAAATTTAATGCCTCTCCTATACTTCTAGTTACTATATCGCTATTAATTATAAGCTTACTACAAGTGCCTTCTCCTTCAATAACTGCCACAGATAATTCAGCATTTTTAAACATTTCTATATCATTAAATCCATTACCAATTGCTGCAGTATACTTTTGTCCTAACTTCTTCACTAACTCACTTTTATGTACTCCTGCACATCCAGTTGGGATAGTAATTACTTTTAAGTCTAATTTTTCGCACTCTTCTTGTGCCACTCCGTATGTATCAGCTGTAATCACATATATATTTATTAATTTTGATAATTCAGTTAAGGGTTTCTTAATATTTTCTAAAATTCTTCCATCTACAGCTATAGTCCCATTAAAATCAAGAACTAAATTATCCAACTCTAAACTTTCTCTTCCTGGTATATCAACCTTAATCATGATATTATTTCCTCACTTTTTATAAATTTTAAGTTACAATGCATTAAATATATTATTTACTCAAAGTTTGTTTAGGTCAATAAAATGATATTTTTCACATACAAAACATAGTATGTTTCATATAGTAATAATCTTTTAGGTTTAATGCTTAAACATCTTGCAATGGATAATCCCTGTTTTCGATCTCCAGGTATTTTTTCTGTAAACATATAAAGATCATTTTTTACTTCTCTTGCAATCATACCAAAATCTGCTGTCTTATCAATTATTACTTATACTTCCTGACCTAAACCACCTACTAATGCATCTATTTCTATATTATATTCATAGAAACCTTTATTTGACTCGAATTAAATCTTAATAAATCTTTTCTATATTTAATTATATAGATTTATCATAACATCATATATTATAATATAGTAAATATATAAAATAACATACAAAGTAAATATAAATTTGATGGTAGCTTAAATCACTCTTATAAAAATTGTGGTATTGATAAAACAGTTTTTTATAATCCAGAGATTTATAAATAAGATTTAGGAGTAATAATTTAAATTATTACTCCTTTTTATATATTAAATATAATTATAAGATATTAAATTATTTTATAAGTGTATTTAAAATTTAAGAAACCTTGGAGGAATAATACGTGGATACTAGAAAATTAATAGATACTATGGGTATAGCGGAAAATCTTAAAAACTACACAAGACATTCTTGGACTTCTACACTTAGACAAGAAAGTGTTGCAGAGCATAGTTGGAGATTGTCTTTATTAGCATATTTTGTTTCTGATGAATTCCCACAAGCTGATATAAATAAGGTAATTCAAATGTGCATTTTTCATGATATGGGTGAAGCCTTTACAGGAGATATCCCTGCATTTAACAAAACTGAAAATCATGAAAAAATAGAAATCGAAAAATTATATTCTTGGATAGATTCTCTACCTGATCCTTATAATAAAAAAGTTAGAGATTTGTTTATAGAAATGGATGAGCAAAAAACCATAGAGTCAAAAATTTATAAAGCTTTAGACAAAATGGAAGTTGTATTACAACATAATGAGGCTCCTTTATCAACATGGATTCCTCTAGAATATACTTTAAATATTGATCACAGCTCTGAACAAGTAGAGTTTTCTAACTACTTAAAAAACCTAAAAAAAGAATTAAATAATGATAGTATAAATAAAATACAAGCCACTTATCTTATTTGAGTGACTTTTATTTTCTTAATCTAATAAATAATTTTCATATAAATATATCCTCACAAAAAATTCAATTTTACTTCGCCTTCTCATATTACTAAAAATCATAGTTATTATCAATTAAATTTATATTCATCTTATGTAAGTTTTAATTTATTCAGTGCATATATTAGTTCTTTTATGAAAATAATAAAATTGTTACATAAATAAGTAAAGGAGTGTAATAGATGAAAAAATTTATTTGTACTGTTTGTGGATACATACATGAAGGAGATGCTCCACCGGAAGTTTGCCCAATTTGTAAAGTTGGAGCAGACAAATTCGTAGAAGCACAAGATGAAATGGTATGGGCTGACGAACATAGAATAGGCATAGCAAAAGATATAGACACAGAAATAATAGAAGGTCTAAGAGCAAACTTCATGGGTGAATGTACAGAGGTTGGAATGTATATTGCCATGAGTAGACAAGCTGACCGCGAAGGATACCCTGAAGTCGCTGAAGCTTATAAGAGAATAGCATGGGAAGAAGCTGAACATGCTTCTAAATTTGCCGAGATATTAGGAGAAGTAGTATATCCTAGTACTAAACAAAATTTATCAGCTAGAGTTGAAGCTGAGTTTGGAGCTTGTTCTGGTAAAAAAGAATTAGCTACTCTTGCTAAAAAACAAAACTTAGACGCTATACATGATACAGTTCATGAAATGTGTAAAGATGAAGCTAGACATGGTAGAGCTTTCAAAGGTTTATTAGATAGATATTTTTCTAAATAGGAGGTTTTCAAATGACTAAAATTAATTGTAATGTATCTAATTGTTCTCATAACAAATCTAATACTTGTTATTCTAATATAGTTAATATTACTGGAGGTTCAGCAAAAGAATCATGTAGTACTTGCTGTGGAAACTTCCTTGATGCAAAAAATTATTCAACTTTAACTAATAATACAAATGCTTGTGGTCCATGTGATGCTCTAGTTTGTACAGTTAAAACTTGTGTATATAATAGAAATTTAGCTTGTACTGCTGAAAATATTAGTGTAAATGGATCAAATGCTAATATTTATACAGAAACTAGCTGTTCTACATTTAAACACGAATAAATATACTTATAAAAGTCTATAAACAAATAAGTGGAGAGCTATATTAGTCTCCACTTATTTACTATATAATGTCAGTATCTCTTATTTCTATTTCAGTTCCTTCTGGAGCCTTTATTTTAAATAAACTTTCCCCTTCTACTTGATAAACTATCTCTCCATTTTTAACTTTAAAATCTGTATACCCTAATTTTTTTATTCTTTCATATTCTTCTTCTACGTTATCAACTATAAATCCCATGTGTACTGGTCCTGCATTTAGATTATTCCATTTATTAAATTCACTACCACTTTTAGGTGTTTGTAATTCTATCATAAAGTCACCTAATTTTAGCCAGGTATTATATTCTCTTCCATGAAAATTCTTTGTCTCATTTATTAGTACAAATCCTAATATATTTTTATAAAAATTTAATGACTCTTTATAATTTTCTGTTTGAATACATACATGATGTATTGTTTTTATGCTCATAATTTTCTCCTATTTTCCTTTTATATTCTTTAAAATACCTTCTAGTATCTATTATACATAATAATAAAAAATATAATAACCCTTATAACCTCTTACACCAATATATTACACTTATTAAGTAATATATTGGTGTAAGAGGTTAAAACCTTAAATTGTACTTATATCTTATATAATTTTAATGAACTTATTTCTATATGTAGCTACTTATGACAATGATTGTTGTCTAGATTGGATAATCGATGATATTTAAGAAGATATTTATGACTGTAAATAGTTTAACACTATAATACAAAACGCTGTACTTTCATCTATTACATACTTTAGAATTATTCCTCCGCTTTTTTAAAGTATAAATGGCTAATCTAAAATTAGATTAGCCATTTATACTTTATTTTATTTTTCTACCTTAAATCTTTTTAATCTCAATGCATTTAATAAAACCGATGTTGAACTAAATGCCATAGCAAGAGCTGCTATTACTGGATTTAAAAGAGGTCCACCAAATAAGTATAAAACCCCAGCTGCCACTGGTATACCTATTACATTATAACCAAATGCCCAGAATAAATTTTCTTTAATATTTGTCATTGTACTTTTGCTAAGCCTTATAGCAGTTGGTACATCTAGTAAATCACTTCTCATTAAAACTATATCAGCAGATTCCATCGCCACATCAGTACCGCTTCCTATGGCTATACCTATATCTGCTTGAGCTAAAGCTGGTGCGTCATTAATTCCATCACCAACCATGGCAACGAATTTTCCCTCTTCTTGAAGCTTTTTAACTTCAATTGATTTATCCTGAGGTAAAACTTCTGCTAAAACCCTATCTATTCCAACTTGGTTGGCTATTGCCGCTGCTGTCTTTTTATTATCTCCAGTAATCATGACAACTTCTATTCCCATATCATGAAGCTTTTTGATAGCTTTTGCACTATTTTCTTTAACAACATCAGCAACAGCTATTATACCAGCTATTTTATTATTAATTCCAATATACATCGGTGTCTTACCTTCACTGGCAAGTCTATCATATGTTTCTTCTAAATCTACAAGATCTATATTTTTGCTATTCATCAATTTCTTGTTTCCAAGTAAAATATCACTTCCATTTATGACAACTTCAATACCATAACCTGGTACTGCCATAAATTTATCTAATTTGTAAAACTCAAGATTTTTTTCTTCACAATCTCTGACTATAGCTTCTCCTAAAGGATGCTCTGAAGATTTTTCTGCACTTGCTGCTACTTTTATCAACTCTTCTTCTGTAATTTCTCCGTAAGTTATTATATCTGTAACTACAGGTTTACCTTCTGTAATTGTACCTGTTTTATCAAATACTATGGTGTTAATTTTATGGGTAGTCTCTAAAGCTTCTCCACCCTTGATTAAAATACCATTTTCTGCACCTTTACCTGTACCAACCATTATAGCCGTTGGTGTTGCAAGTCCCAATGCACAAGGACAAGCTATGACTAAAACAGCGATAAATACTGTTAGTGAGAATACTGTTCCTTTACCAGCTATAAACCAAGCAAGTCCTGAAACTATGGCTATTACAACAACTACTGGTACAAAATATCCTGCAATTATATCAGCAAGTTTTGCTATTGGTGCCTTTGAACCTTGAGCATCTTCTACTAATTTAATTATTTGAGATATTGCTGTATCACTACCTACTTTTTCAGCTCTAAATCTTATAGTACCATTTTTATTTATACTAGCGCCTACTACTGAACTACCAACATTTTTTTCTACAGGTATACTTTCTCCTGTTAACATTGATTCATCAACTGAAGTATGACCTTCTATAACAATACCATCTACAGGTATCTTAGAACCTGGTTTAACTATTATAATATCTCCAACTTCAACCTCTTCTATTGGCATTTCTATCTCTTTATCATTTTTAATTATTATTGCTGTCTTTGGACTAAGTCCAATTAATTTTTTAATAGCTTCACCTGTTTTACCTTTTGCACGAGATTCAAAGTATTTTCCAAGCAATACAAGGGTAATTATTACACCAGCACTTTCAAAATACATATGATGTACAGCCATTGCATCACCATTAGCTACTAAATATAGTGAATATAAGCTATATATAAGAGCTGCACTTGATCCTATTGTAATTAAAGAATCCATTGTAGGTGCTTTAGCTACCATAGATTTAACTCCCTTATAGAAAAACTTATTTCCAGCTATAATTATTGGTATAGTTAAAAACAATTGAACTAATGCAAAGTTTAATGGATTAACATTAGGATTTATTATTTCTGGTACTGGTAATGGTCCAATTGGTGCTGGTATCATAGTTCCCATGGCTATGTAGAATAAAGGAACAGCAAATATAGCTGATATTATAAATTTAACAAGCAATGTATTCATCTCTTTTTCTTTTCTTATCTTGTCTTCATCAACACTTTGCTTTTTTTCCATCTCAAGAACTTTAAATCCAGCTTTTTCTATAGCACCTTTTATCTCATATAATTTTACTTTTTCTGCTTTATATGAAATAGATGCTTTTTCTGTGGCCAAGTTTACTTGAATATTTTCTACACCATCTATCTTCTTTACAGCTCTTTCCACTGCTTTGACGCATGATGCACATGTCATTCCTCCAATTGGGATTATAACTTCCTTATTTTCTACTTCTTTTATTACTCCAAAGCCAGCTTTTTCTATGGCTTTTTGTATATCTTCATCTTTAACTTTATCCTTATCATAAGATATACTTAGTTTTTCTGTTGCCATATTCACATTAGCCTCTACACTTGAATCTAATTTTTTTACAGCTCTTTCTACAGCTTTTGCACAAGATGCACATGTCATTCCAGTTATTTTTATATCATCAACATTCATTTTTGTATCCATGATTTTCTCCTTTCATAAGTCATTTTTATTCTATTTATCTTACTACAATAACATCCTACAATAACTTTATGAATATTTTATGAAGATTAAAATTTTTAACTAGGAAGTGTAATTATAAATTCACTTCCTTCATTTATTTCACTTTTTACTTCTATTTTACCCTTATGTAAGTCAATTATAGATTTACATATAGTTAGTCCAACTCCAGTCCCTCCTGTATTTCTACATCTTGACTTATCTACTCTATAAAACCTTTCAAAAATATAATCTAAACTTTCCTTTGGAATTCCTATACCATTATCTTTTATATTTATTTTAATAAAATCATTCTCTTTATATAGTCTAATAACAATTTTCCCTTCTATTTTACAATTACAATTAGTATATCTTATGGCATTTGATATTAAATTAACTATTACTTGAGATATTTTTTCTTTATCTACTTTTGCTATAATTTCTTCCAAGTAATACTCTATTTTTATATTTTTCTCAAATGCAAAACTTTGATTATTATATATAATATTTTTAATTAATTGTTTTAAATCAACTTCACTTATTTGCAATTTATTTTTTTCATTATCATATTTAGCAAGATTCTTTAATTGATTCACTAAATGACTAAGTCTAATTACTTCTTCATTTACACTATTTAATCTTTCTGGTGATGGCTCCCATACTCCATCTATCATTGCCTCCAAGTGTGTTTGAATACTTGTTAAAGGTGTTCTAAGTTCATGAGAAATATCAGAAGTTAATTTTTTTCTCATTTCCTCCATTTTATATAGCTCTTTTGAGAGCTCATTAATTGAGTTTATTAAATTATCTATCTCCACAATAGAACTTTCATATTCTAAAGTCTGATCATACCCCCCATGCTTTATAAAATCTGTCATTTTTGACACAACAATTATAGGCTTTGAAATCTTTTGGGATAAAAAGATAGAAATAGATATTACAACTATAATCATAAGTAAAGATATTCCTATAATTACGTTCTTCACATCTCGTAAAAACAGAACTCTACTTTTAATTAAGGATTGTTTAGATAATTCAACCATATTTGAAGAATAATAAATAGTTTTCTTTTCCACTGATAGATTTACGCTTACAGCCATGATAACGATTATGCATATCATTACCATTGCTAAATAAAATATTAACTTCTTATTAAGATTTAATTTTTTCTTATTAAATTCCAAATTTATACCCCACTCCATATACTGTTTGTATTATTTTTGGCTTTTTCGTATCTTCTTCTATTTTTTGTCTTAAATTTTTAATATGGGCATCTATAATTCTATCAAGTTTTTCATAATAATCATCCGTAACTAGCTCTAGTAATTCTTCTCTAGTAAAAATTTTCTTTTTATTATTTACAAATAATAATAGCAGCTTATATTCTGTATTTGTTAAACTTACATCATTTCCTCTTATTTTAACTTCATGTGATAAAGTATTAATCTCTATTTCATCACCAGCTTTTATAATTTCGTCTTTTTTCATTTTTCTGAACACAGCCTTCACTCTTAAAACTAATTCTTTCACATTAAATGGTTTACAAATATAATCATCACATCCAACGTTAAATCCATCTATTTTATCTTCGTCTTCAGTTTTTGCTGTTAACATTATTATATGCACTAAAGATGTCTCTCTAATTTTTTCACAAATTTCCTCACCGCTTATGTCTGGTAACATTCTATCTAAGATTACTAAATCAAACTCATTATTATGAAATAAATTTAATGCCTCATTACCATCATGAGCTACAAAAGTATTATAACCTTCTTTATCTAAATAAGCTTTTACAACTTCTGTTATTTTTTTTTCATCATCTACTAGTAATATATTAAACATAATTCCTCCTAAAAATTTCCTTATAAATTTACAATAACATAAAATTATATATTCTTTATGAATTTTTTAAATTTAAATATTTCTATTCTTCATTATTTTTTCATAATTTTAGAATATAATATACATGATATAAACTTATTTAATATTGAGGTAAAACTATGAGTAAGATCACGAAATTTTTTGATGTTTATGGAATGAAATGTCATTCCTGCGAAGCGGTTGTTGAAGAAGAAATTAATAAGTTACAAGGTATTATAAATATAAATGCTGATCATAAAAACTCTATGGTTATCGTTACTTATGAAAATGAACTATGTAATGATGATAAAATTAAATTAGCTATTAAAAATTCTGGTTTTTCATCAAATAACAATATGTTAATAAAAGTTTTATGTCTAAGTATTGTAGTAATATCTATGTTTTTCCTGGGAAATAATCCTTTAACAGGATCAATTGACTCTTTCACTAGTATTGAAACTTCTTTTATTATGTTACTTATACTAGGATTTTTTACATCCTTTCATTGCGTTGGAATGTGTGGAGGAATTTTACTTACACAAACTATAAATAGAAAGGATAATATAAGTGATAAAAAGTCATCTTTTAAAATTGCCCTACTTTACAATAGTGGGCGTATACTCTCTTATACTATTATTGGTGGAATTGTTGGTGCTCTTGGTTCAATTTTTTCTTCTACTATACAAATCCAAAGCTTTATTAAAATAGTTGCCGGCATTTTTATGATAATTTCTGGACTTCATATGATTGGAATTAAAATATTTAATAATATTAGACTTCCTATATTTTTTAAAAAAAGTACATGTGTAAATAATCATAAAAATCCATTCATCGTAGGTTATTTAAGTGGTTTTTTACCATGTGGACCTCTGCAAACCATGCAACTATATGCTCTCTCTAGTGGGAGCTTTATAATGGGAGCTTCATCCATGTTTGTATTTTCCTTAGGAACACTTCCTATTATGTTATCATTTGCTTATATTTCATCTAGAATGAGTAAATCATTCAACGAAAAAATATACAAATATGCCGGAGTTTTAATTATTGTACTAGGTATCTTTATGATGAAACCTGGACTTAATTTTATATAAAGATATTATAATATAAAATAAACCGATAAAGTTTTATCGGTTTATTTTACTTATTTAAACTATTTTTGTAATAATTAAAATTAAATCTGAAATTATTATTTGATTTAAAACTGTTAAATCAAATTCAAAATTTTTCAATGAAATATTGATTCTATAAGGTAAATTTTCATCTATAACCTGTAACTTATTTCCTTGAATTGTGTTTATTATTTCTTTACTTTCCCCGTCAACAATATTAGGTACAGTTATCGTATTATCTATTCCAAAAATCTCTTCATCATTTCCATTTATTTTAAAAGCTACCCTAAGTACATCACCTTTTTTTGCATTTTCATTGAACTTAAAACTATATCTTAAAGAAGCATATATAGAGTAAACACCTGATTCATTTATTACTAATGTATCATTTGGTCTTTGAATAACACTTGATTCAATCTTATAAGATGATGTATTTATATCAAGAGGTATAGCTGTAAGATATAAGTTTTGATTATTAGTTATTATTTGAAAAAGCTTAGGATCGTTAACTTGAGCTATACATATATCTTTTGGGTGTAGGTAACAACAATTATTATTGTTATAAGATAGTTTATCGCATTTACATATACATATTCGCTCACATCCACAAGGGCAAGGTTCTTTACATCTTTTACACTCTTCACAATTACTATTTGTTGAATTATCTTTTATAGTCATTTTATTACTTCCTCCTATATATTTAATTACTATCTTGATTCAATATAGCTCTACAATACTTTATTCTTTATATTGCCTTTTAGTGACGTTATTAGCTATTCTTTATTTGCAAAAAAAGATGTAGATAAGTTTTATAAAAACTTATCTACATCTTTTTAATAAATTTTTTCAATTATTGTATTCTCAAATATACTATCTGCATCTTTTGAGTTGAAATTACCTGTTGAAAAAGTCATTGCATTGGCTGCAGAAATAGATACGGCATACTTCAAACTGTCTGTATTTGAATAACCTCTTTCCATGGCCACTGAAAATGCTGCAACCATAGAATCTCCACATCCCACGGTATTTACAACTTTAATTTTAGGTGGTTTTCCATGATAAACCCCTTCTTCACAAACTAGTAATGCACCATCACCTCCAAGTGATACCACTACTAATTCTATTCCACTTTCATAAAGTTTTATAGCACTTTTAATTACTTCTTCTCTATTATTAATGCTAATACCTAATAAATTTTCCATTTCCTCACTATTAGGTTTTATCATCGTTGGTAAAGCTTTTATACCCTCTTTTAATAAATCACCCGATGCATCTAAAATAACTTTTTTATTTTTAGCTTTTATCATTTTTATTAAAGTGGCATAAATATCAGTTGGCACACCTTGAGGTACACTTCCTGAAATAGTAATAATATTACTATTATCTATTATTTTATTAAAGTCCTCTATAAATTTATCTATCTCATTCTTATTAACATAAGATCCTTTTTCTAAAAATTCTGTCGATATATTATTCTCATCTAATATATTAATACAACTTCTTGTCTCACTATTTACATGTGTAAATTGATTTTTTATGTTATCATTTTCCAATAATTCTTCAACTAATGCTCCACAATGACCACCTACAAATCCTGTGGCTAAAACTTCTTCTCCACAAATAGAAATTACCCTCGAAACATTTAAGCCCTTTCCACCTGCAGTATTATTACACTCTAATACTCTAATTACTTTCCCAGACTCTACAGAACCTTTTATTTTATATGCTTTATCAATAGATACATTCAAAGTTACAGTTGAAATCATTTTTTATCTCCTTATAATTTATTGTTAAAAATCTGCACTCTACAGTCTATTATACTTTAATTCTCTTTTAACGTTGTAATAAATTACCATTTTATAAAAATCTATTCTTTATACATAGTAATATATTTTTCAAGAAAAATATAAATTTATTATTTGTATCCTTTTTCAATAAAGTCTATTATTATTCTTATAGCTTCATCTATTCCCATAAAGCTGGTATCTAAGCATATGTGATAATTCTTTGCATCTCCCCAGTATGAATCTGTATAGTATTTATAATAAGATGCTCTTTCTTTATCTATTTTTTTCACAACAGAAGCACTTATTTCTTCTTTTACATTATGTTCAATTATCGCTCTTTTTCTTCTAAATTCAAAATCTCCATGAATAAATACATTAATTACATTATCAAATTCTTTTAATACATAATCTGATGCCCTTCCAACAAATATGCATGAGTTTTCACTGGCAAGTTTTTGTATCAAATTAAATTGTTTTAAAAATAATTGGTGATTAATAGGTAGAGTACTTGAGCAAGTATCAAATCCAAAATAACTTAAAACCTTTAATGGTTTCTCATCATACTTTTCAAAATATTCCTTACAATATCCACTTTCTTTAGCCACCATAGTTAGTAATTCCTTATCATAACATGGTATATCAAAATGTGTAGCTAACCTTCTTCCTATTTCTCCTCCACCACTACCATATTCTCTACTAATAGTGATTACAAATTTATCTTTCATAAGTATCCCCCACTTTTATAAATGAATATTAAAATAATAAATAATATTTACTACATAACATCTAGTATAGATGATAAATTATTTACTATCTTAATATTATTATATTCTTCAAAATCCTTTTGTGTTGTAGTTCCTGTAGTGACTCCAACAAAATCTATTTGCCCATTTTCGGCTGCCTTAGCATCTATATAGCTATCTCCCACATATAATACTTCTTCTTTTTTGCAATTAAAATAATCTAAGGCTTTAATTAAACCTTCTGGATTAGGCTTATGAGTTAATACATTTTCATAACCTATTATATGGTCGACATATCTTCTACAATTTAAATGTTCTAGTATTTTATCTATTCTAGCTCCCATTCTACTAGATACTATCCCAATCTTTACTCCATTATCCTTAAGAGCTTTTAATGTTTCTATAGTATCTTCAAATAAAACAGTATTTTGAATTGTAGTCTCCTCTGATTTAACCCTATAAATTGCTATAAGCTCTTTAACCTTCTCTTTATCATTTATTCCAGTTAATTCTAGAAAGGCATCATCCAAAGTCAACCCTATAGTCTTAATAACCCTTTCCCTATCAAATCCATCCAAATTCATTGTTTCAAAAGTATGCCTAAAACACTCTACTATGGGCTTCGTTGTATCCGCCAAAGTATAATCAAAATCAAATAAACATAATTTGTATTTCATCTTTGTCCCCCTAAATTTGTCATTTATTATTAATAATATCATAAATACAAATTTATTTCTTTACATAATTAAAGAGGGATTATACCCTCTTAATCATTTCCATGATCTTTCCAATATTTATCCCTCTTAGCACAATAATATTTATACATTTTTTCATTACCTAATTCTTCATAACAACATGCCATATCAAAAAAGAAAAAAGGATTGTCTCCATACAATTTGGTAATATTCGTTAACGTTTTAATAGCATCTTCATATTTTTTAACTTCTATCTGGCTTTGTGCTTTAAGATATTGTATATATTGATCTTTCTTAACCTCCTCTTCCATTTCTTCCGCAATTTCAAAATATCTAATAGCTTCTTCATGTTCATTTAGTTCTACTAATATATCAGCTTTTAATAAGTAACTATCTGGAAAAATTGGTATAAAATCAATAAGCTCATCGGATATTAACAAAGCCTTTTTGTAATTTTTCTTCTTTTTATATTCTTCACATATTGTATACAGCACATCATATTTACTTTCTAAATAATCAAAGTCTTTTATGGATGAAATAATTTCAAATGCTTCATTAACTCTATCTATTCTTTTTTGTGCAAGGAAGAAAACTGAGTCATCTACATTTAACTCATCATAATATTTTTTTATCAAATTGAAATAAGATTCCTTGACTTCCTCTTCTGAAAAATCTTCTTTTATATTAAGCTCTCTAAAAATATTTTTCATCTTGCCCCTCCATTGCATAGTAATTAGTTTTCTTATTTTAATTATAGTACTTAATTACTATTTAGAATCCATAATTTATAAATATTTTCATCTTAAAAATATGTTTATAAAGCTATGAACTAATATGCAAGAATATAAGTTTTTTATTTTATATCTAAAAAAGCCTATGAAAAGACCATAACTCAACATTAATGAGCATTTAATAAGAAGCATTAATGCCATATGATTAAATCCACTTGTCATAATAATTGTATCTATATATCCAATATGATAAATAGAAAACAATATTGTAGTTAAAAAATATACTTTTGCTTCATCCATGTTTTCTTTTTCCAATACTTTCCAGATGTAAGATCTGAATATAGTCTCTTCATATATAGGTGTCATTACAGTTGTATAAAGCAAAGGTAAAATAGTTTCAATAGATGCCTTTGATGAAAAAGAAGGCGAGGTAAAAATTAAAAGTACTAAGGCACTAGTCACAATAAGATAATAAATTTTAGATTCTTTATTCTCCATATAAGAAAATATATTTAACGAAACATTTTCTTTTTTAGATTTATATATTATAAATATTGTAAGGAAAAACATTATACTCATGGATATAAATGTGTCATTAAATTTATTGTATGATAAAAATAAAAATGCACCTTGTTTTAATATAATTCTACTTATCTGTAATCCAATTAGTAAAATTATAATCTTTATCATGGTGTAAGAGTTTTCATTATTATTTAATTCAGTATTATTATTAAAACTATTATTCATTTTTTACTCCTTTGTATTAATTTAAATAATTTCTCACTTTAAGTTTATTATTGTTTTTTATAATAATTACAGATACCATTCAATTTTAATTAATTTGTGTTTATTTTTAGTAAAATAATGTATAAAATTATATATGAAAGGGGAGGTGTAATGAAAAAATTCTTTCTTAATTTATTAACACTAATTTGTATAGTCGCAATATGTATATCTGGCTACAAAATTTATACCACTTTAAGAGATTATAAAAAGGCTGACAATGTTTATTCTCAACTTAGAGATAGAAAAGAAAATTCAAAAGATATGAACGATATTACAAAAAGTTTATTATCAATAAACTCTGATTATAAATTTTGGCTCAATGTGGAAGGTACCAATATTGATTATCCTGTAGTTCAAGGTAGCGACAATGATTTTTACCTAAATCATGATTTTAACAAAAACTACTTACCCGCTGGCTCAATATTTCTAGACTATAGAAATGATTTTAAGACAGATTCTAACAATGTTATCTATGGTCATCATATGAGAAATTCAACCATGTTTGGACAGATGGAAAAATTTAAAGATAAGGAATTCTTTGAAAACAATAAAATAATAACTCTCAAAACAGATGATGATACCTACGAGTATGAAATCTTTGCCATAGGTGTTTATGATGCAGATTTCGGATATAATGATGTTGGTTTCACTGATGAAGAAGATTTTAATAAATTTTTAAATAAAATATTAAGCAAATCTATGCATAGTAGAGACATTGTAAGTTCAAAGGATCAAATAATAACTTTATCAACTTGTAGTTATGAATATGACAACGCTAGGACAGCTATATTTGCTGTAAGAAAATAAATATATACTTAATAAAAAATACTCCTTTTCGGCATTGACTTTATATTTTGATCATTGCCATAAAGGAGTATTTATTTTCATTATAATCTCAAACTATTTTACATTACAATTTAAGCTCTAAGTTAGCTAGATTAAGAACTTCTTCTCTAAAAGTCTCTATACTTATTCGATCTATAAAATCGCCTAATTTTTCACCTGGATTAGCTGTATTTTTATAATAATAAAGTATAGTTTTAACTAAATTAAATGCTCCCTCTTCACTTAAGCCTCTAGTAACTAAATCTGCACTTCTTGGATAATATCCAGCACTACCACCAACAGTAATATAAAAAGTACTATCTAAATCAACCATTACTCCTATATCTTTAGAATATACACTAGTACATGCATTTTTACATCCTGCCACTCCTATTTTAGTTCTGCAAGGAAGTTCCATGCCATGAAATTTTTTACTAAGTTTCATTCCAATACCAATAGTAGGGTATTTTGATCGTTTGCAATAATTTGCTGGGCATATTTCTACATTTTTAAGTGAATTTTGCACCTTTACAGCTGGCTCCATACCTAACTCTTCCCATATTGCAGGTAAATCTTCTTGTTTCAAATTTGTAATTAAAATTCTTTGACCAGAAGTTAGCTTTAAAACACCTTTATATTTTTTAGCCACTTCTCCTATTTTTATTAAATCATCGGGAAGAATAAAGCCACCTGGAATATGTGGTGTTATGGCATACGTTCTTTTTCCATTTCTTATTTTTTGTAAATTTCCATATACACTCATTTACACATATCTCCTTTGTATAAATAAATTAATTAATATTTTAGTATACAACAATAAAACTTATTTTATCTACTTTATTTCAATATCATAACTAACTTCAAAACTCTCTCCAATATTTAACTTATTAATATATTTTTTATTTTTATATATCTTATTAGAGTCAACACTATCAGCTAATCCATACCAAGGTTCTATACAAATAAATGGTGCTGTACTATTCGTATCTTTATAATATGGAGTCCATATCCCTACCAACGGAAAATCTTTAATATTTATATTAATATAGAATTCTTCTTTGCTTGATTTTAATGAAACTTTATCTATATTCGTATAAATTATAGCATCATTTTCAAATACGCTAGAATTCAGCTCCAATATAGGCAAAGATTCTATTTCCTCTATTTCACCATAATAAGGGCCCTCTAAATTAATTTTATTCACATTCTTTCTACACTTAAATTCAATATAATAATCAATTAAGTTCTCTGGTGATGAAATATTAAAAGCTGGATGCCCTCCTATTGAAAAATATATTTCTTGCGAGTCTATATTTTCAACTTTCCAAGTAATCTTAACTTTTTCATCGATTATTGTGTATGAGATAAAAAGATTAAAATTATATGGATATATTTCTCTACTCTTCTCATCTGAAGTTAACTTATACGTTATAGACTTTTTATCTATACTAATTAAGTCAAAATCCATATCTCTAGCAAATCCATGTTGATTAATATTATATATTTTATCTTCTATTAGAGTTTCATTTTCCTTTAATCGTCCTACAATAGGAAAAAGTATCGGTGACTGCCTCCCCCAATATTTCTTGTCTCCATTCCAAAGAACTTCTTTGTTATACTTCTTCGAATATATTCTTGTTAATTCCGCTCCACTACTTTTACTCTCTATTATTAGATCCTCATTTTCTAAAATATACATATATCCTCCAAATTCATCTATATTATAGTTAATAAATATAAATTATGTAAAAAAAGCTATCTTTTGCAAGATAGCTTACTTTATATCATTTAAGTTAATTATTTATTAAAAGTTTTTTTTACATAAGCTTTTATTTCTTCTGCAGTCCCTAGAGATAATATTTCCTCTGAGAATTCTTTCATTTCTTCAAAGCTTACTGAATTTATTAATTTTCTAGCAGGTAATATTGATATTGGACTCATTGAGAATTCATCTAATCCAAATCCAAGTAATATTGGTATCATTAATTGATCCCCTGCAGATTCTCCACACATTCCAGCCCATTTGCCTTCTTTGTGTGCATTATCTATAACCATTTTTATAAGTCTAAGTACAGCTGGATTAAATTGGTTATATAAGTAGCTTATTTTTTGATTCATTCTATCAACTGCACAAGTATATTGAATTAAGTCATTAGTTCCTATTGAGAAGAAATCAACATGCTTAGCAAGAACATCTGATATTACTGCAGCAGATGGAACTTCTATCATCATACCAACTTCTACTTCATCAGAATAAGCTATATTTTCAGCTTTTAACTGTGCTTTAACTTCTTTACAAACTTCTTTAGCTTGTAATAATTCTTCTAATGAAGATATCATTGGGAACATTATTCTTAATTTTCCATGAACACTAGCTCTATATAAAGCTCTAAGTTGAGTTACAAATATTTCTTTTCTATCTAGGCAAAGTCTTATCGCTCTGTATCCTAAGAATGGATTCATTTCTTCATCCATTGGTAGATAATCTAATTTCTTATCTCCACCTATATCAAGAGTTCTTATAACTATTGGTTTTCCATCCATTCCTTCAAGTACTGCTTTGTAAGCATTGTATTGCTCTTCTTCACTTGGGAAATCACTTCTATCCATATATAAGAATTCTGTTCTATAAAGTCCTACACCTTCAGCATCATTCTTTATTAGACCGTCTACATCTCCTGGAGTACCTATGTTACCTGCAAGTTCCACATGTCTTCCGTCAGTAGTTACAGTTGCTTGCCCTTTTAACAATTCTAAAGCCTTTTTGTATTCTTCAAAATCAGTTTTTAATTTTCTATATGTAGCTATAGTTTCTTCATCTGGATTTATTATAACTTCACCAGTATCTCCATTAAATGCTACAAAATCACCATCTTTGATTTCTTTAGTAGCATCACTTAAACCAACTATAGCAGCTATTTCTAATGTTCTAGACATTATAGCAGTATGAGAAGTTCTTCCACCTATATCTGTTAAGAAACCTAAAACTTTTTTCTTGTCCATTGTTGCTGTATCAGATGGTGTTAAGTCATGAGCAACTAGTACTACTTCTTCAGCTAAGTCAGCTAAATCTACAACTTTTACATCTAATATATGTCTAAGCACTCTATTTGTTACGTCTTTTATATCAGCAGCTCTTTCTCTCATATATTCATTGTCCATAGATTCAAACATAGCTACGAACATTTCTTTTATTTCATTTAATGCAAAATCTGCATTAACTTTTTCATCGTTTATTTTGCTAACAGCAGATTCTACTAGTTCTGGATCTTCCAATACTAATAAGTGTGCTTCAAATATTTCAGCTTCATGCTCACCAAGTTCTGCTAAAGCCTTTTCCTTAACCTTTGTTAATTCTTCTTTTGAAACTTCAACTGCAGATCTTAATTTTGCTACTTCTGCCTCACAATCAGTTATCGATTTTCTTTCTATTACTAATTCTGTATCCTCAATTACTAATGCTTTCCCCAATACAATCCCTGGAGATGCTCCTATTCCCTTTAACATGTTGATTCTCCTCCTAAAGATATTATTTACATTAAAACCTGGGTAATTTATACCCAGGCTTCTATTGGATTATTCACCAAATCCAGATTCTACTAATTCAACTAAAGCATTAACTGCTGCTTCTTCATCTGCACCAGCTGCACATATAGTTACTTCTTCACCTTTTCCAAGGCCTAAACTCATTATTCCCATTATTGATTTAGCGTTTACTACTTTACCTTTGCATTTTACTTCAACTGTTGAAGTGAATTCTGATGCTTTCTTTACAAACATACCAGCTGGTCTTGCATGTAAACCTGTTTCATTTTTGATTACTACTAACTTTTCCATTTTACAACCTCCAGGCAAATTAAAAAATTTAATTAAATAATTAGCTTATTTTTGTTTATTAAAATCATAAATAATCAAATTAGTGATTATTTTCGCTAATTTACTAATTGAGTGAGTGACAAGTAACTTATCATCATTCATTTGTTTATTACAAACTTGGACTACTTTATTAAAATCATAAAGTTCAATCCTATTTATATTATTTTCCTCAAGCTTTCTTTCATATATACTGTAAAAAATATCTTTGTAGGTTGAGCTTTTATCAATATCTAAAACCTCAATAATTTTAGGTATTATATTTTCCATCAATGTTCTTCGATTTATATCTTTTTTTATATTCAATAAATAACATAAATCATTTATTGTATCCTTACTTAGATTACAGATTTTATTAAAGCAATAATCTTCGTTATATTTACAGTCAAGATTGAAGAAATAATTAACACCATCATACCTCTTATAAGCTTTCATTGTATCAAGATATCCAAGCTTTATATTTGTTTCAATATGATCCTTATCTTTGTTAAGTGAACCTCCCAAATACTGAGATGGTACTATAACTTTTAAATTTAAATCTTGATATCGATTTATTATCATCCTTCCAAGGAAGTCATCAACTAATCTAATTACTACTATATCATCATATCCCTTTTGTGCCAACATATTAATTGGTATATTGTCAGAAAACATTCCATCTAGATAAAGTTTGTCATCAAGCTTGTCCAATTGAAATATAGGTAATGATGCACTTGCTATTAAGTAATCTACTAATCTTCCCTCTGGTATATCATCTGTATAAAGAAGCTTTGGGAATATCTTACCATCCCAATATGCTGTAGTTATACCAAAGTCTATATTAGACTTTCTTATTTTGTCTTCATCGATTTTTTCCTCTAATAGTTTTCTAAGTGGGCTTATATCTATCCCTTGGTTTTTTCTAGCTTTATTCATTAGTTCAACTACATCATGAAAATTTTTTGCCTTCATTTCAAGATTTTTATATCTTTCATATGTATCTTCATCTATATTCATAAAGCTTTTATAATCATAGTTTACCCAAATATCTTCCATAGCATCAAAATCTCCTTGAACAATAAGTGCCCCATTTAATGCTCCTATAGAAGTTCCTGCTATGCCAGTAAACTGTATCCCTAAATCTTTCAAGGCTCTATATGCTCCTATTTGATAAGCGCCTTTTGTTCCCCCACCTTCTAATACAAGACCTTTTTTCATTTTATCACCTAACTTTTCATGGAGAATATATATAATATAATACATTCTCCATATTTTTTCCATGTTATTTTATAGCCCCTTTGGTATTTACAACTTTAACTGACTTTAAAAATAATTTCTTTTCTATCGGTTTTAGTGATAAGTTGTTCATTATATAATTTTCTTCATCTACAAGATAAATTTTTTTATATCCTGTTTTTAAGAAAGACATACATACTGTTCTTATATCTTCTTCATCTTCACATTCAAAGAAAGACGGTGAAACTACCAACTTATATAATGATATTTTTTTGTTTTTCATAGTCTGTTTATAAGTGTTTAAAAAATTACTTGCCTCTTTTTTACTTATAAAACCACTTACATCAATATAAACTCTTTTTTCATCTTCATTTATGTTCATATTTATCACTTATCTCACCTCCAAATAATTCATTGTCTTATTATATGAATTAAACTTGGCAAAAGTGCTATAAGTTAAGTGATTTATTAATTAATTCGTTAATTTTATTTTGCAGGAAATGGCTTTCATTTTCAAGGTAATTAATTTCCTTATTAAGGATATTTTTTTTACCTTGCAACTTTACTCTATTTTTGCTCATTTCAACTTCTTTTTTTATAGAAATTATTTTTTTGCTAGTATCTTCTATTTCATTATAATTCTTATCTTTAAATATCTTTAATTTCATCACTTTATTTGGATAGTAATCATATATTTTATTTCCCATACATTTTCCTATCATTTTAAAATATCTATCATATATTTTACTATTTAATATTCCAACTATGTATTCATATGAAAATACCTTTTCATACTCTTTTTTTATATAGAATGAATACACATCCGCACTGCTAAAATTATTGTTGTTATCTATAGCAAACTTATTATTAGAACTTTTATATGGATACATTATTTTTCTTCTTTCAAATAAACTTGTATCTCTGCCCCATTGAAGTTCATACCATTTTCTAACTTTCTTAATACACTCTCTTCTGTTTTCTAATTTATTTTTGTAAGGTTTAAAGCATTTTTCTTCAATATAGGGATAATTATTAATCTCCTCAATATCATTTGAATAAATTAATTTTTGATCACTTTCTTCTATTATATATTGATTTACATTTCTATTTTTTATCCATGACTTTAAAAGTTTTTTATCAATATGTTTTATTCTTTCATCTTGGTTATTTAATATAAATGCCTTGTCGCAACCAGTAATTATTCCTTGAAAACTTATACATATATCCTCTAAAGTATATTCACTTTTTTCCTCTATTCTATCATAAAGTATTTTTTCTTCATGATTAAGTATTATCCAATCATTTTGTAAATATTTTTGATTAATGCTTATTTTCTCACATTTATCACCATCTAATAATATCTTTAGGTCTTTTATATTATCAATATTTATACTATCTCTTATTTTATATGTAGCTAATATATTATAATCTGTTTTTTTCTCTAAAATAGCTATGAGAGTTGCTATACCTAAGTTTTTAAACACATTAACATTTTTTAAGTCTATAATTTTTTTTATATTACAACTGCTCCAAAGATAATCTCTAAGAAATTTACCTGATGGACTTTCTAAAAAATACCTCGGTGTAATAAATCCAATTTTCCCCTTATCATTTATTAAGGATAAAGCTTTTTTATAAAAACAAAAATACACGTCTGCCTTATCTTTATAAACTTCTTTATATTCACTTAATAAAAATTTTTTATATTCTTTATCTAACATCTTATGACCTATATAAGGTGGATTTCCTACAATATAATCAAATTTAATGAAATACTCTTTCCTTAGAGCATCTTCACAACTTATATTGTTTATGATTATTGGAGTGTCTTTTTCTTCATTGTCATAATATAATTTCTTTTTATTTAAAGTTTGTTTTAATATATTTATTGCATCTTTATCTATATCTACACCATAAATGCATTTACTTATAATATGATCACTTATATTATTAATGTATTCTTCACCATATTTCTTATTTATTTCTTCTATATTATTTTTTATTAGTGTATATAGCACATCATAAACTTCTATTAAAAAGTTCCCACACCCACATGATAAATCTAAAATCTTAGGTTCTGGATTTTTGACTATATTGTGATTTTTAAACATTTCTTCTAATATGTATTTAACTATTATTTTGGGTGTATAGTAGATCCCCTTTATTTTTTTATCGTATAAAGTTAAGCTTTCTTCATATGATTTTGCAAATTCATAATTATCTATTTTTCTCCCCCCTTACAAACTTCATGCCCTCTGTTGAAATTATAGCATATTTGTTTTTTGTATAAATATGTAAATTAAAAAACCGCCCCTTTTTAAGAGGCGGCTAAAATTATTTCAATACTCTTCTTCCATTTACAAAAGCATTTGAATAATAATTGCTATCTAATTGAGAAATTACCACTTTACCCTGACCTGAAGATGAATGTATAAATTGATTATTGCCTATATAAATTCCTACATGAGAAATAACATTACCTTTAGCTCCTACAGTATCAAAAATACTAAATCTGATGGTTGTAGATCTTCTTTACTTATATATGTCCCGTAAGCTCCTTGCTCCTTAAATGTGCGTGGTAAAGATATATTAGCTATATTTTATATACATACCAAGTAAACCTAGAACAATCAAATGTATTAGGAACTTCGTCCGCCCACACATATTTCTTTCCAAGTAAAGTTTTAGCATATTCAATTATTTTGGCTGCCTTTGCAGAGATGGTTATTTGATTAATATCTGTAGTTTTATCACTTAAATATTTGTTCTCGATAAAAATCCAAGTGTATCTTATATCTAACTAGAGTCCATCAATCTGACTGTGGTGATATTTCTACTTCACTATTCTTAGGTAGTTATTGTATTATTTCATAATCAGTTGATGGTCCCTTTCTAAAATTCAAATTATCTGTATTAACTTTTTTTATTTTATTTTCTATAATTTCACTCATATCATCTCTTATAATTTAATATTATAAGATTATCAAGTCCTATTGATAATTTTAACAGAGAAAAGCTCTATTATTGTAAATATATGCATGTTTATAGATATTTGTGTTTGTATATTTTTATGTAAAAAAACTGTCTCTAAAAATAGAGACAGTTTACAGTCTATAATACTCTTCTAGCATTTACAAAAGCTCCATTATAATAAGAACTCATTTGCGATATTACAACTTTCTTTTTACTTGATGAAGCGTGTATAAACTCATTGTTACCCATATATATTCCAACGTGACTAACATTTCCATCATTTGATCCATTTGTATCAAAGAATATTAAATCACCAACTTTTAAATTACTTTTACTTACAGAAGTACCATACTTACTTTGATCCTTTGAAACTCTTGGTATAGTAACATTTACTGAATTTTTAAATACGTAGTATGTAAAACCTGAACAATCAAAGCTACTTGGGCCTTGAGCTCCCCATACATATGGCTTTCCAAGTAAAGTCTTAGCTAGTGATATAACTTTACTTGCTGATGAAGATGTCGAAGTAGAACTATCTGAAGCAGTACTACTTAAATACTGACTTGAAACATATCCTGTTTGGCCATTATATTTTATTTTTGACCATCCATTTGATGTTGATATTACTTCAACCTTATCTCCACTTGATAACTTTCCTATTACCGAGTTATTTGTTGATGGCCCACTTCTAACATTTAATGATGAAGCATTTACATATTTTATTGTTGTAGTACTTGATTCTGGAGCACTACTACTTAAATATTTACTTGAAACATATCCTGTCTTGCCATCATATTTTATTTTTGACCATCCATTTGATGTTGATATTACTTCAACCTTATCTCCACTTGATAATTTCCCTATTACTGAGTAACTTGTTGATGGTCCACTTCTAAAGTTTAATGATGAAGCATTTACATACTTCGTCGTTTTAGTGCTTGATGTATCTTTCTCCACATAATCGCCATAAACATATCCTGTTTTACTAGAATATTTAACTTTTATCCAAGAACCGCTTTCACCTAAGTACTCTACTTTATCACCTTTGTTAAACTTCCCAATTGATGAATAACTTGTTGATGGTCCACTTCTAAAGTTTACTGCATCTGCTGTTATGATCCTATATTCAGTATCCGCAAATGCTGTCGTCATTCCTGTATGTAACATTATTGATGATGCTACTAATCCTGTTAAAACGTATTTCTTATCAATACTCATAAATGTATTATAACTTATTATAAGTTATAATTCACTCAACTCCTCTCCCAATGTTATTTTATATATATTGTCAATTTTAAATATAGCTTACCTAAATACTTTCAAATATTACTATTAGTATTATTACAAAAATGTAAGTATTTGTCCATAATACTAAGGGTATTTACATTATTTACATGAGTAATTTACTAGTTTTTGGATATAATAATAGGCCAGCAATTACTTTGCTGACCTATTATTATATCAATTTATTATTGTTTACCTGTGCTTCCAATTCCGCCTCTATCTTCTGCTTGAAGCTTTTCAACTTCATTAAAAACTATCTTAGGTTGGTTTTCTTGAATTCTAAATTGGCATATTCTATCATTTACTTCTATTACTGTGTCTCTAAGAGCAAATGCTGGCATAAACCACCAATCATTTGGTCCACAATATGTATTATCTACTATTCCACAGTGATTAGTTTGAATTATACCAAAGTTTTTGAAAGTACTACTTCTTGGTACTATATGAGCTTCATAACCTTTTGGTAATTCCATAGCCACACCTAACGGAATTAATTTAAACTCTCCTGCTTTTAATTCAACTTTTTCAGCTGCTCTTAAATCTATCCAATCAGATTTTCCATCTATGTATTCTAATCTTTTTATCTCATCATTAAGATATTGAATTTTAATATTTTTCATTTCTTAATCTCCTTTTAAAGTTTAACTATTATATCCAATTTTAAATACTTTTATATTTTACTACAATATATAATAATATGTAAGAGTGTAAGAATTTAATTTGCAAATACTTGAGAGAACACCTATTCTATGGTAATATTGTAAATGTTCAAAAGGAGGTAGAAAATGAAACTTATTTTAGCAGAAAAGCCATCTGTCGCTAAAACTATTGCATCCTTTTTAGGTGCCAATGTAAGATGTAATGGATATTTTGAAGGAAATGGATATATTATTACTTATGCATTTGGACATTTAGTTTCTTTATATGATATGAAGGATTATGATAAGGATAGATACTCTGGATCATGGAAGATGGAGAATTTTCCATTTATCCCGCAAGATAGATTTAAATTTAAAGTTGAAGATTCTAAAAAAAATCAATTTGATGTAATTAACACTCTATTACATAGAGATGATATTGAATATATTATAAATGCAACAGATAATGACCGTGAAGGTGAACTAATTGCCTTTTTAATTTTTCTTATGGCAAAAAATAAAAAGCCTGTAAAAAGAATATTAGTAAACGAATGGACACCTCAAGATATAACAAAAGGTCTTCAAAATCTTAAAGATGAAGAAGATATGAGAAACTTACAAGCAGCAGGATATACAAGATTAATAACAGACTGGTTAATAGGTATAAACTTTACTTCTATTGCAACACTTAAATATGGTAATGGAAAGTTATTAAATATAGGACGTGTAATTCTTCCAACTGTAAAACTTGTTTATGATAGAGATATGGAAATTCGAAACTTTGTTCCAAAAACTTATTATGAAATAGAAGGAAGTTTTAGATGTAAAAACGGTGAATATAAAGGTAAATTAGTAAAAAATAAAAATAGTAAATTTGATACACCAGAAGAAGCTAGAGCAATAATTGATAGTATTACTTCTAAAGAAGGTATCATAACTGATAAAAAAGTAACTACTTCTAAAGAATATGCTCCTAAATTATTTTCTTTAACTTCACTGCAAGGTTATATTACTTCAAAGTATAGTAATTTTACATCTGACAAGGTCCTTACAGTCTGTCAGTCTTTGTATGAAGGTAAAGGTAAAGGTGGATATATTACTTATCCAAGGACTGACTCAGTTTTCCTAGAAGAAAGCTTAGTCGATAAAACTTCTGATACTTTAAACAAATTAAAAAAGGGCCTACCTTATGAAAGTAAAATTAAATTTACTAAAACAAAAAGAGTTTTTGACTCTTCAAAGGTTGATAGCCATAGTGCCATCACACCAACTTATATAGTACCAACTAAATTAACGCCTGATGAAGCTATTGTTTACAATGCCATCAAGGATAGATTTATAGCTAACTTTATGCCACCTGCAGAGTATGAAAATACAGAAATAAAAACTGATGTGAATAAAAATATATTCATTACAAAAGGAAAAGTCCTTAAGGTTAAAGGATATTTAGAAGTTTATAATAAAGAAGAAAAAGATGATTTACTTCCTATGATGGATAAAAATGAGGCAGTTGATGTTATAGAAGTAAAACCTATAAGTAAACAAACTACTCCTCCTAAGCCATATACAGAAGATACTTTACTTAAAGCCATGAAAAACTGTGGTAAAAATGTACCTGAGGAAGATACAACAGTATTATCTGGTTACTCTATAGGTACTTCTGCAACTCGTGCTGATGTCCTTAAGAAAATCGGTCAAGTTGGATATGTAAGTAAAAAAGGTAAGTCTTACGCTATAACTGATTTAGGTCAAAATCTAGTAGAAATTTTCCCTGTCAAAGAATTATTTGACGTGGATTATACTGGTAAACTAGAAAAAAGTTTAAGCGATATTCAAAAAGGGCAATATACAAGAAAAGAATATCTTAATAACATTATGAGTTTTATTTGGAATAGTGTTAATTTAATTAAAAATGATAGGCCTAGAAAAATAAGTACAGAAAGTTTTACTTATAATGCTAAAACTAAGAGGTTTGTAAGTGATAAATCTATATCATCATCTAAAAAATCTACATCTTCTAAATCTGTTACAACTAAAAGTTCTGGATCAAACGATAATACTCCTTTAGGTAAATGTCCAGTATGTGGCGGAGATGTTCTGGAAAACTCTAAAGGCTTCTTATGTACTAATTATACTAACTGTAAATATGGTATTTTTAAAGACGATAAATATTTACAGTTATTTAAAAAGAAACCTACTAAAACTATGGTAAAAAGCTTGCTAAAAAAAGGTGAAGCTAAGGTGAAATCCTTAACTGGTAAAGATGGAAATAAGTTTGATGCCATACTTAAATACGAAAAAAATGACAAGGGTTATTATTCTTGGTTAATAAAAAAAGATCAATAATAAAAATAGAGGGATTAATTGCTTTAATACCTCTATTTTTATTATTATATAAATTTTATATAATAATAAACTTAATTAAAAATGAAAGGATGTATGTTATGGACGGAAAAGTAATATTAAATTTAGCAATAAGTATAGACGGATATATAGCTGACGAAAACGGAGGATTCGACTGGATAGTTGGAAATGATGACAATTCGTTAAATACTAATAATAAATGGGACTTTGGAAACTTTTTAGAGGATATCGATGTTATAGTAATGGGTAAAAATTGCTATGATCAGGGCTTTCATAAAGATTACAAAGAAAAGCCAGTATATATAGCCACATCAGAAACAATGGATGACTATGAAAATTATCATTTTATAAATGATAATTTATGCGAAACAATACTAAAATTTAAAAATGAAGGTAAAAACATATTCTTATTCGGTGGAGGAGGTTTAGTAGATAACTTTCTTAAAGCTGATATTATAGATCAATTTATAGTTGGAATAATACCTACAATTTTAGGCAAAGGCATACCTCTATTCCTTGAAAATAATCTTAAAATAGACTTACATCTTGATTCTTACATAATAGAGAATGGGATAGCAATATTGCAATATTCAAAAACAAATGAATCACTTTAATTTTTATCTATATAAATGATTAATATAAAATTACTAATTTAAATAAAAAATTCGCTTCACTCGTATCGCCAACGAAATGCCTTTGAGCAACGTGTTGGCGAATCATTTCGTTACCACTTCAGGCAACTCCGTTGTTCAAAAGTAATTTTTTACAATTTTATAGTTGTTGATATTCCTTAATTATATAGCTTATCCACAACTGTAAGAATATTATAATGTCATAGCATGTAAAAAAACTGATCTTATTTTAGATCAGTTTCCTTATAATTTATAATATATTACATTTGAGCATATATCTTAACTAGCTCAACAGCTATATCAACAACTTTATCCATACCTTCCACACTTATATGTTCGCAAGCTCCATGATAAGCAGCTCCACCAGTTCCTAAGTTTGGGCAAGGAAGTCCTTTGAAACTAAGTTGAGCCCCATCAGTTCCTCCACGTATAGCATCTACAGTTGGCTCTAATCCTACTGCTTTTATTGCCTTTTTAGCATTATCTATTAAATGCATACATGGCTCTATTTGTTCTTTCATATTTCTATATTGTTGTTTTATAGTAAGAGTTACTACACCTTCACCATATTTTTCATTCATAGTTCTCGCTATATTCTCTAAGAATTCATTTCTTGCAGCAAATTTGTCTGCATCATGATCTCTTACTATATAAACAAGTTTTGAGTATTCTACTGAACCTGTTGTCTCCATTAAATGATAGAATCCTTCATACCCTTCAGTAGTAGCTGGAGTTTCTTTTGGTAACATCGAGTTTATCTCCATTGCTAATAGTTGAGAATTAACCATTATGTCTTTAGCACTACCTGGATGAACATTTATACCTTTTATCTCAAATGTTGCAGAAGATGCATTAAAGTTTTCATACTCTATTTGTCCTTCTAGCCATCCATCTAAAGTGTATGCGAAGTCAGCACCAAATTTTTCAACATCAAAATTATGAGCTCCAGCTCCTATTTCTTCATCTGGATTAAATCCTATACATATTTTGCCATGAGGTATATTTTCTTTTTGTATTCTTTCTATAACAGTCATTATTTCTGCTATACCTGCTTTATCATCTGCACCAAGTAAAGTTGTTCCGTCTGTAGTTATCAAAGTTCTTCCTTTAAAACTTTTTAAATGTGGAAAATCACAAACTCTTATAACTCTTCCACTATCCCCTAAAACTATATCTTCGCCATTATAATTTTCTATAATTTGTGGATTAACATTTTGTCCACTTATATCTTCTGAGGTATCTAAGTGAGCTATAAACCCTAGTTTAGCTTTATCTTCATATCCTTTTGTTGCAGCTAAAGTTCCATAGACATAACTTTTATCGTCTACGTGAGCATCTTCTATTCCTAACTCTTTCATTTCTTCAACTAATAGCTTAGCTAAATCAAATTGACGAGAAGTAGAAGGCACAGCATCGCTACTACTATCACTAGTAGTCCAAACTTTTACATAGTTCAACATTCTTTCATATGCTCTCATATTATTACTCTCCTTATAAATATATATTAATAAAACAAAAACTGGGCTCTGTAACAGCTCAGAACCCAGTTAAGTATTTATTTCATATCAATCTACGACAATATTAAACTGCCATTTTGTCAGCATCTTCACTATCATCATCAGCAACTAATGTACTTAATTTTTTATCTAATGCAAATAATGATACTGCACAAACAAATAAGATTACTGGTATTACAGTGTAAACTATTATCATATCGAATTGTTTAGTAAAGTTGTATATAGCTCCATGAGTTTTACCAGCTATAAAAGTAGCAAAAGTCCAAACTCCCATTAATACTGCTAAGTATTTCTTTGGAGCGTATTTACTTACAAATGAATTCCCAAGTGGAGAGAAACACATTTCTCCTAAACTTAAGAAGAATCCAAATGCTATTATCCATCCTATAGAAGCCTTCGCTGTCTCTGGAGCACCTATACCTCTTGTAAATTCAGCCCCAACTAACATTAAAAATGCAACTCCTAGGAATGCTAATCCTATACCTGTTTTCTTAAATAGAGATAAGTCTCCTTGTGGTCTTTGAGATAATTTATACCATAAAGAACCTAAGATTGGCCCAAGAAGTATGCATAATAATGCATTTTCTGAATCAAACCATAATAAAGGTACTTCAAAGTTTCCTATAGACATATCTACAAAAGCTCCACCATAATCATAAACTGCTAAATAAGTAACATACCAGAATAACCAGAATATTACCGAGAAAGTAGAAACTAAAACTATAGCCATAATTCTTTTCTTTTCTATTATAGTTAATGGTGATTTTGTATCATTTTCAGCATTATCATTTTTTTCTTGGCCAGCTAAGAATGGTTTTTTACCATGTTCACCTAAGAACTTCCACCCTAAAACAAATATTATTGCTCCTACTATCATTATAACAGCTGAGAATTTAAAGCATGCTGTAAATCCTAAAACTTTTCCTTTATTAAATAAGTACATATAAGCAAACCCAAAGAAAGTTGTTCCAAAGAAACTACCTGTATTTATAAAACTATACTGTGTTGAGAATGCTGAATCAAGTTGATCTTGATCAGCAAATAAAGTACCTGTTAATGCAGATAAATTACCTTTAAATAAACCTGTACCTAAAGCAACTAAAGCTATCATTATATTGATTCCTGTTATATCTGTAGCATTAGCTCCTATAAAATAACCAGCACCCATTATTAACATTCCTGCTGGTATAGCGTATCTAGCTCCTATCCATCTATCACAAATCATACCACCAAATATTGGTGCTAAATAAGTGAATGCAACTAAATTAGCAACTGCTAAAGCTGCTTGGTCTGATGTAAGCCCTAATCCACCTGTTGCAACACTTGCCGCAATAAATAATAATAATATTCCTTTACTTCCATAATATGCAGCTCTTTCAAATGAGAAAGTGCTTGAACATAGGTAGAAAGCTAAAGGTCTCTTTTTTGATTTAACTGTGTTTTCCATGTTGTCCCCCATATATAATGTATTTCTTGTGTATCTTTTCTAATCAGTCATTTCCTAAGCTGTTAATAAATATGGCTGATTACGTCATACACAGTTTTATGATAACTAATAAAGATATAATCTTACATCTTTATTAGTTACAAACTCCCTAATTTGGCCTCAAACTTTTGTATTATATTTTATTGCCATTTTCCACAATAATAACTAAATATTATATTTCTCTTGTATATTCTTTTAACCAGCTTCTTTCCTCATCACTTAAATAAGGACTGATTGTTTCATATACATTCTTATGATAGTCATTTAAAAATGATTTTTCTCTTTCAGTCATTAAACTTGGATTAATTCCATCTAAATCTATTGGACACATAGTTATTGTATCAAATGCCATAAATTGTCCATTTATATTTTTCTCTAGTTTTTTAACAACTAATTGATTTTCTATACGAATTCCATGAGAGCCTTCCATATATATTCCTGGTTCATTTGTTATAACCATCCCTTCTTCAAATGGAGTGGTTTCATGTTTAGATGGTACTATATACCATCTAAATCCACTTGGCCCTTCATGTACGCTTAACATATATCCTACACCATGACCTGTTCCGCATTTGTAATCAATTCCCATATCCCACATTGGACCTCTTGCAAGTATATCTAAGTTGTATCCTCTGCATCCATATAAGAACTTCGCCATAGACAGATTTATCATACCTCTTGCTACTGCAGTGTAGTGAGTCTTCAGCTCATCGTCTATCTCTCCCAATATGTAAGTTCTTGTAATATCAGTAGTTCCTTCTAAATAATGTCCTCCAGAATCTACTAAAAACATGTGCTCTGCGTCTATTTCATAGTCACTTTCTTCAGTTGCGGCATAATGCATCATTGCAGCATGTTCTTTATAACCTGCTATAGTTTCAAAACTCAAATCAAAAAAACCTTCTTGTTCTTTTCTAAGTTGTAATAATTTTTCTGATGCACTAAGTTCACTAATCTTGATTTTTCCTACATTAGTTTTTAACCAATACATAAATTTAGTACAAGCTATACCATCTTTTATATATGCTTTTTTCATATTATTTAACTCAGTTTTATTTTTTATTGCTTTCATTAAAACTGCAGGGTTTTCTATTTCTATTTTTTTAATGTTTTCTGAAATATTATTATATAGAGAATAGTTTACTCTCTCTGTATCTAACATTATAACTTCTTTATCATCTAATTTTTTTATAAAATCATAAACATCATTATATGGTCTTATTTCTATATTAGATTTATTGAATTCTAATTTTATATCATCATCAAGTTTTTTCTCATCAATAAATAAATAAGCATTATCAAGAGTTATAGCCGCATAAGCAAGTACTACTGGTGTATAACTTACATCATTTCCTCTTATATTAAATATCCAGGCTACTTCGTCTAACGTTGTAACCACATGAATTGTTGCACTATTTTCTTTCATTACATTTCTTATTCTATTTATTTTTGATTGGAAGCTCTCTCCAGCATATTTTTCTTCTAGTACAAAAGCTTTTTCTTCAGATATGCTAGGTCTATCTTCCCATACAGAATCAATAAGATCTTCATCATATTTAATAATAACGTTTTTCTTTTCTAACTCTGCTTTAAGTTCTAAACCCTCACCTGCTGATATTAATCTGCCATCAAATCCTAATATACCATTTTTCGGCATATTTTCTATTACAAACTCATTAACAGTTGGTACGCCTTCTTCACCCATTTTGAATAAATCAATACCGCTTCCTGATAGCTCTTTTTCAGCTTGTATAAAGTATCTTCCATCTGTCCACAGCCCTGCTTTTTCCTTAGTTATTACTACAGTTCCTGCTGAACCTTTAAAACCCGAAATAAATTGTCTAGATTTGAAATGTTCCCCAACATACTCACTTTGATGATTGTCTGCAGAAGGAATAATGTAAGCATCAATGTTTCTCTCTTCCATTATTTTTCTAAGTGCAGATACCCTACTTGCTATACTCATATACTATCCACCCCTAAATATAATATTTTGTAAAACATTTGATATTAAGTTGTCTACAAGTTATATACATTTGAATATAATTATTTCATTTGAAAATATATTTGCATTTAACATGTATTATCATCTGTAATTATAATATAATCTCAGAATAATTACACCATATATTATTTTATTTTTATATAAATATCCTATTATTCTCCACATTGCATCTTCATATTACATATATACATCATTTTTCTATACTATTTAAATTATTTCGTAAAATCAAAGAATTTTACTTTTTATTTTTTAAAGTTTTAAATGACTAATATTGACTTTATTATACATGAATACTACAATTATCTTAGTTAATTTAAATAATTAAATTTTAGATTAATTAATTTGTATTTACAATAGGGGGATTTATTAATGGATCAAATTAAATTACAAAGAATTATTACATCAATGAAGGAAAACGATATTCCTCAATTAATAGTAGCTGATCCAGCTTCTATATGCTATTTAACAGGACGTATGCTAAACTGTGGAGAAAGAATGCTTGCACTTTACCTTGATGTAGAAGGTAATCATAAATTCTTTATAGGTAAATTATTCCCACAATCTACTCCAATTGAAGGAGCTGAAATAGTTTACTTTGATGATACTGATGATTATGTAGGTATGTTAGCCAACTGTATGAGAGAAAATACTGTAGTTGGTATAGATAAAGTATGGCCAGCTAAGTTCTTATTGCCTTTAATGAGTAAATTAAATGCTACTAAATTTATTGATGGATCATTTATAGTAGATGATATACGTCAAATAAAAGATGAGAAAGAGCAAGAATTAATGAGAGCTGCATCTAAATTAAATGACAGTGTTATGGAAAGATTAATGCCACTTGTTAAAGATGGTTATACTGAATTAGAAATGGCAGATAAAATATTAGAAATGTACTTAGAAGGTGGGGCTTCTGGTCACTCTTTTGATCCAATAATAGGATATGGTGCTAATGCTGCTGATCCTCATCATGAATCAGATAACTCTAAAGGTAAGTTTGGAGATTCTGTTGTTCTTGACTTAGGTTGTGTAAAAGATGGATATTGTTCTGATATGACTAGAACAGTGTTTATTGGAGAAGTTTCTGAAAAAGGTAAAGAAGTATATGAAATAGTTAAAGAAGCTAACTTAAGAGGTATAGCTGCTTGTAAACCTGGAAACAGATTCTGTGATGTAGATAACGCTTGTCGTGACTACATAACAGAAAAGGGATATGGAGAGTACTTCACTCATAGAACTGGTCACTCTATAGGAATGGAATGCCATGAATTTGGTGATGTTTCTTCTGTAAATGAAGCTATTCTAAAACCAGGTATGGTATTCTCAGTTGAGCCAGGTGTATATTTACCAGGTGAAGTTGGAGTTAGAATAGAAGATTTAGTATTAATAACTGAAGATGGATGCGAAGTATTAAACAACGTAACTAAAGATTTAATTGTTATAAAATAAATATTATTTTGATGATATAAAAAATCGGAAGCCTAGGCCTCCGATTTTTTTATGCAAATTTTTAGTAACATGAATTCTTAAAACTAATCTTAATACTATTTTAATACTCCTCCCCTAAGTCTTAATACCTTTTTAAACTTTAGATTTTTATACTTAAGTTATAAAAAAAGGAGGTATGAGTAATGCAAATACTAATTTGGATAATTGGTTTAATTGCAACAATTTTATTAATTTACTACTTTGTAATTCTTATGGGAGGAGATAAACAATGACATCTACTATCGTACAATATTTTATTTATTTAGTAATTCTTGTAATACTTGCCATACCACTTGGTTCTTATATAGGCAAAGTAATGAATGGGGAAAAAGTATTTTTATCAAAACTTTTATCACCTTGTGAAAAATTCATTTATAAAATAATGAAAATTAAAGATGATGATGAAATGAACTGGAAAAAATATACTGTATGTGTTTTAGTATTCAACGGAATTGGTTTAATATTTCTTTTTCTACTTCAATTGTTTCAAGGTTATTTATTTGGTAATCCACAAAAAATTCCAGGAGTATCATGGGATTTATCTTTAAACACAGCAATAAGTTTTGTTACAAATACAAACTGGCAAGCCTACAGCGGTGAATCTGGATTAAGTTATTTAACTCAAGCGCTTGGTCTTACAGTTCAAAACTTTGTTTCTGCTGCAACAGGAATAGCCGTATTATTTGCTTTAATTCGTGGATTTATAAAAGTTAAGTCAAAAGGACTTGGTAGTTACTGGGTTGATATGACTAAAATAATACTTTATATATTAATACCTTTAAATGTAGTTATTTCTATTGGACTGGTATCTCAAGGCGTTGTTCAAAATTTCAAATCAGCTGAAACAGTTCAACTAATTGAACCTATTGCTGTAGATAATGAAGGTAATATTATTGAAAATGCAAAAATTGACTTAAAAACTAATACGGTATCTGTTAACAGAAAAATAGTTAAAGATGCTGAAGTCATAGACGAAGAAATTATTCCTCTTGGACCTGCTGCCAGTCAAGTAGCTATAAAACAAACTGGTACTAATGGTGGTGGTTTCTATGGTGTGAACTCAGCTCATCCTTTAGAAAACCCTACAATAATTTCTAATTTACTTGAAATGATTTCTCTTTTATTAATACCTACAGCTTTATGTTTTACATTTGGTAGAAATGTTAAAAACAAAAAGCAAGGTATTGCAATTTTTATGGCTATGTTTATAGTTCTTGTAATTGCTCTTGCAACTGTAGCTGTATGTGAACAAAATGCAACTCCTCAACTTGCACAAAATGGTGTTGTTGATACAACTACTATAAATCAATCCGGTGGAAATATGGAAGGTAAAGAATCTCGTTTTGGTATAGTTGCTTCTTCTACATGGGCTACATTTACTACTGCTGCTTCAAACGGTTCTGTAAACTCTATGCATGATAGTTATACTCCTATTGGTGGAATGGTAACCATGTTACTAATGCAACTTGGGGAAGTAATATTTGGTGGTGTTGGATGCGGATTATATGGAATGTTAGCATTTGCAATATTAACTGTATTTATTGCTGGTCTTATGGTTGGTAGAACACCTGAATTTTTAGGTAAAAAAATTGAACCTTATGAAATGAAATGGTCAGCACTTGTTTGTCTTGCTACTCCTATTGCTATATTAGTTGGTAGTGGAATTGCATCAGTATGGCCAACTATTACAGATAGTCTAAATAATTTGGGCTCTCATGGATTTTCCGAAATACTTTATGCTTATTCATCAGCAAGTGGAAATAATGGTTCTGCTTTTGCTGGATTTGGAGCTAATACAGTATTTTTAAATCTTACATTAGGATTATGCATGTTATTTGCAAGATTTATACCAATAATAGGTATCATGGCTATTGCAGGTAGCTTAGTTCAAAAGAAAAAAATTGCTACTACATCAGGAACATTATCTACTACTAATGCTATGTTTGTATTCTTATTAATTATGATTGTTTTATTAATTGGTGCTCTTAGTTTCTTCCCTGCTTTATCACTTGGACCAATTGCTGAATATTTCAGTTCAATCTTATAGGAGGTGCTTTTAATTGAATAATAATTCACAAGGTGCTCTTTCTAGTAAAAGTATGATTAAAAGAGCTATAAAAGATTCATTTATAAAATTAAAACCAAAAACACAAAAAGAAAACCCTGTAATGTTACTTGTTTATATATCCGCCATATTAACTAGTTTACTTTGGATAATATCTTTATTTGGAATTAAAGACGCTTCATCTGGATATACCTTAGCCATAGCTATAATACTTTGGTTTACAGTTATATTTGCAAACTTTGCAGAAGCTATAGCTGAAGGTAGGGGCAAAGCTCAAGCTGATACTTTAAGAGCTAGTAAGCATGATGTAGATGCTTATAAAATTGTATCTTTAGATAAAAAAGATAAATTTACTGTAGTTCCATCTGCTACTTTAAAAAAGGGTGATCTTGTAATTGTTAAAGCTGACAACCAAATCCCTGCTGATGGTGAAGTTATTGAAGGTGCTGCCTCTGTTGATGAAAGTGCTATAACTGGTGAATCTGCACCAGTTATACGTGAAGCAGGAGGAGATAGAAGTGCAGTCACTGGAGGTACTACTGTAATATCAGACTGGATAATAGTAAAAGTTACTAGCGAAGAAGGTGAAAGCTTCCTTGATAAAATGATTGCCATGGTTGAAGGTGCTTCAAGAAATAAAACACCAAATGAAATAGCACTTGAAATATTCCTTGTTGCTCTTACAATAATATTTATTTTAGTAACTATGTCTCTTTATACTTACTCTGCTTTTAGTGCAAATCAATCAGGCATAAATAATCCAATATCCATCACTACATTGGTTGCTTTGCTTGTTTGCCTAGCTCCAACAACAATAGGTGCCCTACTTTCTGCTATTGGTATAGCAGGTATGAGTAGATTAAACGCTTCCAATGTACTTGCAATGAGTGGCCGTGCTATAGAAGCAGCTGGAGATGTTGATATATTAATGCTTGATAAAACAGGAACTATTACTCTTGGTAATCGTCAGGCCAGTGAATTTATTCCTGTAGATAATACCGCACCTAAAGATTTGGCTGATGCTGCACAATTATCATCTTTAGCTGATGAAACTCCAGAAGGTAGAAGCATTGTAATTCTTGCAAAAGAACAATTTAATATAAGAGGTCGAGATCTTAATGATAAAAATATTAATTTCATTCCTTTCTCTGCTAAAACTCGTATGAGTGGCGTTGATTATAATGGAGATGAAATTCGTAAAGGTGCAGTAGATGCAATAAAAGACTATGTTTCTCAATTTGGCGGTGTATATAGTGATGAATGTGATGAAGTTGTAAGAAAAATATCTAATCAAGGTGGTACTCCTTTGATAGTTACTAAAAATTATAAAATACTTGGAGTAATACACTTAAAAGATGTTATAAAAAAAGGTGTAAAAGAAAAATTTGCAGACTTAAGAAAAATGGGTATTAAGACTATAATGATTACGGGAGATAACCCTCTTACTGCGGCTGCCATATCTGCTGAAGCTGGCGTTGATGACTTCCTTGCAGAAGCTACTCCAGAAGGGAAATTAGAATTAATCAGAGATTATCAAAGAAAAGGCCATTTAGTTGCCATGACTGGTGATGGAACAAACGATGCTCCAGCTCTTGCTCAAGCTGATGTCGCTGTTGCAATGAACTCTGGTACACAGGCTGCAAAAGAAGCTGGTAATATGGTTGATTTAGACTCATCACCTACAAAACTTATAGATATAGTTCGTATAGGTAAACAACTTTTGATGACTAGAGGTAGTCTTACTACATTCTCTATAGCAAACGATCTTGCAAAATACTTTGCCATAATACCTGCTCTATTTTTAGGATTATATCCTCAACTTTCTGCATTAAACATAATGAATCTTCATAGTCCACAAAGTGCTGTTTTATCAGCAATAATATACAACGCTTTAATAATTGTTGCTTTAATTCCACTTGCTTTAAAAGGTGTTAAATATCGTGAGGTATCTGCTGGTAAATTACTTTCTAAAAACTTATTAGTTTATGGTCTTGGTGGTATAATAGCTCCATTTATATTTATAAAAATTATAGATGTGTTATTGACTTCTCTTGGTCTTGCTTAATGATATTGTTATGATATATCAATTAACATAACTGATAATGAAAAATAGTTAGATATATTAATCTGGTTAGATAGTGTATCTTCTCTAGAATCATTCATAAGAGCAGTGAGAATCCCTTTTATTCCTGCTTTTATTATTTACTTAATCTCATAAGGAGGTATAAAAATGAAATCTATTTTTGCTAAAGGATTATCATCCTTTATAATTTTTACTATACTTTGCGGTGTGCTATATACAGGTTCTATAACATGTATTTCTCAAATCCTCTTCCCTTCCGAAGCAAATGGAAGCATTATTGAAGTTGATGGAAAAAAATACGGTTCACAATTAATAGCTCAACAATATACAGATGAAAAACATATGTGGGGACGTATAATGAATTTAGATACAGAAACATTTACAGATAAAGATGGTAATAAAGTAGTATACTCCACTCCATCTAACTTAAGCCCCGCTAGTGATGAATATAAACAACTTGTAGCTCAAAGAGTTGATAAAATAAAATCTTCTCATGAATATAATAAAGATGAATCAATCCCTGTTGATTTAGTAACTTGTTCTGGTAGTGGATTAGATCCTGAAATTTCATTAGCTGCTGCAAAATATCAAGTTAAAAGACTTGCTACTAATAATAATATGACTGAATCAGAAGTTGAAAATATTATTGATAAATGTACTAACAAACCTGTTTTAGGAATACTTGGTGAAACTACAGTAAATGTATTAAAAGTTAATTTAATGATAGATAAAATACTTTTATAAATCAAAAAATCAAAAGCAAAGCTTATAAATATATTAGCTTTGCTTTTTGTAACTTTGATAATATAAATTTTACACAAATTTAATACAAATCTTTATATAATCTTTATACAATCATATAAAACTATAATACTTTCATAACACATGTTCTGCTAAACTTATATCAAATTCTGTTTTGAGGTGCTTATTATGATAGATAGACAAATAAACCCAGATAAAATATTAGAAAAAATAAATTATGAGGAAAATACTAAACAAAAAGGTCATCTTAAAATATTTTTTGGATATGCTGCTGGTGTTGGTAAAACTTATGCCATGTTAAAAGCTGCTCACAAAGCAAAAGAATCTGGCATTGATGTAGTTGTTGGATATGTTGAACCTCATGCAAGGCCAGAGACAAAAGAACTTTTAAATGATTTAGAAATTCTTCCAACCCTTACTATAAAATATAAAGAAATTAATTTAAATGAGTTCAATATTGATTTGGCAATAAAAAGAAATCCTACAATTATATTGGTAGATGAATTAGCTCATACAAATGCTGCTGGATGTCGTCATTTAAAAAGATATCAAGATGTAAACGAGCTTTTAAATTTAGGTATTAATGTTTACACTACTGTAAATGTTCAACATATAGAAAGTTTAAATGATATTGTATCTTCCATAACTAAAGTTATTGTTAGAGAAAGAATTCCTGACTATATCTTCGATAATGCCCATCAAGTAGAGCTTGTAGATATAGAGCCGGAAGAACTTATTAAAAGATTAAATGAAGGTAAGATTTATGCGTCAAATCAAGTAAAAAATGCCCTAATTAATTTTTTTAGTATTGAAAATTTAACAGCCCTTAGAGAAATTGCTTTAAGAAGAACTGCTGATAGAGTTAATAAGATTTCAGAAAAAGTAAAACAAAATGATAGTGCCAATTATTTTACTGACGAGAAAATCCTAGTTTGTCTTTCTTCTTCTCCTACTAATAGCAAAATTATCAGGAGAGCTGCTAGAATGGCTTCTGCTTTTAAAGGTGAATTTATTGGATTATTTGTTGAAACATCCGATGATGAAAATATGAGCGAAGAAAATAAAACTAGATTAAGAAATAATATTCATTTAGCAGAACAACTTGGTGCTAAGATAGAGACAGTTACAGGAGAAGATATTGCTTTTCAAATTGCTGAGTTTGCAAGACTTGCAGGCATATCTAAAGTAATACTTGGTAGAAGTAGTAGTAAGAAAAAATATTTTTGGGCCAAATCACCTTTGACTGAAAAACTTACTTCTTATGCTCCTAATTTAGATATTTATATTATCCCAGATACATCAACATTAAGTTATCCGTCAAATTCAAAACTTAATATTAAATCAAAATTAACTTTAAGAGATTTGGCTATATCTTTTTTTATTTTAACTTTAGCTACTATCATAAGTTTTATATTTTTTAACCTTGGATTTAGTGAATCAAATATTATTACTTTATATATCTTAGGCGTTTTAATTACAGCAATACTTACAGAAAATACCTTGCAAAGTATTCTCTCTGCACTTATAAGCGTTCTTGTATTCAATTTTTTCTTTACTGATCCAAGGTTCACTTTTAACTCTTATGATGCTGGTTATCCTGTAACATTTGTTATTATGTTTATCTCAGCTTTTTTAACAGGCTCTTTAGCTTCTAAAATAAAACGTCAAGCTAATCAATCTGCTTATACGGCTTATCGTACTAAGATTCTGCTTGAAACTAATCAACTTTTACAGCAAGAAGTGAAAAAAGAAGGGATCATAAAAGTTACAGCAATACAATTATCAAAGTTGTTAAATAAAAATATTATATTCTATAATTCAGAAAATAATCAATTATTAGAGCCTGTTATATTTTCACCTTCTGAATACACTTATGATACTTCTAGATTTGTTACATCTAATGAAAAAGCTGTAGCTCAGTGGGTATTCAAAAATAATAAACATGCTGGTGCAACTACAAATACCCTAGGTAATTCTAAATGTTTGTATTTAGCAATAAGAGTTAATAAAAGAGTTTACGGTGTAGTGGGTATCGCCTTAGAAAATGATTCTTTAGATGCTTTAGAAAATAATATTATGTTATCCATATTAGGTGAATGTGCTATTGCGTTAGAAAATAATTTTATACGTAAACAAAGAGAGGAAGCTGCTACTTTGGCAAAAAATGAGAAATTGAGAGCTAATTTACTACGTTCTATTTCTCACGATTTACGAACTCCCCTTACTAGCATATTTGGTAATTCAGAAATGTTATTAAAAGATAATGAAATTATTTCTAAAGAGAAAAAAATTCAACTTTATTCTGATATTCATGAAGACTCTTTATGGTTAATTAATTTAGTTGAAAATTTACTTGCTGCTACTAAAATTGAAGACGGTACTATGAGTCTAAATATAAAACCTGAACTTATGGAGGAAGTAATAGATGAAGCTCTTAGACATATAAAAAGAAAAAGTATTAATCATTTTATAAAAGTTACTACTTCAGATGAAATGCTTTTTGCAAAAATGGATTCAAAATTAATAATACAAGTAATAATAAATATTGTTGATAATGCACTTAAATATACACCAGATGACTCTCATATTAATATTAATACACAAAAATATGAAGACATGGTTCTAGTAGAAATTAGTGATGATGGTAATGGCTTATCTGACGAAGACAAGGAAAAAATCTTTGATATGTTTTATACTGTTAACAATAAAATTGTTGATAGCAAACGTAGTTTAGGATTAGGATTAGCCCTTTGTAAATCTATTATTTTAGCCCACGGTGGGGAAATAAACGTAAAAGATAATAAACCTTGTGGAACAACATTTTCATTTACATTACCATTAGAGGAGGTAAACTTATATGAATAAATCATTAATTTTAATAGTTGAAGATGATAAAGCAGTTAAAAATTTAATATCAACTACATTGGAAACACATAATTATAATTACCACACTGCTTCAAATGGCGAATCTGCCATATTGGATGCAACATCTAATAATCCAGATGTTGTTTTTCTTGATTTAGGACTTCCTGATATAGATGGTATCGATATTATAAAAAAAATTCGCTCTTGGTCTAACGTTCCTATTATTGTAATAAGCTCAAGAAGCGAAGATAAAGATAAGATAGATGCCTTAGATGCTGGTGCAGATGACTTTATTACCAAACCATTTTCTGTTGATGAACTTCTTGCAAGGCTAAGAGTTACTTTACGTAGGTTAAATAATATACAATCCAATTCAAATTTAGAAAGTTCTCTTTTTAATAATGGTGACTTGAGTATAGACTACGCTAGTAGATGTGCTTATAAAAATAATGAAGAATTACATCTGACTCCTATTGAATATAAATTGCTTTGTTTACTTGCTAGAAATGTTGGAAAAGTTTTAACCCATACCTTTATGACAAAGGAAATTTGGGGAAATTCTTGGGATAGTTATGTTTCTTCTTTAAGAGTTTATATGGCTACTCTTCGAAAAAAAATTGAAAATGATACTTCTCATCCTCAATATATTCAAACACATGTAGGTGTTGGATATAGAATGATAAAAATTTAATAAATAAAAAGGTCAAAGCACTTAAGCTTCGACCTTTTTATTTATATATTAATGTTATTTTGTGTGTCTACTTTAATTTATTTTTAATAGTTGCTTGTGCAGCTGCAAGTCTAGCTATCGGAACTCTATATGGTGAACAAGAAACATAGTTTAGTCCTGTTTCATAACAGAATTCAACTGATGCAGGATCTCCTCCATGTTCTCCGCATATTCCAAGCTTAATATTATCACCTTTTTCTTTTCTAGCTAGCGTTGATGCCATTTTTACTAATTTACCAACACCATTTTGATCTAATACTTGGAATGGATCTTTTTCTAGTATTTCTTCATCTACATATTGCCCTAAGAATTTTCCAGCATCATCTCTAGAGTATCCAAATGTCATTTGTGTTAAGTCATTTGTCCCAAATGAGAAGAAATCTGCTTCTCTTGCTATTTCATCAGCTATTAAACAAGCTCTAGGTATCTCTATCATTGTACCTACTGTATATTTTAAGTCTACATTACTTTCTTCTATTATTGAGTTTGCAGTTTCAGCTATAATATTTTTAACTACTCTAAATTCATTTAATGCACCTACTAAAGGTATCATTATTTCTGGTTCTACATTTAATCCTTCTTTTTTAACTTCAATAGCAGCATTTATTATAGCTTTAGTTTGCATTACAGCTATTTCTGGATAAGTCACTGCCAATCTACATCCTCTATGCCCAAGCATAGGGTTAAATTCAGCTAAATCAACTATTCTTTTTCTTATTTCGCTGGCATCTATATTCATATCTTTAGCAAGCTCTTCTATTGTTTCATCATCATGCGGTAAGAACTCGTGCAAAGGTGGATCTAATAATCTTATATTAACTGGTCTCTCACCCATAACCTTATATATATCAATAAAATCTTGTTTTTGCATAGGTAGTAGCTTATCTAAAGCTTCAACTCTATCTTCTACAGTATTTGATAATATCATCTTTCTAACAGCAGATATTCTATCTTCATCAAAGAACATATGCTCAGTTCTACAAAGTCCTATACCTTCTGCTCCAAAATCTACAGCTGCCTTTGAATCTCTTGGGTTATCTGCATTAGTTCTAACTTTCATATCTCTAATTTCATCAACCCAGTTCATTAACTTTTCAAAGTTACCTGTCATAGATACTTCTGTTTTAGCTACTTCTCCTAAATAAACAATACCTGTAGATCCATCTAGAGATATATAGTCTCCTTCTTTTAGTACTAAATCATCTTTTCTGACTTCCTTAGCAGCTTCATCAACTTTGATTTCACCACATCCAGCAACACAACATTTACCCATACCTCTTGCAACAACAGCAGCATGAGAAGTCATCCCCCCCCTTGCAGTAAGTATACCTTGTGAGCAAACCATTCCTTCTATATCTTCTGGAGATGTTTCTTGTCTTACAAGTATAACTTTCTCTCCATTTTTTGTAGCCTCTGCAGCATCTTCAGCTGTAAAATAAATTTTACCACTTCCAGCTCCTGGTGATGCTGGTAATCCTTTAGCTAAAATAGTTGCTTCTTTTAATGCTTTATCTTCAAACTTAGGATGTAATAATTGATCTAATTGCTTAGGTTCAACTCTCATTATAGCTTCTTCTTTAGTTATTAAACCTTCTTCTACTAAATCCACAGCCACATTTATTGCAGATGCTGCTGTTCTTTTACCATTTCTAGTTTGTAAAAAGAATAATCTACCTTTTTCTATAGTAAACTCGACATCTTGCATATCTTTATAATGATGTTCTAATGTTTTAACAGTATCTATAAATTGTTTATAAATTTCTGGCATTACTTCTTCAAGTGTAGCTATAGGCTCTGGAGTTCTTATACCTGCAACAACATCTTCACCTTGTGCATTTATTAAGTATTCCCCTAATAACTTATTTTCTCCTGTAGCAGGATCCCTTGTGAAAGCAACTCCTGTACCTGAAGTATCTCCCATATTACCAAATACCATTGATTGTATATTAACTGCTGTTCCTAAATCATTTGGAATATCATTTAGTCTACGATATATTATAGCTCTTGGATTATTCCAAGATCTAAATACAGCTTCTACAGCTAACATTAATTGTTTTTTGGGTTCTTGTGGGAAGTCTTCTCCAACTTCTTTTTTATATATTGCCTTATATTCTTCTACAATTGCTTTTAAATGTTCACATGTTAAATCTGTATCAAATTTGAAATTATTCTCTTTTTTATATCTATCTAGTACATTCTCAAATTTATATTTTTGAACTTCCATGGCAACATCAGAAAACATTTGAATAAATCTTCTGTAACTATCATACGCAAATCTCTCATTATCAGTTGCTTTAGCTAATGCCTTAACTGTATTATCGTTTAGTCCAAGATTTAATATAGTATCCATCATCCCTGGCATTGATATAACTGCACCAGAACGAACAGACACAAGAAGTGGATTTTCTTCACTTCCCAATTGCTTATTTAGGTCTTTTTCCAAAGATGATAATTTTTCTTCGATTTGGTTTATAATTTCTTGTTTTATTGTTTTGTTGTTTTCATAGTAATCGATACATGATTCAGTTGTTATTGTAAACCCTGGAGGCACTGGAAGCCCTATTTTAGTCATTTCAGCTAAATTAGCTCCTTTTCCTCCTAATAATGATTTCATTTCTTTACTGCCTTCATCAAAGCTATAAACGTATTTAACACTCATATCACGAATCCCCTTTAAAATATTTATTTATGCAAATCTTTAAAAGATTTTAATTAGCTGTGTGTATTTTTTTCTTTAAACCATTTTCTTTCATAATATCTAAAATTAGTCCAGCAGTCTCTTCTATTGCTTTATTGGCAACATTAATAACTGGACAAGATAATTTTTTCATTACTTTTTCAGAGTAATCTAACTCTTCTAAAATTCTATCTAATTTAGCGTAATTTGCACTACTTGATAATCCAAGGGCTTTAAGTCTCGCTTGTCTTATCTCATTAAGTTTTTCTGGTGTATTAGTAAGTCCTATTATTTTTTTAGGATTTACCTCATATACTTCCTTTGGTATTGGAATCTCTGGTACTAAAGGAATATTAGCTACTTTTATATTTCTATTTGCTAAGTACATACTAAGTGGAGTCTTTGAAGTTCTTGATATACCCACTAAAACTAAATCAGCTTTTAATACTCCTCTTGGATCTTTTCCATCGTCATACTTAACTGCGAATTCTATTGCTTCTATTCTTCTGAAGTACTCTTCATTCATCCTTCTGATTATACCAGGCTCTCTTTTTGGAGATTCACCTATTTTTTCTGTTAAAATATTTAATATTTGAGACATCAAATCTACACAGTGTAAATTTTCTTTTGAACAGAAATTTTCAACAATATCGCCTAAATTTTCACTTACTAAAGTATATACTATTATGGCATTTTCATTTTTAGCACTTTCTAATATTTCAAGAAGAACTTCCTTGCTAGATACATAGGGAAATCTTCTTACATCATAAGATTCTTCTTTTATATCAAATTGCGATATAGCTGCCTTAGCAACTTGTTGTGCAGTCTCCCCTATGGAATCGGATATTGCATATAATATAAAACTCTCCATATTCTCCTCCTTAATTGTCTACAATCTCTAAGAATAACTTTGTAATGTTTGTTTTTGATATTTTTCCTACTACCTTACTTTTATCATCTATATTTTCAACTACTGGAATAGAGTCGATTTCATGTTCTATAATTTTTTTAGCAACTACAATAACACTATCTTCTTTTTCTACTGTAATAATATTAGGAGTTCTAGTCATTATCATTCCTATAGGCATCTTATTCATATCTGCGCCACCTATAGTTGCTTTTAATAAATCTTTTCTCGAAACTATACCACATAAACTTTCATCATCATCTATGATAAAAATACTCCCCACATCTGATAAAAACATGTTTACTATTACTTCATATAAACTATCATCTTTTTTAGCTATTACAGGAATACTCATGATATCCTCGACCTTTTTATTTTTCATGTCGTTTCCTACTAAGTTAAGTTTATTTATTCCTGCATAGAAGTAACCTACCTTTGGTCTTGCATCTAATATCCCCGTCATTGTTAGAATAGCTAAATCTGATCTTAATGTAGCACGAGTAACATTTAACATAGAAGCAATTTGTTCACTTGTTATAGGTTCATTTTCTTTTACTATTTCTATTATCTTTTGTTGTCTTTGATTTAGTTGAATGACAATCACCTTCTTTCAATATGCTATACTTTTTATCCGTTACACCTTATATAGTATATTATATATCTATATATGCTATTGTGTAAATAGGTTTTTTCATTATTTATGATATATTTTTTATTATTTCTATGGATTATACACTTAGTTTTTACTGTAGCATTAATATTAATACATACTATATTAATTTATGCATAGTATTTGTGTCGTACTAAATATTCCCAGTCAAAAACGCCTTCCTTTATTTTGTGTTCAAAAGGAAGGCCATGATTTTTATAAAGTTGTTTATTTATAAACTATCTTAGATAAATCACAAATTGTAAGCATTGTACTATAAATTTGTTTTAATATTCCAAGTCTATTTTCTTTTATTGCTTCATCTTTATCCATTACCATTACATTATCAAATAAATTATCAACTAATGGTTTTAATGTTGCAAAAGCATCTAAAGCTTCATTATATTTCTTATCATCTAATAAACTTTCCACATTTGATTTTATTTCTTTGAAGCTATTATATAATTTAATTTCTGCATCTTCTTTTAACAATTCTTCTTTGACTATATCAGTAGTTGCCTTCTCTGCTAAAGTAGAAACTCTGTTGAACGCAGTTAACATTTCAACTAGTTCATCTTTTTGAAGCCATCTATTTAATTCAAGGGCTCTTGTATGTATATCCGATATATCATCTAAATTATTATTTAATACTGCGTCGATAACATCATATCTTATTCCTAAATCTTTAAATAAGTTTTTAACTCTTTCAACAAAGAATTCAACTATTTGAGAAGCGACTTCTTCTTTATTAAATTCTAAGTTAGAGTAATTATCTAATGCTGCATTTATTAAGTTATTTAGGTTAACAGATAATTTTTTATCCAATAATATAGAAAGTATTCCTAAAGCTTGACGTCTTAGGGCATAAGGGTCTTGAGAGCCTGATGGTTTTATTCCTATCGCGAAGAATCCTGCTATGGAATCTAGTTTATCTGCTATAGATAAAGCTATACCTGTATCAGTCTCAGGTAATATATCTCCTGCAAATCTTGGTAGATAATGCTCAAATATACCTTGGCATACTTCTTCATTTTCTCCACTTACTTTTGCATAATCTCTTCCCATTATACCTTGAAGCTCAGTAAACTCAAATACCATATTAGTTACAAGGTCAGCCTTACAAAGTTTTGCTGCTCTTGAAGTATTTGTAGCACTTTCACTCATATTTAATTCATCAAGTATAACTTGTGATAATTTTTCTATTCTTAAAGTTTTATCGTAAACTGTACCAAGTTTAGCTTGGAATACAACTGTATGTAATTTATCAACAAAGCTTTCTAAAGGCTTTTTAGTATCTTCATTATAGAAGAATAAAGCATCAGCAAGTCTAGCTCTTAATACTTTTTCATTACCAGCTTTAACTAAGTCTATTCTATTAGAATCACCATTTCTAACAGCTATAAAGTTTGGTAATAGCTTTCCATCTTTTAATACTGGGAAGTATCTTTGATGTTCTTTCATAGGCGTAGTTACAACTTCTTTTGGTAACTTAACATATTCTTCATCAAACTCTCCATAAAAAGCAGTTGGATATTCTACTAAGAATGTTATTTCTTCTAGTAAATCATCATCAAACTCAACTTCTCCACCTAAAGACTTAGCTACTTCTATAGCTTGCTCTTTTATCATTTCTTTTCTCTTATGTTGATCTAATATAACAAAATTCTTTTCTAACTTTTCAAAATAATCTTCTATTGAGTTTACTTCAAATTCTTTTTCCCCTAAGAATCTATGACCTTTAGTCATATTAGAAGATTTTACACCTTCTAAATCTACGTCTAGTACTTCATTGTTTAATAAAGTAACCATCCATCTTATCGGTCTAGCAAATCTCATGTTTTTACCACCCCAACGCATAGCCTTAGGGAATGTTACATTTTTAATTGCTTCCGGAATTATGTCTTTTAATACTTCTTTAGTATCTTTTCCTTCTTGCTTAATTGTACCAAATAAGTATTCAGCATTACCTACTTGCTTAAAGTATACATTCTCAGAATCTAATCCTTTACTTTTCATAAATCCAAGAGCAGGTTTTGTGAAGTTTCCTTCAGCGTCTACTGCTATTTTCTTAGCAGGTCCTTTAACTTCTTCTTCTAAGTCACTTGCTTTATCAGCTAAGTCAGCTATAACAAAAGTTAATCTTCTTGGTGTTGCATATTTTTTTATTTCTTTAAAGCTTACTCTTTCTTCTTTAAGTAGTTTACTTAAATTATTTTCTATTTGATCTAATGTAGTTTGTCCAAATCTTGATGGTAATTCTTCTACCCCAATCTCTAATAAAAGGTAATTATTCATTATTTGTCACCTTCCTTTAACAGTGGATATCCCATTTCTTCTCTTTGTTTAACATAAAGTTCAGCTACAGCTTTTGCCATATTTCTAACTCTACCTATAAATGAAGCTCTTTGACTAACACCTATAGCTCCTCTAGCATCTAATGTATTAAAAGTATGAGAACATTTTAGTACATAGTCATAAGCTGGAACTACAAGACCTCTGTCTATTATTCTTAATGCTTCTTTTTCATATGTATCAAATAAATTAAATAACATATCTGCATCGCATTCATCAAATGAATATGTACTATTCTCAAATTCAGCTTGCTTAAATACGTCACCATAAGTTATGTTATCATTCCATTTCAAATCGTAAACACTATCTACATCTTGGATATACATTGCAAGCCTTTCTAAACCGTAAGTTATTTCTCCAGTTTCTAATTCACATTCTATACCACCAACTTGTTGGAAATACGTAAATTGAGTAACTTCCATACCATCTAACCATACTTCCCATCCAAGTCCCCAAGCTCCAACTGTAGTTGATTCCCAGTTATCTTCAACAAATCTTATATCATGTTCTAATGGATTAATTCCTATAGCTTCTAAACTCTTTAAGTATAATTCTTGTATGTTTTCTGGAGATGGTTTTAGAATAACTTGGAATTGGTGATGTTGATATAATCTATTTGGATTTTCTCCATATCTACCATCTGCAGGTCTTCTTGATGGCTCTACATAACAAACACTCCATGGTTCTGGACCTAATGATCTTAAGATAGTGTTAGGGTTCATTGTTCCTGCACCTTTTTCTACATCATAAGGTTGCATCATGATACATCCTTGCTTAGACCAGTAACTTTGAAGTGCTAGTATCATATCTTGAAAATTCATATTAATACCTCCTAAATTTAATTTCTTAACTATTTATAGCAATAAGGCCTTCCGTATCCACGAAAGGCCTTTTAATACTTCGTTTATATTTGTAAGAATAACAAAACATAAAAAATTTGTCAATAAACTAGCTCATTATTTGTTATTCTTCATCCTTTTTTTCTCTGTAGTCGTTTTTATTAAGGTCAATTATAACTTCGTCATTATTTGATTCATTTTTATCTTCTGTGTTTTTATTTTTCTTATCAACAGCTTGCTTTACATCTTTAGCAGCAGAGCTTACCATATCTTTAATTATAGTTAACTTTTCTTCGCTAAATTCTCCTAAATCAACTGTTGTGCCTTCATCTTCATTTTCAATTTTTATTCTATATTTTGCAAGTACTGATGCTGATAAACCTATGAGTGATAATATTGGTGCAAATACTACTCCTACAACTCCAACAGTAATAGGTACATTAATTATAACTTTTCCATTTTTTTCAACAACTATACGTACTACATTGCTTTTTCTTATAAGTTCTGTAATTTCTTCTTTCATTTTATCTGAATCTTTTCCAAATACATCTTCAAAGGTTTTTTTATCTTTCTTTTCTCCTGCGCCTGTAGAATTATCTTGTAATAAAATTATAGCATCAACCACATCTCCATCACATTTGAGAAGAGCTTCTTTTACCTGAGCATAAGTTGCGTCTGGCACTCTCTCCATCACCTGATCAATGGACTCTATAGTTATTTTACTCATTTATTCCACTCCCTTTTTATTTAGACTTTTTAAAACATTTAGTGATTTTTCATTTATATTTCCTAGATATTCATTCATGTAGATATTTAAAATCTTATTTAGCTCATTTATTAGATATTTAGATACCTTTGCTTTTGAGCATGAAAGTATATCATTTTTTAATATATAATCCATAAGTTTTGTCGTAGTTACATTCATATTTAGGTTGTGGTCGAAATTATCACTACATTTTTCACATAATATTCCACCTTCATATATATTAAATACTGGACTTTTAAAATCACTATTATAGCAACTTACACATTTATTAACAATTGGTTTAAATCCTATATAATCTAAGAATTTAAGTTCAAAGCATAAACTCACATATTCCATATCTATATCCTCTTCACAAAATAAATAAAGAGATTGAGCAAGCAATATAAAGAGTCTATTATTAGATTGATTATCAACAATAAAGTTATCTATTAATTTTAGTATATGAGTTGCATAAGAAAAAGCCTCAAAATTATAAGATAAGTTATAAAAACTTTTTATAATTTCACTTTGGGTTACTCTATACATATTTCCTTCTTTTTTTAATGTAAAATTAGAGTATGCAAATGTTTGTGAAGAAGATAATAAAGAACTTTTACTTTTCTTAGCTCCTCTAGCTATTGCCGCTATTTTTCCCAGTTTCCTAGTATATATAGTTAGTATTAGGTCATTTTCTTTATAGGTAACTGATTTAAGTACTATACCCTGGGTGTTTAATATTACCATTACTTATCTCCCTTTTATTCTTTCTTTTTAAGTAAGGCTTTATGATTATTAATATACAAATAAGCTTCTATACTTCCACTTTTTTTAAAAAATTGCCATATCATATCATACATATTATTGCCCCCTTCTTACATTATTTCTAATTATTTTTCGTAAGAATAGAGGAAATAATTCATATCTTTTGAATACAATTTTTTACAGGAACATAGTTGTTATTAAGAAAAATATACATATTCCTATAAAATCAAGTATTACAGAAACTAGAGGTGCAGATACTATAGAAGTATCTATATCTAATTTCTTTAATAAAGCAGGTACAAAAGCTCCAATAGTAGCTCCAAATATCATATTTATAAGTATCGCTACTCCTACAAGCAATGCAATACTTTGATTATTTATTATAATATATGTTCCTGCTCCTCCTATTAGCCCACAGAATATACCTGTTATTATACCTACTAAGACTTCCTTTAATGTATTATTTAAAGATGTCATATCTTTATTTGATAATGTCATTATTGTTATAGATGATGATTGCATACCTATACTTCCACCTAAACATAATATAACTGGTAAGAAGAAAAGTATTTTTACATAGGTTGAGTCAGTTCCAATAAAATTTAACTTAGTTAAAAGTATTGTTGATAGTAATCCCATTATTAATATTATTATTAACCATGGCATTCTAGCTCTAACAGAAGAAGTTACTTGTTGAAGCGGTGTAGCATTTTGATCTTCTGCCACATCTCTTTCATGTTCCGAAGAGCCAGCTAGTTTATATAAATCTTCACTTGCTTCTTCTTCCATTACATCTATGATATCATCCACTGTTATTATACCTTTTAATACTCCATGTTTATCTATTACTGGTATAGCAATTAAATCATATTTTGATACTAATCTAACTGCTTCTTCTCTATCTTCTTCTACATCTATTGAAATAATATTTTCACTCATTAAATCTTCTACAATAACTGAGTCCCTAGCTGTTATCAATTCTCTAAGAGATAAAACACCAACTAGTTTTTCATCATTATCAACTACATAAATATAATATATTGTTTCTGCATCTAAAGCATTTTCTCTCATGTGATCTATTGCTTCTTTTGCAGTCATATTTTTATTTATTTCAATATAACCAGGAGTCATAATACCACCAGCTGAATCTTCATCATATACTAACAATTCTTTAATATCATCAGCATCTTCTTTACTTAAAAGATTCATTATTCTATGTCTTTCTTCTTCTTCTATTTCACTTAAAATATCTGTCAAATCATCTAATGACATTTGCTCTAAAATATTTTTTCCATGTTCCTGATCTATATTAGATAATAATGATTTAAAAAATTCTGGACCACTTTCCTCCAAAATAGAAGCAGACATATCTATTGGTAATACTTCAAATAATTTTATTTTCATATCTTCATCTAAGTTTTCCATTACATCAAAAATATCCATAATATGATATTCTTCTAGTAACTCTCTTAAATCTAATAATTTATTATTTTCAAGTAAGGATATAACATCCCTTAACAAATCCCTGGAATCTTCCTGTTTCTTATCCATATAATCCACCTTTATTTATCATTGTATCCAAAATTACTTATGTAATTTTGCGAGTTTCTCCAATTTTCTTTTACCTTTACCCATAACTGAAGATTTGCTTTTGTTCCTAAAAGTAATTCCATATCTTCTCTTGCTGACTTCCCTATTCCTTTTAGTTTTCTACCATTCTTTCCTATAATTATACCTTTATGTGAACTTCTTTCGCAACATATCACAGCTGAAATATCTACTATATTTTTATCTTTTCTAAATTTCATTCTCTCTATTTCTACTGCTACTCCATGAGGTACTTCATCATGAACATAGTGTAATACTTTTTCTCTTATTAATTCTGCCACTAATACTCTCTCTGGTTGATCTGTAATCATATAATCTGGGAAGTATTTTGGTCCTTCTTCAAGATACTCTCCTATTACCTTCATTAATTCTTTTACATTTCTTCCCTTTAAAGCTGATATAGGCACTATTCCTTTAAATATTCCTTCATTATTGTACATTTCCATTAATTTAAATAAATCAGCTTCTTCTATTTGGTCCATTTTATTTATAACTAATATTACAGGAGTTTTTATATTTCTTAACTCTTCTATTATCATTCTATCTCCTGGCCCTATTTTTTTAGACTCATCTACTACATATAAAACTACGTCTACATTCTTAAATGCATCCGTTGCTTGATTTACCATAAATTCTCCTAATTTAGTTTTAGGTTTATGGATACCTGGTGTATCTAAAAATACTATTTGCATTTCTTCATTTGTGTAAACTGCTTGTATAGTATTTCTTGTTGTTTGAGGCTTATCACTCATTATCGCGATTTTTTCTCCGACTACGTTATTCATTAATGTAGATTTCCCAACATTTGGTCTACCTACAATACTTACAAATCCTGATTTAAACATATATAATTCTCCTGACTTTTCTTTTGATTGTTTATATTATTGTTCATTTTTTCCCGTGTATATACATCTATTCGTTTCACTAATATTTTTTATAAAAATTAAATAAACATCTAATATTATAACACATTTTAATAAAAGTTAATTATTTTTAATTGGAAAACTAACATAGCTACTAAAATGCCTAATAATCCACCTGCAACTGTCTCCCAAAATGTATGTATTTTTCCTTCTATCCTACTTTGTGCTACTAATACTGCCATAATATAGCCTAAGGCTGCTACTACAGGTCTTTCAATCAACATTGCTATTGATGTGGCTATTGCAAACGCAAGAGCTGCATGACCACTTGGCATACCTCCTTTAAGTGGAGTCCCTGTAGATGTTAGTGCTTTTACAACAACTACACATATTAGTACTAATACAATACATATTAAGGTAACATGAGGATCTGATTTCCTTATAGTAAAAATTAATGATTTAGATAAATCTGTAAATTTATCATAAAATATAAGATAACCAACTGCCACTGCATTTAAAGCTGATATTAATACTCCTCCAGCTGCCACGTCTTTCGCTATTTTAGCTAGTTTATGATACTTGTCTGTAACTAAATCAACCGTATTTTCTATAGCAGTATTAAACATTTCAGATATTATAACCAAAGAAATAGATAGGATTAGTATCATCATCTCCAGTTTACTTAAATCAAAAAACAAACTTACAATCAATACTGATACTGCTATAAAGTAATGTATTTTCATATTTCGTTCATATTTAAATGTATATAAGATACCCTGAATAGCTGCATTAAATGCTTCTATAATATTAGGGCGAGTTTTTTTATCTTTCATAAAGATTACTCCCTTGTTATCCCAAGCTTATTTAAGATATGTTCTTCCTTTTCTCTCATTTCTTTTGTATTTTCTTCTGTATCATGGTCATACCCTAATAAATGAAATACACTATGACACACTAAAAAACAAACTTCTCTTTCAAAACTATGGTTATATTCTTTACTTTGTTCAAAAGCTCTTTCTAAAGAAATTACTATATCTCCTAAAGATTCTTCTCCAAAATCCACATCAAATTCTTCATCTACTAAAAGAGGAAATGATAATACATCTGTAGGTCTATTTACCCCTCTAAAGTCACGATTTAATTGGTGTATTTCTTTATTATCAACAAATGATAAACTCACTTCATAGTCATCGTCGTATCCTTCATAATCTAAACATTCAGATATAATATCTTTTATTTTTTCTATTAACTCTTCTGTTATGTCTAATTTATCTTGTCTATTGTCTATAATTAATTCCATTGTTCCACCTTCTATTGTCTTATTTTTTTGTACCGCTATCTTTTCTTTTCATTTCTTGTTTTTTATTTAGATTAAATTCTTCTTTGTTCTCAAATTTTTCATAAGCTCTTATTATCCTTTGAACTAACTCATGTCTTACAACGTCTTTTTCGCTTAGTTGAATACTGCCTATACCACTTACATTAGCAAGTATTTTTGTCGCTTGAACTAAACCACTCTTCTTATTACTTGGAAGATCTGTTTGAGTTATATCTCCAGTTACTACAGCCTTTGATCCAAATCCAAGTCTTGTTAAGAACATCTTCATCTGTTCTGGTGTAGTGTTTTGAGCTTCGTCTAATATGATAAAGGCATTATCTAAAGTTCTCCCTCTCATAAAAGCTAGCGGAGCAACTTCTATAGTTCCTCGTTCTAAGTATTTATTAAACCTATCAGCTCCAAGCATGTCAAATAAAGCATCGTATAATGGTCTTAAGTATGGATCTACTTTATCCTTCATGTCTCCAGGTAAAAAACCTAAACTTTCTCCTGCTTCAACTGCTGGTCTAGTAAGAATTATCCTACTTACTTCATCATTTTTAAAAGCTCTCACTGCCATAGCTACAGCTAAATAGGTTTTTCCTGTTCCTGCTGGTCCAATTCCAAAAGTTATATCATTATTTCTAATTAAATCAACATACTCCTTTTGCCCTAAAGTTTTAGGTTGTACAGGATTTCCTTTTTTAGTTAAAATTATTACATCTTCTAACTCTTTAATCTTTCTTTCACTGCCTTCTAATAATAGGGATAATGAATAAGTTATACTTTGTTTATCCAATGACTTACCTTTAACTACTGAGTCATGCAACTCATTCATTAGCCTAAGTGCCAAGTCTACATTTTTTTCTTCGCCCATTAATACAATATTACCTTCTCTAAGTATCACATCCATATTTAGAGTGTTTTCTATTAATTTTATATTTTCATCAAAGTTTCCAAATAACTCTCTTTCAAACTTTTCTTCTGATACCATAAATTTTTTTTGTATGATCAATTGAAATATTCCTCCTTAAGTGATATACATTTTATTAATTTTCTTTATCATTAGTGTTAGTTTTTATATCTTCTTCTTTAAATTCATTTCTTATATCATTAATAGGTCTATTTTGAGGATTTGAACTCTTTTGTTCTCCCTCTTCTTGCTTTTTCTTTTCTAAATTAGACTTAATTATAGCTTCTGCCTCGCTTTTACTTAATATATCCAGTTGAGCTATATCTTCACTTGTAGTCACTGTCACTATATATTCTACCATACTTTTATTTACATTATATTTGTCCTTTGAATCTACAATTCTTGCTGATACTGGTATTGTGTAATCCAACTCTTTTAATACAGCTCTAGATAGTTCTTCTTTTACTTTTTTAACATCTATTTTATTTTCAACTTTTCTTACTTCATAAAAAGTACTTACTGTTATTTTTATAGGAAATGTGTAATCTCCTAATTTAAGTTCATGTGTTTTATTTTCAATTTCATAATCCTTATATTTTATGTTTCTCAATATTTTATATTTTTTATCATAGAAACTTATGGTATAAACTTTTTTCTTATTATCAGTTCTTTGATTTTTAATATCTATGTAATTTGAAGATTTTTTTGCCTCATAAAAAGTTGTTGCCCAAACTTCTGGTAAAGCTGTAGTATTAGCTCCGTTGACTAATACATCTCCCTTTTTAACTATGTCACCTTCTTCTACAACGGCCTCACCGCTTCTAGGAACTACTTTTTCTATTATACCATCTTTTGTGGCTATAATATTACAATAATTAGAGTTTTCTTCTGAATTTTGACTTTCATCTTTTTTAGTAATATTTACGAATATGTTAGTTCCTTTAACATTTATTGATACGTAGGCAATTTGTTTAAATTTGCTCATTATATTGTCTCTTACGGTTTTTCTATCTATGCTTTTTTTATATATTCCTGGTTTAACTCCTTGTATGTAAAGCTCCTTTTTTAGAGCCGTTTTGTCTATCCCCTCTGGAGCTGTAATATACACATCTGTGACAAACTGCGATGTGGACATCAATATGATTAAAGAAATTATTGCACAAATAACCATTCCTCTATAAGTATATATTCTTTTCGCAATAAAAGGAATGCCTGTCTGTTTTTTAACCTTAATATTAAATTTATTACTTCTATGAATTTTTTTTAATTTTCTATAGTTATCTCTGTCAATATTAAATTGAATTTTCACTTTTTCTATCCTATTTACATTGTAAACATATATTTTATTTCTTATAAGGTAATTTAAAAAGCTTTCTGTATCTAACCCTTCTACAACAATTGTGTAATATCCTCTTACGAAACTTATCACTACTATCTCCTCCTAATCAACATACTCTAGGGAGTATATAAGTCCTTTTATTCCAATTTCTTCTGTTTCTATATACTTTAATAAAAGCTTATCCCCAGTTATTTTTATTGTTTTAACTTTAGTCTTTATTTTAATTAAACTAGTGTCATAAGTTATAATTGATAAATAGTTTTCTATCTTTACAAATGTATTACCTACTAAAGTAACCGTCGGTTGTGTTACTTTTAAATCTGGTGATATATCCATTATGAAAATCCCCTCCCTCTTGTATATTCTATTAATGTATCCCTTTAAAATTTCATGTTTTTTATATCTTTATACAAAAAAAACTGAGAATACTCTCAGTATTTTTCCTTGCATTTATCTACTTATTTATAAACCATATAAAGTAATTAAGGACTATAGCATAAATTAACCATAGAATATATGGTATGTTTAAATAAGCTGCAATCGGTTTAATATTATAAAATTTATAAACCATTATTACTACAAAAACAAAAAGTAGTATTAAGTCTACTAAAGCTGTTAATCTAAGTTGAAATCCGAAAAACAAAATAGACCATAAAAAATTTAGTCCTAACTGAGCCCAATAATAAAACATGGTATCCTTTATTTTCGATTCATTTTTCTTTTGTGATAACATTATGTAAGATGATGTACCCATTAATATGTATAGTATAGTCCAAACAATAGAAAATACTATGCCTGGAGGTGCAAAGCCCGGTTTGATAAGTTCATGATAATATATTATGGTATCTACCCCACTTATAGCTTGGGCTAAAATACTGCTTAAATATCCAACAAGTACTGGAATCAGCACACAGCATGTATATTTTTTAACTTCCTTTACTGATATAATCAACTTCTTACCTCACTTTCAATTATTATTCTTATGTATTTCTATTAAATAAATATGAATAATAAGAAGTGATTATGAGTATTTATTTATTAATTACAACATAAAAAAACCTAGAGATCACTCCCTAGGCTTTTATCTATTGTAAATTTTTCTTTACTAACTCATTTATTAGTTTTCCATCAGCTCTGCCTTTCACTTTAGGCATAATTGATGTCATAATTTTTTTCATATCTTTCATAGAAGTAGCTCCTACTTCAGATATAGTAGAAATTACAATTTTATTTAATTCTTCTTCGCTTAATTGTTGAGGTAGGTACTCTTTTAAAACTTCTATTTCTGCTTCTGCCTTACTTACTAAATCTTCTCTTCCAGCTTTTGCAAACTCCTCACGAGAATCTCTAGTTTGTTTTAATTGCTTTGCAATAAGATCTACTATCTCGTCATCTCCTAATTCAACTCTATTATCAACTTCATATTGTTTAATAGAAGCTCTTATTAAAGTTATAACAGATTTCTTAACAGTATCTTTATTTTTCATAGAAGATTTTAGATCTTCTTGTAACTTTTGTTTAAGGGACATTCCCCTCACCTCTTTATTTCTATTTACTATCTTTTAGCGTTTTTTCTTCTAGCTGCTTCAGCTTTTTTCTTACGTTTAACACTTGGCTTGTCATAGTGCTCTCTTTTTCTCACTTCTGACATTATGCCAGACATTGCACATTGACGTTTAAATCTTCTTAAAGCGCTGTCTAATGTTTCATTTTCTCTTACTCTTACTTCTGACATTCTTTTTCCCTCCCTCCGATTTCGCGAATTATGCTGGGACTGTAATTTGATTATATCTGCATCACTGCATTACAACCTCACACTTTGTTTATTATAAACTAAAATTAAATTTTTATCAAGTATTTAATTATCTATAATTTTAAATTCTTTATAAAAAAAACTATTTTTCATTTGCTTCATAATTAGGTAACTTTTTACCCGCTAGTACATGATAATGAAGGTGCTTAACTTCTTGACCTCCGTCGCTTCCACAGTTATTAATTATTCTAAATCCAGCATCACTAAAACCTTTATCTATAGCTATTTTATTTATAACTGAGTGAATGTGTGCAACAATTTCTATTTCTTTATCTGAAATATCTAATATACTATCGTAATGTTTTTTAGGAACAATTAGTATATGGTGTGGTGCCACAGGGTTTATGTCATTAAAAGCTAAAACTTTATCATCTTCATATACTTTATCACATGGTATGTCTCCATCTATTATTTTACAAAATAAACAATCCATTTTTCCACCTCCTAACTATTGATTATAAACCTAAAATTCTACATCTTATACTAAAATTCCTTCTACATATTCATCTTTTACTTCTATAATTTTAACTTTTAGTATTTTTCCACAAATATCTTCATTAGAAGTAACAATAGTTTTTAAATAATTAGGAGTTAATCCTTCATATTTATTTTCTCCTACTTCTTGTTCAAATAATACTTCAAACTCTTTACCAACCATTCTTGTTGCCATTTTCTCAAAGTTTTCTTTATTTAATTTCAAAAGTTTTTCACTTCTTTCATGCTTATCTTGTGGAGAAACTTGATTTTCCATATCTGCTGCTTTAGTTCCTTTTCTTGGTGAATATTTGAATATATGCATTTGTGATAATTCAATATCTTTTAGGAAATTATAAGTCTTTTCAAATTCTTCTTCAGTTTCACCTGGGAATCCAACTATTACATCTGTAGTAATCGCTACATTTGGAATTTCTTCTCTTAATTTATTTACTATTGTTTTATATTCTTCTGTTGTATATCTTCTATTCATTCTTTTTAATGTTTCATCACATCCACTTTGTAATGATAGATGGTAATGAGGCATTACTTTTTCCATGTTTGATACTTCATTTACAAATTCATCTGTGAATAATATAGGTTCAACAGAACTTGTTCTTATTCTCTTTATTCCATCGATTTCATTTACTCTCTTAATTACATCTAGAAGATTTGTATTTTCTTCTTTTAAATCTTTTCCATAAGAAGCAACATGTATACCTGTTAATACTACTTCTTCGTATCCATTTTCAGCTAGAGTTTTAGCTTCATTTACTATACTTTCCATATCCCTACTTCTTACTTTTCCACCTCTTGCGTAAGGTATTATGCAGTAAGTACAGAATCTATCACATCCATCTTGTATTTTCATAAATGCTCTAGTTCTCCCATTAGACTGGCTTATTTCAATTTCCTCGAAAGCTCTAACTTTCATTATATCATCAACTGTAGAAGCTTTTTTATCACCTTCTACAACTTCTAATTTTTTAATTTCATCAACTATAGTTCTTCTCTCATTAGTTCCCATTACCAGATTAACTTCTTCTATTTCAAGTATTTCTTCTGGAGATACTTGAGAATAACACCCAACAACTGCTATTATAGCATTTGGATTTTTCTTTTTCATTCTTCTTATATATTGACGTGATTTTCTATCACTCATATGTGTTACTGTACAAGTGTTTATAACATAAACATCTGCATAATCTTCACTATCAACTTGTTCATATCCATCTTCTTTGAACATCTCAAGCATTGCTTCTGTTTCGTATTGGTTCACTTTACAGCCTAAAGTATAAAAAGCTACTTTTTTCATTATATATTTCCTCCTAAGTCACTTAGCTCATATAAAACTATGGATGAAGCAACTACAGATGCAGTTTCTGTTCTAAGTATTCTAGGACCTAGAGAAACAACTTTTCCATCTATATTTTGAATTTTTTCAATTTCGTCTTCTTCAAATCCACCTTCTGGTCCAACAAAAATTCCAATTTTATTTGCACTAGAATCTTTTAAGCCTTCCTTTATAGAGATTGTCCTTTCATTTTCGTAAGGACAAAGGTTCAAATCATTATTTTTCATATCTTCTAATGCTTCTTTAAAAGTTAAAACACCTGTAAGTTTTGGTATTTTCCCTCTTTTACTTTGCTTTGCAGCTTCGTAAATGATTCTTTCCCATCTTTCCATTTTCTTATCTTCTTTTTTGTTGTCTATTTTAGTTACGCTTCTTTTAGTTTGTACTAAAACTATTTCATCTACACCTATTTCTGTTAATTTTTGAAGTATTAACTCCATTTTAGTTCCTTTAGGCATACCTTGATATAACTTAACCTTTAGGCTAGATTCACGTTTTATATTTACTGTTTCAATTATGTCTAATAATATATTGTCTTTGTTTATTTCCTTTATTTTACAAATATACTCATTATTGTCCATGTCGCATACTTCAAGTTTGTCATTTTCCTTACATCTAAGAACTCTTGAAATATGTTTAACATCTTCACCTTCTATAATACAAGTATTTTGTTCTAAATTAATATTGCTTTTAGGCGTGAAAAATCTATCCATAATTTCACCTACTTAAGTTTTGATACTATAGCTGACCATTCACCAAGTTTTACTATCTCAGCTATTTCAAATCCATTTTTCTCTAATGATTCTACAACTTCATCTATTTTAGCATGAATTATTCCTGATGATATAAATACACCATCTTCACTTAAGAATTTACTTACATCGTTAGCTAATATTTTTATAATATCAGCTATTATATTAGCCACGATTACATCAGCTTTTCCTTCTACGACTTCAAATAAACTACCATGTTTTACAGTAACTTTATCTGATACGCCATTTAGTTCACAGTTTTCTTTTGAAACTTTAACAGCAACTTCATCTAAATCTCCTGCAACAACTTCTTTTGCTCCAAGTTTTGCTGCTGCAATAGCTAGTATTCCACTTCCGCACCCAATATCAAATACTCTTTTTGTAGAATCTACATATTTCTCCAATTCTCTTATACACATTGATGTAGTTTCATGGGTTCCCGTACCAAATGCCATCCCTGGATCTAATTCTATTATTAAATCACCTTCTTGAGCTTCATAATTTTCCCAAGTAGGTTTTACTACTATTTGTTTTCCAATTTTTGTTGGTTTGTAGTATTTTTTCCACTCATTAGCCCAGTCTGATTCATTAACATTACTTAGAGATACCGTTCCTTCTCCTATATCTAGTCCACATGATGGTAATAAAGATATTTTAGCTTTTATAGTTTCTACAAGCTCTAATACATTTCTCTCTTCAGGTATATATGTTTTTATTAATACCCCTTCTTGATTACTTTTATTGAATACTTCTTCCTCAACGTAATCCCAATCTAACTCATTTTTCTTTTGGAATAAGAAATCTTTAGGGTCTTCTATCATTACCCCTCCACATCTTTCTTCTAATAATATATTACTTATAGCTTCTACAGCTTCTGTCGCCGTTTTAACTGTTACTTCTGTCCAATTCATATGTAAACCTTCTTTCAATATTTAATACTATTCTTTTCATGAACTTTATTATATCATAATTATTCTCTTTTATAATATTGTTTTATACATATAATAGTTATAATTAAATAAAAAATCCTACCAATATTATGTACATTGGAAGGATTTTATTATTTGCTTTATTTTTTTTTTAGATTTTTAAAAAAGTTATCTATTTTATCACTTAAAGTTTTTTGCCTTTGGTGGACTTCTTGACCACACTCTTTAGCAAATTGTCTAACTAATTCTTTTTGTTTATCATTTAATTTTTTAGGTATTTCAACAGTTACTTTAACATATTGATCTCCTCTAACATTGGATCTTAGTTTTGGTATACCTTTACCTTTTAATCTAAATACTGTTCCTGTTTGAGTTCCCTCTGGAATTTCATATTCTACTTTTCCATCTAAAGTAGGAACTTGTATTTTATCTCCTAAAGTAGCTTGAGCAAATGTTATAGGCATTTCTAAATAAACATCGTAACCTTCTCTTGTAAATAGTGGATGAGCATTTACATTAACCTCAATATATAAATCTCCTCTTGGTCCACCTCTACTTCCAAGTTCACCTTGACCACCTAATTTAATCATTTGACCTTCATCTATACCTGCTGGTATATCAACTTCAATAGTCTTAGTTTTTCTTATACTTCCTTTTCCATGACATTTTGTACATGGTGAGTCTATAACTTCACCCTCACCGTTACATGTAGAACATGTTCTTGTACTTGCTATGTTTCCAAAAGGAGTTCTTTGTACTGATTGCACTTGACCACTACCATTACATGTTGGACAAGTTTTTTTAGAAGTTCCTGGTTTTGCACCACTTCCATTACATTCTTCACATTCTTCACTTCTATTGATTTTAACTTGAACCTTTTTACCAAAGGCAGCTTCTTCAAAAGATATATTTACCCTTTGTTTTATGTCAGCACCACGTTCTGGACCTCTTCTTCTTTGACGTCCACCGCCAAAACCGCCTCCAAACATATCTCCAAATATATCTCCAAATATATCATCAAATCCACCAAAGCCTTGGCCACCAAAACCTCCAGCTCCACCAAATCCTTGACCATTTACACCTTCGTGTCCAAATTGATCATAGTTTCTTCTTTTAGTTTCATCTGATAATACTTCATAGGCTTCATTAATTTCTTTAAATCTTTCTTCAGCTTCTTTATCTCCTGGGTTTTTGTCTGGGTGATATTTCATAGCTAGTTTTCTATAAGCTTTTTTTATCTCCGTTGCATCCGCACTTTTACCCACACCTAAGACATCATAGTAGTCTCTTTTAGTACTCAAGTATTGTCACCACCTTTATATTACAAAACAATAGCTTGTAGAATATCAAACTACAAGCTATTATTAATTGTTTCAAAACAGATTAATATCCTTTAATTTATTATACACAATCAGTATATTTTTGCAACAAATTCAAATTTTATACTTCTTTAAAATCCGCATCTACTACATCATCATTTGATTGATTTTCTGTAGCTTGTTCTCCACCTTGAGCAGCTTGTTCAGCTTGAGCTTGTTGATACATTTGCTCAGATACTTTGTGGAATTTATTCATTACTTCATCTATAGCAGCCTTTATTTCTTCAGCAGTAGCAGCTTCTTTGTCTTTAACTTCTTTTAATGAAGCAAGAGCAGCTTCTATTGCAGATTTATCATCAGCATTTACTTTATCACCTAACTCATTTAAAGTTTTTTCTGTTTGATATATAGTTGAATCAGCTTGGTTAACAGCTTCTATTTTGTCTTTTTTAGCTTTATCAGCTTCAGCATTCATTTCTGCTTCTTTAACTTTTCTTTCTATCTCGTCTTCACTTAAGTTAGTTCCTGAAGTTATAGTAACTTTTTGTTCTTTTCCAGTTCCTAAATCTTTAGCAGTAACATGAACTATACCGTTAGCATCTATATCAAAAGTAACTTCTATTTGAGGTATTCCTCTTGGTGCTGGTGGTATTTCAGATAATTGGAATCTACCTAAAGTAGTATTGTCGTAAGACATACTTCTTTCACCTTGAAGAACATGTATATCAACAGCAGTTTGGTTATCTGCAGCAGTTGAGAATACTTGTGATTTCTTAGTTGGTATAGTAGTATTTCTTTCTATTATTTTAGTCATTACGTTACCCATAGTTTCTATTCCTAGAGATAATGGAGTTACGTCTAATAATAATAAGTCATTAACTTCACCAGTTAATACACCAGCTTGTATAGCAGCACCAGCAGCAACACATTCATCTGGATTTATACCTTTGTGAGGTTCTTTTCCTATGAATTTCTTAACAGCATCTTGAACAGCTGGTATTCTTGTAGATCCTCCTACTAATAATACGTCATCTATTTCTGATACAGAAAGACCCGCATCAGATAAAGCTCTCTTAGTTGGTTCCATAGTTTTTTCTACTAAATGATGAGTTAATTCATCAAACTTAGCTCTAGATAAATCTATATTCATATGCTTTGGTCCACTTGCAGTAGCTGTTATGAATGGTAAGTTTATGTTTGTTGTCATTGTTGAAGATAATTCTTTTTTAGCTTTTTCAGCAGCTTCTTTTAATCTTTGAAGAGCCATATTATCTTGTCTTAAATCAACACCTTCAGCTTTTTTGAATTCTTCAGCTAAATAATCTATTATAACTTTATCGAAGTCATCTCCACCTAATCTGTTGTTACCAGCAGTAGCTAAAACTTCGAAAGTACCATCACCTATTTCAAGTATAGATACGTCGAAAGTACCTCCACCTAAGTCAAATACTAATATTTTCTTATCTTGATCTAATTTGTCCATACCGTATGCAAGAGCTGCTGCAGTTGGCTCGTTTATTATTCTCTTAACTTCTAATCCTGCTATTCTACCAGCATCTTTAGTTGCTTGTCTTTGAGCATCTGTAAAGTAAGCTGGAACTGTTATAACAGCTTCTTTAACTGGTTGACCTAAGTAACTTTCAGCATCGGCCTTTAGTTTTTGAAGTGTTATAGCTGATATTTCTTGTGGTGTATATTCTTTTCCTTCTATATTAACTTTATAATCTGTACCCATATGAGTTTTTATAGATATTACTGTATTATCAGCATTTGTTACTGCTTGTCTTTTTGCAGGCTCCCCTACTATTCTTTCTCCATCTTTTGTGAAAGCAACTACAGATGGAGTAGTTCTCATACCTTCGTTATTTGCTATTATTTGTGGTTCTCCATTTTCTAAAACAGCAACACATGAGTTTGTTGTTCCTAAATCTATTCCTATTACTTTTGACATAATTTATTTCCTCCTTAATTATTCATCTATTTAAATTTTAATAATTTGTTATCTTAATTAACAAGAAACTTTAACCATTGTAGGTCTTATTACTTTTGTATTTAGCTTATAACCTTTTTGTAGTACCATTACGACTTTGTTTGGTTCTACTCCATCTACACTTTCTTGCATTACAGCTAAATGTAAATTTGGGTCAAAATCTTCATTTAATGCCTTGATTTCTTCAACCTCAAATTTTTGTAAACAGTCTATTAACTGTTTATGTACAAGTTCAATGCCTTTATACATGTCATCTTCTTTATCTGCAAAAGCATCCATAGCTCTTTCCATGCTGTCAATAACAGGTATTAATTCTGTAATTATTTTTTCATTGGCAAATATACCTATAGTTTGCTTTTCTTCTTGAGTTCTTCTAATATAATTAGAATATTCAGCTTGAAGTCTTTTATATTTGTCTTCTTTTTCTTCTACTTGTCTTTCAAGTTCTTCCATTTTGTCATTTATTTTTTTTTCTTCTAATTTAGAGTTTATATCTGTTACATTATCTTCACATGCAGTTTCTACTTCTGCATTTTCTTCAGATGTTTGTACTGCTTCTCCATCATTAGAAGTGCAATTTTCTTGTATGTTTTCATCCTGATTCATGTTTTTTTCCAAGATTTACACCCCTCAGCTTAAAATTTATTTGATTTATTATTTAATAATATATTCATATAATTTATTATTGAATATATTCTAGAATAATCCATTCTCGTAGGTCCTATAAAGCTTATACGACCAATTAAATCTGTATCTACCTTGTATGTGGCTGTTACAACACTGCATTCTTGAGCTTGCTCACAATCATTATCACTACCAATAATAATTGTAGCATTATCTTTTAATATACCCTTTGATTTAACTATCTTAGCTATAGTTTCTTTCGTTCCTAGCATATCTAAAAATGACCTTGCTTTTAGCACATCATTAAATTCAGGATAATTAAAAATATTAGTAGCTCCATTTAACGTCATTGAAAGCTCTTCCTCAGTAGGGTTTGTATTTAACATATTAAGTAATTGGTCTATTATTGATGAATATTCTCCAATTTCATATTTTATATATGCTATTAATCTATCATCTATCTCTGTTATAGTCTTGCCTGAAAGCTTTCTAGTTAAATTATCAGAAATTAAATTCAACTTAGCTTGATCTAAATCAATTTTAGCACTTAAGCTTGATTTTTTTATATCTCCCTTTTCTGTAACTACTATTAATAAAATTTCGCTTTCATGCATCCCAACTAATTGAATATGCTTAATTTCATTTAAAGTAGATACATGTTTTGTCATTGCAACTGTAGTATAATTAGTTAGTTGAGATAACATTTTTGATGTTTCATGTATTAAATTTTGAATATGATTCATATTACTTTCTACACATCTTTCAATTATCTCTTTATCATTGTCACTAAGTTCAATAGTATTCATAAGAGAATTCACATATAGTTTGTAGCCCTTTTCCGTAGGAACTCTTCCTGCAGATGTATAAGGCTGAACTAAATATCCCAACTCTTCTAAGTCAGCCATTTCATTTCTAATAGTTGCTGCGCTAACGCCAAGGTTATATTTTTTTGATATTGTTCTAGACCCTACAGCTTCAGCTGTTTCTATATAATCTTTAACTATTGCTTTGAGGATATTCATTTTTCTTTCATTTAATTCCATTCAAAAATACCTCCTTCGCTGTTAGCACTCATTAAGTTCGAGTGCTAAAAAGATTATATATATTATATACCACGTTAAATTTTTATTGTCAATAGTTTTTAAGTAATTTGTTTTCTTATTTCATAAATTCCACAAAAACACTATTAGATATCTCTCTTCCTTTTTGAGTCAACTTCATACCTTCATCCTTAGTTTCAATCAACTTCATTTTTTTCAATTTGTCGATCTCATTTTTATATTCTTCTTCAAAATTAAAATTGTACTTTTCATAAAAATATTTAAATTTTATACCTTCATTCATTCTTAATCCTAAGAATATACTTTCCTCTATTTCATCTTTGATACTTAGTTTTTCTTCCCACTCTATAGGTTTTTTACCACTATGTATTATATCTTCATATTTATCTAACTCACACAAGTTATTATATCTTGTTTCATTTAAAAAACCTGACGCTGAAACTCCAAGTCCAACATAGTTTGCACATTTCCAGTATAAAATATTATGCTTGCATTCAAATCCTTTTTTGGCATAGTTTGATATTTCATATTGATTATATCCATTAGATTTTAAATAATTTATTGTGTATTCATACATTTCAATGTCCGTATCTTCATCTAACAGTTTAAATTCATGCCTTTCATACATATTAAATAATTCCGTATTTTCTTCTAATATTAAGGAATATGCAGAAATATGAGTAGGATTTAGCTTTACAACCTTTTCTAAGGATTCCATCCAATCTTCTTTACTTTGATTTGGAAGAGCATACATAAGATCAATATTTATATTTTCAAAACCAACTTCTTTAGCTTGATAATAGTTTTTTTCAAATTCTTCATAAGTATGAACTCTTCCTATGTACTCTAAATGATTATTTTGAACCGCCTGTAGACCTATACTCAGTCTATTCACTCCACATTCCTTCATAATTTTTAATTTAAAGATTTTCTTTATATAATTCCATTTCTCTTTTTAAAGAATTTAAATATTTCCTTTTTTCATCAATATTAAGTTTAAATGAGTTAAAATCACAATATTTACATTTTTTCACACAAAAAGGAATATGTATATATAATCCTAACATTTCTTCACCTCTTTTACTTTATTTGTGTCTTTTTATATTATTACCCTTACTTATTAAATTTAAAATTCACTTAAATTTAATAAAACCTCATTTATTTTCATAAATGAGGTTTAATATATGTTTATTTATATTTAACTTGGTATTCTCCACGTCTTCTATAGTCAGCTCCACCAGTTATTCCTTTTGTTTTATCTTTTATTATGGTTTGGATAGAACCATAGAAAATATTAGAGTCATAATAACTCACTGAATATCCTTTAGAGACCATTTCATTAATAATATTATCAGAAAGTTGTCTTTCCGTTAATATTTCTTCATTATTTCTAAATACTGTTCTAGGTTCATCTATAGACTCAGATATATTTTGACCAAACTTAAAGTAATTTAATAATACTTCCGAAATAGCTTGAGGTATAACATTTCCTCCTGGAGAAGCAATACCCATTATAAAATCGTCACCTTTTCGTATTATAGTTGGCGCTATAAATGTTCTTGATCTCTTTCCTGGTTTATAAGCATTTATAGAGTGAGCATTTTCATTAAAATGACCTACTGAATCATTTAAGAAAAATCCACCTACTGTAATTTGAGAACCAAAGAAATCACCTAACGTATTTGTACAAGAAACTACCATTCCATCTTTGTCAGTTACAACAAAAGCTGTCGTATCTTCACTTTCATCTTCTGTTATATCCTCAACATATTTTCTCTCATATAGCTTTTTTACATAATTATCAGTTACATATTTTTGAGAATCAACATTTTCAAAGTTAGGATCTGCAATATGTGCCATTCTATTAGTATAAGCAATGTTTACTATTTGAGACATTTTTTCTAAATAATCTATTTCATTAGTAGCAAATTTTTGAACATCAGCATATTCAGCCATTTTCAGTATTTGTAATAATGTTGTCCCACTGAAAGGTGCTGGAGCTGTTACAACTTCATATCCATTAAATTCACCTGTTAATGGTTTTAAAATTTCTGTTTTATACGTAGATAAATCTTCTGGTTTCATTAGAGTCCCAACTGTTAACTGTTGAGCAATTACTCCATTATAAAAAGCCTCCGCTCCACCTTCTTGAATAGTTTTTAAAGTGCTTGCTAATTCCGGTTGAACTATGGTCGTTCCCTCACTTTTTGGTTCACCATCTTCATTATAGAATGTAGTCAAACTATTCATATCTGAGTAACCTTTAAAAATATCAAGTCTATTATACAAGCTCGTATCCATTTTAAATCCATTTTGTGCATAGTCAACAGCAGGTTGTATAAGCTCTTTCATTTCTTTCGTCCCATAAGTGTTATTTACATCTTCCATACCTTTTACAAAACCAGGTACACCAATACCACTAATTTGAGTTGTAGAACTTATAGGGGCTGTCTCTCTATAATTAAAGAATTTAAAATCATCATCTTTCGGAGAGTAAACAAGCATAGCTCCTCCACCTCCAATTCCAGAACCATAAGGTTCAACAACGCCTAATACATATGATATTGCTACTGCTGCATCTGCAGCATTTCCACCATTTTCTAAAACATCAATGCCCACTTTAACAGCTAAAGGATTAGATGAACTTACTCCATATCCTTCTAAGCCATCTCTTTTTAATACCTTATTCACACCCATAGTAAGCATAGTTTGAATATTATCATAGAAAACTAAACTTAAACCTAATGCGAGTGCTAATAGCACAGATGTAATTTGCTTCCATCTTGTTTTTTTCAATTTATTCTCTCCTTTTTGATATTAAATTTCAAAACTAGCGGTAAAGATTAAATTATCTATTTTAGAATATAACATCTAAAAACATATAAGTAAAACATAAAATTAACGATAATGTCAATAAATTAAAAAGTGTTATCTCTTTTCTATTTTTTATATATATTTGGATTTTTTCTTTTAAAGTCAAATTCTTAGTCATATTTTCATCTCCTTAAACTAATTGAGCTACATTTAAGATAACAAAAACCACTAAAGAAACACCTATAGTACTTACTGCTGTAAGCTTTATACCTTGCTTATAGAAACAGTTCGCTATTAAACCAGGTATAACTATTCCAACTCCATCAAGAGCACCTAATGACATACCCATTGATATATTTAATGTATCTATCGCTATTTTTAATAGCATGCATACCAATAGCATTGCTAAAAATCTTCTTCTTCCATATAGTATAAGGAATTTATTCAATCCAAATTCAACTATAATATAAGTTAAGACACTTAATAAAAATATTACTATTAAACTTTTAGGATTGTCCATTGTAAGCGCTAAGTAACCAGGAACTACCATACCTCCTGGGTTAATTCCGAATTTTTCTTGAAATAATAAACTTAGAGTTAGACCTAAGATTATTGCAACGTATAAATCTGTCGATACCATTATAGCCTCCTAAATTTTCTAGATTATAGCTTTTTGCTTTCTACTATAATCATTTATTGTTTTATCTTGACTCATACTTAAAAGTCTTTCTATAAATGGTTCACCCGTACCATGTATATTTCCTACACCATAGATTACTCTATTTTTCATTAACGGTCTTATAGTCTCTAATATTTCATCTGGTGTTGCATTTTCTAAATCAATATAATTTTTCACGTTTGGTAACATACCTTTTTTAAATGCCGTAGTCATAGGCTCTGTTACTTCACCTATACCAACTAGGGTATGAGCTTGAATATTTGGGAACACATCTCTTACGAATATTTCAGTTCTATCAACCCTATCTTGTCTACAGTTCATTATAACTATTGGATCATCTGATTTGTAATCCATTTCACATATTTTGGCCCAAATATTTAAAGTTGATTGAGGATCATTTGCCGCAAATCCATTTACAAAATGACAATTTAGAGATTCTTCACCTATTTTAGTAACTCTCATTGCACCTGGATCCGGATGAGCATTAAGCATTCCTCTCATACATACTTCTTTGTCTAAACCTAAAGCTTCACCTACAGCCAATGCTAAAGATGCATTATCTGGGAATACCATATAGTCAAATTTAGCTAAAAATTCACTGCTTATTTTTGAGTTATCAGCTACTATTACCTTAGTATTTCTTTCTTCAGCGACTTCTTTAAAGTAATCTAAATAAGGGCTTGGTATAGTAATTAAGTGTCCATCATATGGTATTGTTGCAGCGAATGCTTGTGCAACTTCATTTAATGTTGGTCCCAGTACATCCATATGATCTTCAAGGACATTAACTATTAAAACAATATTTGCTTCTAACATTCTAAATTGATATACCTTTTGATAGTCTGGATTTACTGCCATACACTCACATACTAAAGCTTCTGCCCCTAGATCAGCCGACTTTTGTAATACATCTAATTGTTCACCTATATTAGCACCTTGAGGTTTTCTTATTATAGGTTCTTCTTCATCTTGGAACCAATAAATCATTCTTGCTTCTGTTCCAGTTGTTTTTCCTACTGTTTTATATCCTGCTTCAGTTAATATTCCAGTTATTAATCTTGTAACAGTTGATTTTCCTCTTATTCCATTTATATTCACTCTTATTGGTATCTTTTTAACATTTTTCTTTTGAGCAAGTTGCTCTCTTATACCAAGTATAAGCAGAGTGATTATACACAATACTATAATAATAATAGCTCATCCCTCCCTAATTAATAATCATTGTATGATTGTTTTCATGTACCAAGGTTAATACTAAAAATATTTTATTTCATACATTAGTATAAAATCTAGATTATTATCATATCTTGTCTAACAACTAGTCAATTATATCAAAAACTCCTAATTTCTAAAAGTATTTATTTCAATTTCTAAATAATATATTTTTTATTAAAATTGGTATCTACTCAATGTTACAAATTTCTTCTCTATAGTGTATAATATTTTCGGATATTTTTCAATAAACTATATAATATCATATTTAATGTAGTTTGTATTAATTGTTAGGGAATATCTAACATAAATAAAAAGATTATCTTAAAATAAAAAATAGTTATACAAAAGTAAATATCAAAATCTAAGAATTTATTTTACATAATAAGCAAATAAAAAAGAAGCTATCTCTTATAACTGTAAAAACTATTTGAGATAACTTCTTTAACTAACTATTTATTTATACAATTTATTCATCTAATTTAAGAACTGACATAAATGCCTTTTGTGGAACTTCCACGCTACCAATCTGTCTCATACGTTTCTTACCTTCTTTTTGTTTTTCAAGAAGTTTCTTCTTACGAGATATATCTCCTCCGTAGCATTTAGCTAGTACGTCTTTTCTAAGAGCACTTATTGTTTCTCTTGCAACTATTTTATTTCCAACAGCTGCTTGTATAGGAACAGCAAACTGATGTCTTGGTATTTCATTTTTAAGTTTTTCACACATTGCCTTACCTCTAGAGTACGCTTTACTCTCATGAACAATAAAACTAAGTGCATCTACTTGTTCTTTATTTATTAATATATCTAACTTTACAAGTTGAGAAGGTACATACCCTTTCATTTCATAATCAAGAGAACCATAACCTCTTGTTCTTGACTTTAAGGCATCAAAGAAATCATATACAACTTCATTTAATGGCAAATCATAATGTAGCATAACTCTTTTTTCATCAATATACTCCATGTGTAACATTGTTCCACGTCTTTCTTGGCAAAGTTCCATAACTATACCAACAAAGTCTTTTGGGGCTATAATATCTGCTTTTACAATTGGTTCTTCTATCATTCTTATTTCTGAAACTTCTGGTAAGTTAGCAGGATTTTGAACCATAACTACTTCACCATCAGTTTTAGTAACTCTATATATAACAGAAGGAGCAGTTGTTACTAAGTTTAGATTAAACTCTCTTTCTAATCTTTCTTGTATAATTTCAAGATGTAATAATCCTAAGAACCCACATCTAAAACCAAATCCTAGAGCTGCAGAAGTTTCTGGCTCAAACTCAAGGGCAGCATCATTAACTTGTAGTTTTTCTAAACAGTCTCTTACATTTTCGTATTTTTCACCTTCACCTGGATAAATACCACAGTAAACCATAGGAGTTGCTTTCTTATATCCTGCCATAGGTTCTTCTGTTCTATTATTAGCATCTGTAATAGTGTCTCCTACATGACAACTTCTTATGTCCTTTATACTTGCTGCTATATATCCAACATCTCCAGCCGATAAACTATCAAGTTCAGTAGCTCCTGGGGCCATAACACCAACTTCTGTTACTTCGAATTTCTTCTTAGTATTCATCATTTCGATTGTCATACCTTTTTTAACTTCACCTTCAAAAACCCTAACATAAGCTACAACACCTTTATAAGCATCATAATACGAGTCAAATATTAAAGCTTTCAACGGTTTATTTGCATCTCCTATTGGAGCAGGTACATTAGCTACTATATCTTCTAATACATCTTGTATGTTTAAACCACTTTTTGCTGATATTAATGGTGCTTCACTTGCATCAAGTCCTACTAAATCTTCAATTTCTTCTTTTACCTCATCTGGTCTCGCACTTGGAAGATCTATTTTATTTATTACTGGTAATATTTCTAAATCTTGTTCTAAAGCTAAATACACATTAGCTAATGTTTGAGCCTCTACACCTTGAGCGGCATCTACTACAAGTAACGCCCCCTCACATGCTGCTAAACTTCTCGATACCTCATAGTTAAAATCCACGTGACCTGGAGTATCTATAAGATTTAAATAATATTCATTTCCATCCTTAGCTTTATATATTAATCTAACATTTTGTAGTTTAATAGTGATTCCTCTTTCTCTTTCCAAGTCCATGTTATCTAATAACTGACTTTTCATTTCTCTATCACTTACTAAACCTGTGTACTGTATTAATCTATCAGCTAAGGTAGACTTACCATGATCTATATGAGCAATTATACTAAAATTCCTAGTTCTACTTTGTTTGTCCACCTTTATTCCTCCTTAATAAGTTATTATCATAAACTTTATTTTATAATATATCTGCACTTCTGTAAATAAGTACTATATTACAAAAAAATAAGACTTATTTCTTAAGTCTTATTTTTTCTATTATTTTGATTTATTTTTGTAATTTGTATTCTTATATTATGTAACAATTAAATGCTCTAGCTTAAAATATATCCATTATATATTTTGTAAGATTACTTTTACTATCATCATCTAAGACTTCATTAGCTCTGTAATCTATTAACAGTATACTACTACTAGTAATTATTAACATTAGAAATAAAAATATAACTCTGCAAACCGTTTTATATTTCTTTTTAGAACTCTTTTCTTTTTGTATTCTTTCTAAACGACTCATAATTTACACCCTAATTATTTAATATTAGAATAATATTCATCTAGTATTTCTGCTACATATTTAGATGTAGCCAAAGCTTCTTTTGTACTTGTTGCATTATTTCCTATTTCTATTAATAAACCATTTTCTGACATATATTGATTAAATCTACCATATTGTTTTGTTACTACTGGACAAACTAGCCCTGGGTATTTCTTTTCAGCCAATGCAGTGATTTCTTCTGCCTGTCTTTTTAGTTCTCCAACATTTTGATTTCTCTGCCCAACTACCAAGAAAAATTTAGCAACGGTTTCTCCATTTATTTCAGTAGTATATTTATCATGCACTGTTTTTTTTGCTTGCTCACTCTTTAAACTTTGACCATCTCTATGCAAATCTATAGCTATTTTAACAGAATCATATTTAGATAGTATAGATTTGACTGTTTTAGCACTTGTTGCATAAGCTTCATTATATGATAAATCATTATATTTGGTACTATGAACTACCCCCCACCCCTTCTCTGTTAGCTCTGTAGATAAAGCACTACCTACAGCCATAACTGAGTTTTCTATATCTGTAGAGTGATAGTTATTCTTTGGTGAATCTGAATATGTTTCACTACTATGAGTGTGATAAATAAGTATTTGAGGTTTGTTCTTTGTTATCCTTAAGTTATTTGTATAACTTGAGTCAATAATATTACTAGTTGCCTTTGATTCTTTTTCTTTATTTGTTTCTGGCTTGTTTTCTTCACCAACATAAATATTAACATATTCTTCATCATCTTTATTACTTATATTGCTTTTTATATTATCTGTAGATTCTAAGTTTTCTTCATCATCTTTTTTATCGTTATCTTCTTTGTCTATAACCTTTACTTCAGGATAAGATGACTTCACCAAATATTTTAATATATCTTCTTTATCTAATGCTTGAGAAATAGTAGGTAAAATACAAACTATTAAAAATCCTATTTTTATAGCTTTTATTTTATTTTTTTTCATTAAAATTCCTCCTTGTTACGAAGTTCTCCCTGGATGAAGAGATCTATTTAATCCTTCACTAATTATTATTGATAGATTTTCTATAGTTTCATCTATATCCTTAGGAGTAACAATTAAATTTTTATCATAAGGATCTAGAGAATCTCTAATTAGTTGATATTTTTCTTCTTCCTGTAATTTTTGAAGCATTTTATAAAATACTTCACCTTGATTAGATTGCTCCATCAAATTTTTTATAGCCATATCTAATACATCATTTGTTAAAGTCGCTGCATCAACTACTGTCGGTACACCTATAGCTATAACATCCACTCCCAAATATTCTTTATTTAGAGCCTTTCTTTTATTGCCTACTCCTCCACCTGGGGCTATCCCAGCTGTTGATATTTGTATGGTAGAATTTACCCTATCCATCTTTCTTGAAGCAAGTGCATCTATGGCAACTACTCTGTCTGGCTTAATAGTATCTACTATTGCCTTTACAGTTTCGCTAGTTTCTATTCCAGTAATGCCCATAACACCTGGACTTAAAGCTGCAACTTCTGTAAAATCATCATCGTAATCCTTATTATAGTTTTTAAATATATGACGAGTTACAAGAGTTTTTGATACTGATTTTGGGCCTAGTGCGTCTGATGTTATATTCCAGTTTCCAAGTCCAATTACTAAAGTTTTCTTGTGTTCCTCTGAACCAAAAATATCTTTAAGTTCATTAGCTAAATAACTTATTATTTGTTCTCTTGATTCATCGTCATCATATTTCATCAATTTACTTTCTAATGTTACGTATGTTCCAATTCCTTTATTCATTATTTGAGAACCTTGCTCATTTAATACTTCGACTTTTGTAACTACGCAGTCATCAAGTTGTTTATTTATTGTTTTAACTCCTGGTATTTCACTACTATTACTGCTTTCTTCTATTATCTCCCTTGCTTCTAGAGCTAGGTCAGTTCTAATTTTTATCATAGTTTCCTCCAGTATTCAATAAAATGATATTATTGATTATTGACATGTACTAACATTTTAAACATTATTTATCATTTTTTATTACTTTTATGAATAAATAAATCTATTATTGTGAAATATTTTTATATGTGATAAAGTAAGTCATGCACTAAAAAAACAGTTAACAAATTATATTTAACTAATAAATATTAACTCTTGATTTTTATATTTATTTCTGTTAAAATCTAATATGTTGACGATGAGAATAATTATATTTACGAGGAGGTGTTTTTCGTGGCAAACATAAAATCAGCTAAAAAGAGAATAAAAGTTATCGATAAGAAAACTGCTTTAAACAAAGCTAGAAAATCTCAATTAAAAACTGCTATAAGAAGATTCGATGAAGCTGTTACTGCAGGTAACGTTGAAGAAGCTACAGCTAGATTCCAATATGCTCAAAAGAGAATATACCAAGTAGCATCTAAAGGAACTATACACAAAAACGCTGCAGCTAGAAAAGTTGCTAAATTAGCTCAAAAATTAAACGCAATGAACGCATAATAACAGTTTAATTTTTATAAATTTAAACCCTTGATTTTATCAAGGGTTTTTTATTATATTCATTTTAATATTACCTCTTCCCCAATTCTTCAAAAGTCTACTTTATTTTTGGCACTATATGAATGAAATATCTCAATGCCTCCAACTAACTTGATAAGATCCTCGCAATAAAAAAAGCCTTAGAATTTTAACCAAGACTTTTAACTAATATTTCTCTGACAATACTTACCCACTAAAATTTCTATGGCCAAAGTATCCTTTATTAATCCATTTTTAATTTTAAAATCATTTTCTAGGATAAAATTTAACATGTCTATTATTATATCATCCGAGAAATTACGACTTTGCTTTAAGGCTTTATTAACTACAAATTGTCTTAAACTTAATTTTTCACAAATATCATTTACAGATATACCTTGTATTTGTAGCTGCCTAACTTGTAAAACAATTTTAAATTGTCTACTTATCATAGCGAATATCCCAAGAACTGACTCACCTTCGCCAATCATATCATTTAATATTTTTATGGCAGATGATGAATTCTTCTCTCCTATATAATCTATAAGTTTAAAAATATCATTTTCTATTTTCTTTTGAGATAACCTATCTATAATCTCATTACTTACTTTATTTTCTTTACCTACAAAAGAGCTAATTTTAATTATTTCATTTTCTAAATCCGAAAGGGTCTTGTCACTATTTTTATCTCTGTATCCTTGAGATTCTATAAAATACATAACTTGTGCATTTTCTATTATGGCACCAAAAGCTTCAAACTTCCTTTTTGTCCATTTAAACAAGTCCATATCAGAGATTTTATCACAGTTAAATACAATACCTTTTTCTTGTATTTTTTTAACTATCTTCTTTCTTTTGTCCACTTCACCGTACACGACAAAAACTAAAACGGTACTTTCTGATATATTATCTAAGTAATCAATAAAGTATTTTTCATCACCTTCAGAAAAATTCTTTCTTTTCCCTTTTAGCAATTCAAAATCCTTCACTATGGTAATTTTTTTATCATCCATAAAAGGTAGAGTTTCTATAGAACTTAACAATTGATCTAAAAAAATTTCTTTACCATCTATTACATCTAAGTTGAAATCAATCATAGATTCATTTAGGCTTTCTTTAAAGTTTTTTATAGCATTATCAATTAAGTAATATTCCCTACCATATAAAAGATATATATTTTCAAAGTTTTTATTTTTAATATTCCTTATAATATCCTTGTAATCCATTTTCTTGCTCCTTCATAATTTTTAACTCTCTATATATCATATACGAAAAAATTAAAATGTAATAAAAAGTTACATAAAATAATTTAGGATTCTTCATTTCAATATATGCTAATTTGTTCTCTGCGAGTTTGTCCAATAAATAATATACCATAATAATAATACTTTTGCTCAAATATGCTAAAATTTTTGATATTAAAATACTAAATCTAAATAAAATCACACTAGTTATACTTAAATTCATTATTATACCAATTACAGGAACAATAATTACATTACCTAGAAGAAATAGTACTGGTATACCTTTAAACACATAGTATACAATAGGCAAAGTTAATATATTTGCACTTAAACTTATGGATACAACACTTATTTTTAAATACTTATTTATTATTTTATAAAAATATATAATAGATAATGTGGCTAAAAAGGATAATTGAAAAGATGTATTATAAATTATATAAGGATTATTTACAACCAAAAATGCACCTATCAAAGATAGGCTACATATTCCATCTCTCTTTTCCTCCAAAAAAATAGCCAAATACATAATTACAATAAAAACTATAGATCTACTTATGGATGGTGAAAACCCTACTATTACACTGTATAAGATCATTATAATAGTCAAAATTATAAGTTTGTAAAATTTATTAATTCCATTTATAATTATGGCAATCATTGTGCATAATATTCCTGTATGAAGTCCAGATATAGCTATAATATGACTCGTTCCCGTTTTCGAAAACATCTCCTTTTCATCCTTACTCAAATACTCCTTTTGCCCTAAAATTAATGAATTAACAAAATCAGATTTATCTTTATATAAATATCTAAATGTATCTCTTAAATAAGTTTTTATATCTCCTATAAAAGTATAGAATTTACTATCTCCTTTTATTTTATAATATTTTGAAGTTATAACACCTTTATATCCCATACTTTTTACATATCTACCATAATTAAAATCATCAAAGTTCATTTTGTCTAAACTTTTTATTCTTCCATTTATTTTAACTATTTTACCTATTTTTATGTCTAGTTTTCTACTGTAATCATTTACTAGGTATTTTTCAATTTTATATTGATCATATTTATCTTTTTCAACTTTATCTCTTACCACGCCTTCAATAGTTATTTTTTCTTTATCTTCAATTTTATCTAGTGGTTTATTATTTGTATAAATAAAAGATATGAATAATAAAAATATAAATAATATTAATATCGGCCTTCTCATCTTACCTCCATAATTCTTTTTTATTTATTTTTATTATCATCATCTTATTTTTTTTCAAACATATTATATAATTTCCTTGCAATTAAAAACATATCTTCACTTAAGAAGGTATGCCTTTTATATTAAACCTCAGCAGTTTCACTCACTGATTCATTTAAAACTTTGCCTAATCTTTTTATTCCTTCGACTATTTTATCCTCTTTACAACTAGAGTAATTTAACCTAAAGTAATTTTCTTTATTTCCACTTGGGAAGAAAAATCCACCTGGAACATAAGCCACATTGTTTTTTACACATTTTCCCATAAGTTCTTGAGCATTTAACGTTTCAGGTAATCTGACCCATGTAAATAATCCTCCATCAGGATGAGTAAAACTAACTCCTTCCGGAAATTCTTCTTTCATACAATTTAACATTAAATCTCTACGCTTTTTATATGTAGCTTTTATTTTTTCCACATGTTCATCTAAGTCATAATCATCTATGTATTTACTAAGTTCTCTTTGTCCTATAGTAGATGTTTGTAAGTCAGAGTTTTCTTTACAAGTTATAAATTTTCTTAATATTTCTGGTGATGCACAAGTCCATCCTAATCGATATCCTGGGCAAAATATTTTAGAAAAAGTACCTAAATATATTACAAGCCCCTTTGTATCAAATGATTTCAATGATGGTAAAAACTCACCTTCATATCTTAGTTCTCCATAAGGATTATCTTCTATAACAGGCATTTCATATTTATTTATAACTTCCATAAATTTTTTACGTCTTTCAAGTGACCAAGTTATTCCTGTTGGATTCTGAAAATCAGGTATCACATATATAAATTTTATTCTATCATTTTCTTTCAATATTTTTTCTAGTTCTTCTATTATCATTCCTTCTTTATCCATAGAGACTTCCATAACTTTAGGTTGATAATTTTTAAAAGCATTTAAAGCACCCAAATATGATGGACTTTCACATAATACTATATCTCCCTCATCTAAAAATATATTCCCAGCATAATCTAAAGCTTGCTGTGATCCACTAGTTATAAGTATATTCTCTGCTTTTACATTAGTTTTACTTTTAGCATTCATTCTATTAGCTATATGAATTCTAAGAGGTAGATATCCTTGAGATCCTGAATATTGTAGAGCTTCTTCTCCATTTTCATCTAAAACTTTAACTGCTACTTTCTTCATCTCCTCCACAGGAAATAACTCTGACGCCGGTAATCCTCCTGCAAAAGATATTATATCTGGCTTTTCAATAAGTTTTAATATTTCCCCTAATTCCGATTTTTTAAATAAGTCCATTCTTCTAGCATATTTAACTGCCATACATTGCCCCTCCTTTTCCAAAATTTTCTAAATATTTATAATAATAGTCCTTTTTGCTATTTTTTTCAACTGTTGTTTTATATTTTGTATACAAAATATAATTTAATTACCAAATATCTAATACACTTAATTCTTATATTTATGAAATTTATTATGCAAAAAAGACAGCCTTTAGCTGTCTTCTATATATATTCATTTATATAATTTTCTTTTTTAGTAAAAATCAAATCTAAAAACTCTATAGCCTCTTTATTTTCTTTTAAGTTATTTAATAAATAAGCTTCTTTTGCGCTTATATATGAAAATGCCAATTGAGATATGGTATTTATATTAAACTCTACATCATAATCAAATTTTCCTTCTTCAACGCTTAATTGATTATTTTCTAAAGTAATTTTAAATATCTTATTATTTTCCTTTATATAATCATCTTTAAGAGAAATAATTAAGCTCGATTGATTATTACCTTCTATATTCAAGCTTTCTAAAAAACTCTTAAAGTTAATAATTCTGCCCATCATAAAAGGCTTTAATTTCATGGTTACAGTTCTTGGATTTGATAAAATAAATCTTATTTTATCATCTACAGGTGATGTTATATTTACTTTTTTGCACTGAGTGTTATGATTGTATATAAATCTTAACATTCCCTTAAGAGCATTTATATTTTTATAGTATAACTCTCTAACAAAAATACTTTCTCCATTTATGAAGTATATTATATATCCATCACTTCCCTCATTTTCATGAATATAAATATGCCCATCTTCACTTTCTACTTCTTTAAATAAATTTTTATAGTAGTTTTCATCCCTTACTACTATTCCATTTAAGTTTTCTAAGAAAGATTCTTCTATATTTATCATTTCATTAATATGATTTAAGCTAGCTTTTTTTAAACATCCTAAAGATTTAAATCCTCTTAGATCTTCCATATTAATTTCATATTCTATTTGGTCATAACAATGCTCATAACCATATTTTCTATATAATCTATAATCTATTGGCATTAATATGGATACTAGTTGATCTTTTTTATATAACTCATTTAAAGTAAAATCCATAATATGCTTCATATACCCCCTACCCCTAGCTTCTGGTAAAGTAGAGACTCCTACTACATAAGATGTACTATATTCTTTATCATTCAATTTTATTTTATATTGATTTAATTGAAGAGAAGAGACTATATTCGCCTCTTCTTCAACTACTATTGTGTTATAATTTTTATATTTATTATTAAAATAATACTCTGTAAATTTAGGACCATCATTAAAACAATAGTTCCAAATTTCCATTATATTATTTTGATCACATTCACTAGCAAACCTAATATTCATAAATCTTATACCTCTCTAACAGTATATTTTTCTACAAATCTAACCGGGTGGTAAGAAAGTTTAGCTTTTCTAAGACCTTCTATTCCTAAATCCTCTTCTCTGTTTACAAATTCTACATCACTAAATTCATGAACTAAGAATTGTTGATTTATAAATGGATATAGTCCTCTTATACTTGGATTAGCTTTTTCTATATGAATTAGTGCCATATCAGGATTTATATATTCTCCCATAGTGAAAGCTTCTAATTTTCCATCTATAAATATACCTGCTATTTTAAGTTTGTCTTTTAAAACACTGTAGTTTTCAAATAACTTTTTAATTCCTATAAGTTCTTCTTCCATCTCTTCATCTATTTGACCATTCTCTTCTTTATTGCTAGTCCATTCTTGCACCAAGGCTAAACAAGCATCAAAATCTTCTTCATCAAGTAATCTATATTCATATCTTCCTTCATACTCTTTTATGAAGTAATTTATGTGGTTTCTTTTCTTTACGTTTTTTCTACCTTTTAGTTCTCTCATGCTTTCCCCGTCATAAACATAATCGAATAAATCTCTTTCTTCAGTATAATCAAACTTTCCTGGGTAATTTTCTTTTAAAAATTCTACCACTTCTTTCGTTATTCCTCTAAAGTAAATCTTCTTTTGTTCTTTTTCAAAATAATCAACAACAAATTCTATAACTCCTGGCATATCTTCTTTTTTCGCTAATGGTAATATTGAGAATGTATTTCCTTCGTACTCTGCAACTATCACAGCAAATCCATCTCCTATATAGTAACCAGTTTTATATAAATGTTGCCACATGTATAATGTATTGAAACAGTATTCACATGCTTCATAATCTACTAAATCGAAATATGGATTAAGAAGTTCTCTAGATTCCATACTTATGTCTTTAAAAATCATAATTTCCTCCTAATTTATTGCTCTAAATTCTATGTTAAATAGTAATTTTACATTTGTACTTTATTATTAAGTATTTTCGTTCAAAATTAAATTTAATATATATGATACCCTAACAATATATATATAAACATTTTATTTGAAATCAAATAACTTTTTATTTTATTCATTGTATATAATAGCACTTTTATCCAAATGTAACAAAATTTTTTGATATTTTTTTAAATTTATATTTGATAAGTGTATAACAATCTATATTTTACCTAATAATTGTGAATAAAATATGAAGAATAATTATTAGGAGGACTTATATTTGGTTAAGAAAATTAAATGTATAATAATAACTTTACTTCTTTTATTATGTTGTGGCTGTAATCCATATAAAGAATTTTTATCTGTACATATTATAGATGTTGGACAAGGAGATTGCATTTTAATACAAACGCCTAAAGAAAAAAATATATTAATTGATGGCGGAGATGAAAGTACTTATAAAATCATAAAAACTTATCTAAAATTTAATAAAGTGAAAAACTTAGATATAGTTATAGCTACTCACTTGGACAAGGATCATATTGGTAGTTTGGATGAGATTATTACTAATTTCAATGTAAATAAAGTTTATACACCAAATCAAAAAGATGATTCTTCTCATTATTATAATCTAGTAGAAGCATGCGAAAATAAAAATCTCAAAATTAATTATTTAAGTAAAGATGATTACATAAAAATAGACAACAACACAATTATAAATGTACTTAGCCCATCTTATATACAAGATAATAATAACCAAAATTCTATTGTTTTTAACTTAGAATACAATGATATGGATTTTTTATTTACAGGAGATTGTGAAGAACCAAATGAAATAGAAATGACTAGTTCATATAAACTTGATGATATTGATTTTTTGAAGGTGGCTCATCATGGAAGTAGTTCGTCTTCTACTGATGACTTTATAAAAGATAGCAGTCCTTCCATTGCAGCAATTTCTTGTGGTTACAAAAATCAATATGGTCATCCACATAAGTCAACTTTAGATACTTTAAAAAAATACGGTGCTAAGACACTTCGTACTGATATTAACGGAGATTTAGTATTTTATAGTGACGGTTACAAGATTTTTACTACTAAAAAATATAAGTAACTTATAAAATAAAAAACTGCATTGAAAAATGCAGCCTTTTATTTTATATCTTAGTAAATTTTAAAACAAGTTTAAATAAGTCCCCTTGGATATCAAATTCTACTTTTCCACCTTGTATATTTGCTAAACTTTTTATTATACTTAGGCCTAGACCATGACCTTCCATATTTCTTGATTTATCACCTTGAACAAATCTCTCACCTATTGTATTAACATCAACATCTATACCATACTTGCTAATATTCTTAAATGTTATTTCAACATTTTCTTCTTTTTTAATTATATCAACATAAACTCTTGTGTCCTCTAGTGAATACTTATTTATGTTACTAAGTATATTGTCAACAATTCTTATGGTTTTATCTTCATCTAAAAATAATGTTACATCTTCTTTGGGAACATTTAATTTTATATCTAAATTAGAGCTTTTAAATTTATCGCTATAAATTTCTATTTCATTTTTTATAAGCTCATTTATTTTTATTTCCTTTTTTTTGACTACTAAACCTTCATAATCTGTATCTACAGTTTCATTCAAGTCTTTTATTAAAATATTTAATCTTTCTAACTTTTTTTCTAATATTTCAATTTGTCCTTTTTTCTCTTTTTCGCTCAATGTTTCATTTTTTAATATGTAAATTGAATTGATAATAGAAGTTAAAGGTGTTTTCAAATCATGAGATAAATTAGTTATTAAATAATTCTTATTTTGATAAAGTTCTTTTTCTTCTTTTGTTATATCTTCAATTTTTCTAAATAGTGTTTTTATTTCCACAAGAATATGCTTAAATCCCAATCCCCAAATAAACTCTATTCCATCTCCATCGCCTATAAGCTCCGCCATAGAATCTTCAATTTTATTAAAATCTCCATTTTCCACTTCTTCTATGGCATCTTCCAAAGCTCCACTTATCATAGCTATTCTAAATTGGATTATTAAAAGTCCAATTAATTTTATAATTGTTTTTGTTACAATAGTTATTATAAGTATATTGAACCAAATCTGTAAATTTGAAGTTATATAGTTTATTAAGCTAATTGAAAATATTGTATTTAAAATGTATGTGCACCATTTTTTAAATATTTTCTTTTTTATAATCATTTCTCCCTCTTCATTACTGTTCGCTGACAAAGCGTAAAGTTGAACTGTTTTCACTATTAAACTTACTCCGGTTAACCCTATTATTGCATATATCAATATTAATAAATAGTATCCTACACTATTTGCCATAGGACCATTAAGAAAGCCTCCAAGTCCAGTTTCAAAAATACCATATGATAATTTTAAGTTTTTCCTTACCCATACACAATAAATTAATAATAATAAGTACCAAGTTAGTTTTTCTATAAATAAAGGGTTTATTAGTTTTCCCCTATACTTTAATTCTTCTTCACTTAAATATTTTAATTCTTCATCGTGAGAATAAATATATTTTTCTATCATTTATATCTCACTCCTTTCATCCTTGTAGCCCTTTGTTTTTAAACAACAAAGTTACTTTAAACATATCTCCATCTATGTCTATATCAAACTTACCACCTTGCACTTCAATTAGACTGATAGCTATAGGTATTCCTAAGTTTTTATTTTCATTTATTAATTCATAAAACTTTTTAACATCCATATTTAACTCATTTTTTGAAATATTAATCAAAGTTAACTCAATATTATCTTCCATCTCTTTAACTTCAACATAGGCTCTAGTTCTCTCTTTAGCATGATTTAATATATTCTCAACCAGTATTTCAAGAACCCTCCATAATTTATCTCCATCAGCATCTATAAATATCTTCTCATTTGGAATATATTTTTTTATTTTTATATTTTTATCTTCCAATCTTCCTTCATATTCAACCAATGCCTGTTTTATTAGAGAAACTATATCAATTTTTTGAATATCAATTTCTAAGGTTTTTGTTACTGCCTTTGATAATTCAAAAAGCTCATTTATTGTGTCTTTCATTGTATAAGCTTCTTTTTCTATATAATCAAGAATTTCATCATTCATATTTTCTTTTAGACTTTTTACACCCTTATCTATATTCTCCACTGGTTTAATAAGATTTTTACCCACATCTTCTACCACTGTATTAGCCATTTTTTCACTTTGCTTTCCTTTTATAACTGCTTCATAAGTGTATTTTTCAACTTTATGCATTTCATTTAAAACCTTTTTATATTTCTTACCTAATACAAGGCTTATTTCTGATTTTTCATCAGTTTTTTCTAATATTTCTGACACACAATAACTTGTATTTGACATTTCTCTTATATGTTGTAAAAATAATATAATTCTACAATTATCAAATGTATATAATAAACTTACTTTTACAAATATTATTAAAGCAATAATTAATATTGCATCTTTTTTTCTCTGTAAGAACATGATTAATAATATTGATATTAAAATTATTAATATATTAATTGCAAATGCAAATTTTTTAAATTTGCTTACTGTAGTTTGAAACTTTTTCGAACTTATATCCAATTCCCCACACCACCTTTAAATATCTTGGTTCTTTAGGATTTATTTCTATTTTTTCTCTAATCCTTCTAATGTGAACCATTACTGTATCTGTGCTTACACACCTTTCATCCCAGGCCTTTTCATAAATTTCTTCTGCTGAAAATACCCTTCCAGGACTTTTCATAAGCACTTCTAAAATTTTATACTCTAAAAAAGTTATTTTCTTTTCCTCCCCATCTACTATAAGCAGTTTACTTTCTAAATCTAACTTTATGCCGCCTATAGTTATAACCTTACTTCTATCTTCATTTTTAAAGTTTCCTAAATTTATATACCTTCTAAGCTGAGATTTGACCCTAGCTATTAGTTCCAATGGATAAAATGGTTTTGTAATATAATCATCAGCACCTATATTTAATCCTAGAATTTTATCACTATATTCAGATTTAGCTGTTAACATTATTATTGGTATATTTTTCTCTTCTCTTATTTTCATAGTTGCTTCAATACCGTCTATCTTTGGCATCATTATATCCACTATTACCAAATGAATTTCTTCATTATCTATAATTTCTAAAGCTTCTTTTCCATCATAAGCTTTTAGTACCCTTATATTTTCAGGCATTAAGTACCTTTCAATAGCGTCTGGTATTTCTTTTTCATCATCTACAACTAATACATTATGTTTATTCATACTTCCTCCTAATTTATTTCCAAACTTATAAATTTATAATAATCTATGATTCTAAAAAATTTGTTTATGTATTTCTTACAAATTTCTAAAATTCACTATACTCATAACATCAACAAGAGATGCTCGTTCCACTTATAATAACGACATTACTTAAAATTTTCACGTAAAAAGTATTATACATTAAAAAAAACCCTAAAAAGGGCTTTTCATATATTATTTATTTAATAACTCATTTACGACAACAGAAGCTATTGTTAATCCTCCAACAGAAGGTACAAATGAAGTACTTCCTGGAGTAACTTTTCTTCCATTCATTACTCTTTTCTTTAGTTCTTGTGGTTGTTCTTCTGAATAAACAACCTTAAGTTTTTTTATTCTTCTATCTTTTAATTCTTTCCTCATTACTTTTGCCAGTGGACAAGTGTGAGTTTTATGTATATCTGTAACTACTATCTTCGTTGGATCTAATTTATTTCCCATCCCCATAGAAGATATTAATGTTAATCCTCTTTTATTACATTCTTCAACTAATAAAATTTTAGATGTAACCATATCTATGGCATCTATTACATAATCATAATCTTCTATTAGTATTTCATCCGTAGTTTCTTTGTTATATTTTTTAGCAACTGCTCTTATATTTAAATCTGGATTAATATCTAATAATCTTTCTTTCATTACTTCTACTTTTAATTTCCCTACAGTTGAGTGCAACGCTGGCAATTGTCTATTTATATTAGTAACATCAACATCATCAAAGTCTACTATAGTTATATTACCTATTCCAGCACGAACTAGAGCTTCTGTAGCAAAACTTCCAACTCCACCCACTCCAAATACTATAACATTTGATTTTTCTAATTTATCTATGCCTTCGTCTCCAACAATAAGGCTTGTTCTCATTGTAAAATCTTTCATATATGCATTCTCCTTAAATTTTAAATAAGTATTATTATAAATTATCTTTAATGATTTTAAAAGAAATTTTATGTATTTATTATTTATAAATATTTATTAACTACAACTTATTATACCTTATTTCTATTTTTATATAAAATCATTTCAATATATCAAAAAAACGAATCAGCTATAAAAATAACTAATTCGTCTTTTATTATTTATTTAAAACATCTAATTTAAGTAAGTCTGCCTTATCAGTCTTTTCCCAAGCAACATCTAAGTCATTTCTACCAAAATGTCCATATGCTGCTGTATTTTTAAATATAGGCTTTCTAAGTTCTAAATCTCGAATTATTGCACCTGGTCTCAAATCAAAATGCTTATTTATAAGCTCAACTAATACTTCATCAGAAACTTTACCTGTTCCAAAAGTATCAACAAATATAGATAGAGGTCTTGCTACACCTATAGCATAAGCTAGTTCTATTTCACATTTATCAGCAAGTCCCGCTGCAACTATATTTTTAGCCACATATCTTGCTGCATAAGCAGCTGATCTATCAACTTTAGTTGCATCTTTTCCTGAGAATGCTCCTCCACCATGTCTTGAATATCCACCATAAGTATCTATTATTATTTTTCTTCCTGTAAGACCTGTATCACCTTGAGGTCCACCTATAACAAATCTTCCCGTTGGATTTATATATATTTTAGTTTCTTCATCTAATAAGTTAGATGGTATTACTTCTTTTATCACTTTTTCTATTAAATTTTCTCTTATTGTTTCAGTTTCCACATCTTCGCTGTGTTGAGTAGATATAAGTATAGTATGAACTCTAAGAGGAGTATTTCCTTCGTATTCTACAGTTACTTGAGTTTTACCATCCGGTCTTAAGAAATCTAAAGTTCCGTTTTTTCTAACTTCTGTTAATTTTCTTGATAATTTATGAGCTAAAGATATAGGTAATGGCATTAGTTCTTCTGTTTCGTTGCACGCAAAACCAAACATTATACCTTGATCTCCCGCTCCTATAGCTTCTATTTCATCTTCACCTTGTTCACCGGTTCTATTTTCTAAGGATTCATCTACCCCCATGGCAATATCTGATGATTGTTCATCTATAGCTGTTAGCACACCGCATGTATCACAATCAAATCCATATTTTGCTCTATCATATCCTATTTCTCTTATTGTTTCTCTTACAACTTTAGGTATATCAACATATGCATTTGTGCTTATTTCTCCTGCTACCAATACAAGTCCCGTCGTAACAGTAGTTTCACAAGCAACCCTTGATAGTGGGTCTTGTTTTAATAATTCATCTAATATGGCATCTGATATTTGATCACATATTTTATCTGGATGTCCCTCTGTAACTGATTCTGATGTAAATAAATGTCTCGTCATGTTTCTCTCCTTATATAAGTTTATTTTTTTTTCTTTTTTTCACGATTTTTTATTAAATTATCGGACGCAACTAAGGATAGTTCTCTTAGTATTTTGCATGCTACAATTGTAGATACGTTACTTCTATCATAATCAGGACTAAGTTCTACTATGTCGCAACCCACTAAATTTATATTTGAATTTTTTAGTATTTTAAATATTTGTTCAAACATTCTATATGTTATTCCTCCAGGTTCTGGCGTTCCTGTTCCTGGGAATATGGATGGATCTAATACATCCAAATCTATTGTTAAATAAACATTTTTACCACCTAATGTAGATACTATCTTCCAAAAAGTATCTATGGTATGAGTTTCCATATACGTATGTCTTTCTTTTAAAGCAAAATCAAACTCTTCTCTTGTCCCTGATCTTATTCCAAATTGAAATATTTTCCCATCACCTGTTATATCCCAAATTCTTTTTATTACTGTTGCATGAGAATTTTTATCATTATTATATTCTTCTCGTAAATCTGTATGTGCATCAAAATGAAGTACATATACATCACCATATTTTTCACTAATTGCTTTAAATACAGGAAGAGTAACTAAATGTTCTCCTCCTATCATAAATGGAAATTTATCATCATTAAGTATTTCTTTAGTTCCTTCATAAATTTCATTTAACACTTTATCAGTATTACCTATACTTAACTCTAAATCACCCATATCACATATATTAAAATCTTGTAAATCTAATCCCAATAGTGGACTATATGTTTCAAGTCCATAAAATTCACCTCTCATGGCACTACTTGCAAATCTAGTCCCCGGTCTATTAGAAGTAGTTCCATCAAATCCAGCTCCAAATACTATCACATCTGATTCTTCATAATCACATTCCATTTCCATAAATTGTCCAACATTGTAAAATCTATTATTTTTCATTTAACATATCCTTTACATATTGAGGCAACATAAAAGCTCCAACATGAATATCACTATTGTAATATTTAGTTTTTAATTTTAAAGCTTCCCATCTTTCTCTATTTTGATCTTTTATAGGATCATATTTTTTTGATGCAAATCCAAATAACCAATGTCCAGATGGATATGTCGGAATATGTGCTTGATAAACTTTAGCTATCGGGAATAGATTATTTATTTTTTCATAAGCTCTTTTCATTTCTTTTGCATTAAAGTCAAAATATGGACTTTCATTTTGATTTACAAGAATTCCTTCGTCAGACAATATTCTGTAACAATTATTATAGAAATCAACTGAAAATAATCCTTCTCCTGGACCTATTGGATCAGTTGAATCAACTATTATTAAGTCATAAGTCTTATCTTTAGAGTTTTTAACAAAAGCAACCCCATCTTCGTAATATAAGTTAACTCTTTCATCATCTAATTTGCATGCACAAATATCTATAAATTCTCTTGATACATCTACTACCATCTTATCTATTTCAACCATATCTATATTTTCAATTTGAGGATATCTAGTAAGCTCTCTTACTGTTCCTCCATCTCCACCACCTATAACTAATACATTTTTAATATTCATATTAGTAGACATTGGAGTATGAACTATCATATCATGATAAATAAATTCATCTTTATAAGTTACCATCATTAATCCATCTAATGTTAAGAATTTCCCATATTCTTTACTCTCAAAAACATCCACCCTTTGAAAATCTGACTGTCCACTAAAAAGTTGTTTATCAACCTTTATGGAAAAACGTACATTATCTGTCCATTCTTCTGTATACCAAAATTCCATAAATTTTCCTCCATTTTGTTATTTTATAACTATATATTTTATCTATATCTCTGTATTTGTATAATTTTTATTTTTATGTTAAAATATTATTTCGATTTTTATTTTATATTTTTATTTTATATTTAGGTATTAATTTGCTTATATAGCTTCTGGCTTATGACTAATTTTACCTAAATCTTTTTTTGCAAATTTTTGTATTTTACTTGTCAATCCTCTTGGTATTTCTGTTGATTCACTTCTTTCAGCTTCTAATAATTCTTCTAATAATTCAAAGCTTTTCCATGGATCAATATCTCCACATGTAAAGAAATCCGCTGCTGCATACCCATACTCTGGCCATGTGTGTATTGTTAAATGCGATTCAGCTATTATTACTGCACCTGATACCCCCCATGGATTAAAATGATGGAAAACCGAATCAACTATTGTTGCCTTTGCATTTAATGCTGAATTGTTCATATACTCTTCTATAAGTTTTGGATTTGATAACATCTTCTCATTGCAGTTATAATATTCTACTAATATATGACGTCCTAATGTTTCAAATTTCATATTATTCACTTCCTTTGTTCTATTTTTCTTTTATTACCAAAATTGTATTTAGTTCTTTATCAAGCATGTCCGTTAAATGTGCATTACTCTTTTTAAGAACCTTTATATACTCTAGAATTTCTCTAGTTATTATTTCTCCTGGCGATATTATAGGAATCCCTGGGGGATATGCCATAATATTTTCTCCGCATATTCTATCAACAGAATTTTCAATCTCTATACTTTCCTTTTCACTGTAGTAAGCATCTCTTGGGTTCTTTTCTATAATAGGATTTATTTGTTTTAAAGAATAATTGTTTAATATACATTTATTTTTATTTCTTTTAGAAATAATTTCTAAAGCGTTTATAAGCCTATCAACATCATTTTTAGTAGTTCCTAAAGATATTAGTGCTAGTATATTATATAAATCCCCCAACTCTACCTGTATATCAAAATCTTGATATAATATATCATAAACTTCAAATCCCGTTATATTTAATCCATTAACATTTATGCATAACTTTGTTTCATCCAAAAATTTGAACTTATCTTTGCTATAATTACTATGATTAATAACCTTTATTCCAGGTATTTTATTAAGCTTATATTTAGCATACTTAGAAAGATTCAAAGCTTTTGATAATTGTTGTTTGCCATTTACAACCAAATTATATCTAGCTCCATCGATGCTTGACATTAGTAAATAGGATGCAGATGTAGACTGTAACATATTTAGAGTTTGGCTAACTTTTTTAAAATCAATATTTTTTTCATTAATAAGCAAAGCAGATGCTTGCGTTAAAGCTCCTCCTGTTTTATGCATACTTACAGCTGACATATCCGCTTTTAATTTCATTGCTGAGGGTGGTAAGTCATCATGAAATGTAAAATGTGCTCCATGAGCTTCATCTACTAGAACTAATACTGAATGCTTTCTACATAAACTTATTATCTTTTCTAAATCACAGCAAGCTCCATAATATGTTGGATTTAATAAAAATATCGCTTTTATATCTCTATTTTTTTCTAACTCTTTTTTCACACTTTGGTAACTTACATTCAAACTTATACCTAGCTCTTCATCAAATTCAGGTTGAATATACACTGGATTACCACCACTAAGTATTAGTGCATTAATAACTGATTTATGTATATTCCTTGGTAGAAGTATTTTTTCATTAGGATTTATTATGCTTAAAATCATCGTATGAATTGCCTGCGTTGTTCCATTTGTTACAAAAAAAGCTTTATCACATCCATAAGCTTCAGCTAATAATTCTTGAGCTTTTTTTATAATTCCATTTGGCTTAGATACATTATCCATATATGGAGATGAGTTTATATCCATTTTCATAATATTATCTCCTAAAAATTCATTTAGCACTTTAACACCCTTATTTTTCACATGACCTGGAACATCAAAACAAGCTATAGATCTATTTGAGTAATCTTTTAATCCATGCAATAAAGGTAAATCTTCTTCACTTAATTCAATATTATAATTTTCTGCAATCATACTTCAGCCTCCTTCCATCAATAAAATAGTTATTATTTCTAATTTTATAATTTAGTTTTATTAAACTTACGAAACAAATTATATAAACTTTTTAATAAAAATGCAAGAACTTTTTTATCTTAATCAACCCCTATTTTTCAATATATAAACATCAAACATAATTTTATGTTTATATTAATTTACTAAAAATTTAGTATTAATAAACACATCTTTTTATAAAATCCCAATCAATCCCCTATAAACATTTAGTTCTAATAATATAGTTAGAAATATATTATTTACTATTTTTAATTATAAAGTATACTATTACTAAACTAATATTGTTAACTAGTACTATTAAAAATATAAATCCTTAATCCTCCTTAAATCATCATATAAACAAATTATTTTACTTTATAATAATTTCAATTATAAATAAATTAGGATATATTAGTATAGAAAAAAAGCCTTAAGGCGATTATCCACCTTAAGGCCTTTTTCTATTTAACAATATATATATCTATTGTTCTTTTACCCCAGCTATTACACTGAGATTCACTATTCATAAATATATCGATTTTATTACCTTTGATTCCTCCACCACAATCTTCTGCTATAAAATAATTACCAAACTGAGGTATATATACCTTAGTCCCATATGGTATTACATTTGGATCTACTGCTATAGTTCCCCATTTAGGAACTGTACCTGTAGACGTTATGCTATCACCACTATAAGCTGTAGCCGATACTATCATTTTCTTCCCTAAACTACTGTTCGCACTACTAGTCTTCTTACTAGCAGTTTTAACTTTTTTCTTTTCTTTTATCCCTTTTTTAATTATTTTATCCTTAGCCTTTTTTGTTGTATTCTCTTCTACTAAGGTTTTACTCACTAATTTACCATCTTTATATATAACTTCATATATAAGTTCTTTTGTACCATTTCTACCTTTTTGCGATACTTCAGTCTTTCCTTTTAATAAAGTTTTATCTTTTTTTATAACTGTATCATAAGGTATATCTTTTGTTTCAGTAATAGTCTTTTTTTCAACCTGTTTAACTTCTATTTTCATTCCATTTTTTAACGAAGTATCTAAGTCTTCACTAATTATGTCATTTGAATCGTAATCTATTTTATTTTCTTCGAGTACACCTTGTACGTCTGGTTGAAATGAATTAACTTCAATTTCCTGTCCGTCAACAACTAAAACAACTTCTTTGTTAAAGGCAATATAATTTGCTGTTACAATCCCCATAGATAATAGTCCCGATAGCATAATAGATTTTACTTTTCTATTTAGATAACTCAAACTATCTCCTCCTAAGTTTTATTTAACTTTAAATTATTCTTTCAAAGTTATTTTGTAACTAAATTGTAAACTATTTTTCACAGCTCGTCAACTTGACAAAAAATATAAAAAGTGCTTATCTAGTTTTTTCAACTATTTAAGCACTCTTTCATCAAAGTTCAACAATTAACAAAATTGTTACCTTTTATTTAAAATTATTTATATAACTCATATTTGTAATCTTTTATTCCATTAGCAAGACTATATACATTTTTAAATCCATCTAGTAGAAGAACTTTTCCTACTGTTATACTTTGATTTCCATTAACACAACATAGCAATATATCCTCATTTGTAATGCTTCTGATATATTCTAAATTATCATTTATCTCATTTGTAGGAATATTAATTGCATCGAATAAATGTCCTTCTAAGTAAAATTCTTCTTGCCTTAAATCTATTATTAATTGGAACTCTTTATTTTTTATCATTTTAATTATTTTTTTACTATTTAGTATATTAACTTTCATAATCAACACCTTACCTCCATATAAGATATTACTTTATATGATAAGATGTTACATAAAAGTATATTATTTTATATATTAGGTATTTGCCAATCAATAGGCTCCTTTCCTAATCTTATAAGTATGTCATTTATCTTAGAAAAATGTTTACATCCAAAGAATCCTCTATGAGCAGACAGTGGACTTGGATGAGGTGCTTCTAATATATAGTGTCTATTGCTGTCGATAAAAACTTTTTTCTTTCTAGCATTTCCTCCCCATAATACAAATATAACAGGGTCTTCTCTTTTATTTAATTTTTTAATTATTTCATCAGTAAAGATCTCCCATCCTTTATTTTGATGTGAGTTTGCTTCACCAGCTCTAACTGTAAGGGCTGTATTTAATAATAATACTCCTTGATTTGACCATGGAATTAAATAACCGTTATTAGGTATAAAGCATCCCAGGTCGTCTCTTAGCTCTTTATACATATTTAACAGCGATGGTGGGGTCTTAACTCCAGGTTGAACTGAAAAATCCAATCCATGAGCTTGATTTTCCCCATGATACGGATCTTGTCCTAAAATCAATACCTTTGTATCCTTATAAGATGTATGTTTTAATGCTTCAAATATATTGTACATATTTGGATATATAATCTTACTTTTATATTCTTCAACAAGAAACTCTCTTAATTTTATGTAGTAATCCTTTTCAAATTCTTCTTTTAATAAATCATCCCAGTCATTTCCTAAATTAACCATTTTATCCTCCAAATCTTAATTAGATATAACATCTTCTTCATTTTCATTCTTATTATTATCATGTGTTGTTATTTTTATATGAATTTTATTCGGTAAACAAACTATACTTTCACTTGGTTTTGTTATAAATCCAGAGTTAACACATACTTTATCTGGACAGGATGCTTCTGTAATTTCAACTCCATGATCATGAATTTTAACGATATTATATCCTCCTTCACTTTTTATTTTAATTTCTTCATCATCATCAATACTATAAGTTTTATATAACTTATTATCAACATATATTTCTATATTTTCTCCTCTTTTAGTATTTAAAAAATAGTTAATACCAAAAGTAGTAACTATAACTAATAGAACTGCAAATATTAATATAAAGTCTTTTTTTTTCAACCTTTTACCTCCTAATCA
>NZ_JWHR01000114.1 GCF_000808015.1 Terrisporobacter othiniensis | reverse complement strand
GTTTATTAATACTCTATTAATTATGCCTAAAACTACTTTAAATCAAGAATAAGATTAATGGCAAAGTAAATCATTTATCTGAATATAAGTTAAATATAGCTTTTTTCGATGTGTAAATACTTATAAGTAAAAGCGTATGCAAAAAATCAGAGTTATATATTTGGGATGAGCTCCTTAATTTTATAGATGTTATTTCTCGTATGCAAGTAGAAGAGTTAATGTTAAATGAAAAACCAACTATGCTATTTGTAGAGCATGATACTTCTTTTGGCGAAAAAATAGCAACAAAGATCGTTCATATATAAATTAGATTTAATTAATAAGGAAGGTATAGATAAAATATACCTTTCTTATTAATAATTATCATGCTTATTGTATAAAATATGAAAATTATTTAGACTAAATTAATGGGATTAAAGAACCTAAATCCGTAAGCTTCTCATCGCTGAGAGATAGGACTTTTTTATTTCTTTTTGATAAAAATTTTTCTATATCTTTGAAGTTTGGATGATTTTCTATTCTTCCAAAGAATGCAAGTGTATCTTTACTTATTAAGCCGCTACATCCACCAATAAAACCATAGTTCAATTCGAATAAATCTATATGTCCCTTTTCAATTAAAAGACAATCAATATTATGTTTAATAACTTCATTATAAATTCCTTCATCAGAAGTAATAATTGAATTTTCATCAACTATGCAGATTGAACACTTACAATATCCCTGATTAACATTTATTTTTTCCATTTTATTCTTTTCGATATAGTCTAACAAAATGCTATCTGTATATTTAAAATTATGAATTGCTTTATTTCCTAATATAGCAACATTATATTGAACGTTATTAGGGTATTTGTTATCTATAGGTAAATTACCTTTAATCACATTGAATCCTAAAGGTGTTAAATTATTGTTATAATAATCATAGACATTTGGAGCTACTAAAATATCATTATTATTCAATTTAATAACACATATGTCAGGATGATAACTTATGGCATCATAAGCTTCATCGCATTTTATAGTTTTAATTAGATTTATATTTAGTTTGCTTATATATTTACTCATATTATCAGAGAGTCTATTATCGACTAAAGCTAAATTTATTTTTTTATTTGGAATAAATGATGATTCTATAAACTTCATTTCTAATTCTCCTTAAATTATTTCTTATTATAATATAAAACAAATAAAAAAAATAATCCATTAATTATTACATTAATGAATTATTATAAAAATTCAAACTATATATGTAGCTCTATTTGTACATTTTATCTTCAGTATCTAAAATTTTGTCGGAGTCTATTTTCTTATCAATGGCTATTTTTATAGCATCTTCTATGGTTTTTCCAGATGCCATTAAACTTGTAGTATTATAATTAATTTTATCTAGTGTTCCAAAGCAAAACTTACATCCCGTAGTAAAGCAAAGGAGAGTGAAGTGTCCATCATACTTTTCCTTAGATATATAATCTGCTACAGCAATTGCATGAGTTAAATCCATATTATCCATATTATTTACAAATTTAATGTAGTGCTTAGAAACTATGCTTTTTTCACTCTTATCATCTAACTTTATTAATACTTCTACTTGATTTAGTTCTTTTATAAAAACCCCTTTTGAAACATTATTGTTATTATCATTGTATAATATTCTATCACCAAAATTCATATCATCACCCCCTATAAATATTATAATAGAAAACTATATAAAAACACAAATCATAAAAATAAAAATATAAAAAAACTATGCATTTTATATGCATAGCTTTTTCTTAATTATTCAAAATCAACACTATTGTTTTCTAATGTAGTTTTAAATCCTTCTAAGAAAGATTTATATCCTTCTTCTTTGTTTTCACCAAGAGGATTATCATTTTCTAAAGCATCGTATACTTCTCTGCAATAAGCTGATGATGAAGTTTGAATATTTTGTCCTATAAATTCAATGGCAGCATTTACACCAGCATCATAAATTTGACTTTTTACAGCTTCAGTTAATTCTAAATACTCAGGATAAGTATCATCTGAATCATCATCAGTAGTTGTATTATTATTATTATTATTATCAACAACTGGTGTATTAGTTTCAGGTTTTGTAACATTTTCAGTTGGAGCATTTACAGTTTCATCGCTATTAGAAGAAGTCTCAATAGAAGTTATTACTTCTGATATGAATGAATCATTGTAAGCATTTTTATAAATATTTGCAATAGTATATTCTTTTATTGCTGTAATTTTAACTTCGTTTTCAAAATCTTCATTATCTTTTGATCTAGAAGAAGCTGATAATTTATCTTTGTAGTATATGTAGAAATCATTAATATCATAGTATTTCTTAGTAGCATTTAAAGTTGCTTTATAAAGTCTAGAAGAAATCTCATGCATACCGTTACTATCTAAAGTAACATCTTGAGAATTTCCGCTTTGATTATCATACTTCTCAAAGCATGATTTTACAAAACTAAAATCTCCATCTTGTGTATTAGAATAAGATTTTAATAAATCTACTAATTCCTCTTTATCTTTTTTAGAAGTGATTTCTTTTACAATAGCTTCAAACTCATTTTGTAAATACTCATCAGAATAGTTTTCTGTTGAATAGAAAGCATCTTTATAAGTTTTTGCACTATACTCAACACTTCCATCTAAGGCTGTAGTATTTTCAGTCATTACAAACTCATCATTTTTAGACTTGTTACATCCGACTAAAAAAGTTAATGGAAGACTTAGAGCAATTATAAGACTAAGTATTTTTTTATTCATGTTTCTCTCCTTATATTTAAACAAAGAATTT
>NZ_JWHR01000113.1 GCF_000808015.1 Terrisporobacter othiniensis | reverse complement strand
TAAAAAAGTTGTCCATCGCTCAGACTAATCATTATCTGAATATCTGGCTTGGTTTGTTTGTTGTTTCAGTTTAATTCTTAAAGAATTAATTTATTGTTAACCTACTGTTTAATTTTCAAAGTTCTTTGTTCGTTTCAACTTCTTAAGTTTATCAAAGTTGTTTTTATTTGTCAACACTTTTTTACTTTCTTTTTTCCACAAGTTATTAAGTGTTTTGTCTTTTTTCCAAGACAAGTATAAGTTTATCATCATTAAAATATATTGTCAATATTCTTTTATATTTTTATTATTTATTTTTCCCAAATAATTATTACTTGTAAATTCTTACATTTATAAAATAAACTTCTATATATTTAATTACTAATTTTATTATATTATCATAAACATAAAAAGACTATAGAATTAAAATTCTATAGCCTCTTTATATCAATTTATTTTATAAATTAATCATATCACTTTAATTATAATAAGAATATAGCCAATATGGTTGTTACTACAAACCCTATCATAATAGGTATAAAGTTTCTTTTCCCCAACTCTATTGGACTAACTCCACAAATAGCTGCTGCTGCAACTAATGACCAAGGAACTAAACATCCGCCCCCTACCCAAATAGCTGCTATCTGACCTAATGCTGTAAGAATAGCTACATTTGCATGAATTGCATTTCCAAATACTAGAGCCAATGATCCAGCTAGTGACATACCTGAAAATCCAGAACCATCAAGCCCTGTAATACCACCAACAACTGTTTCAATTCCTGCTGCTGCAACCTTATTAAATGGTACTGCATTCGATAATGCTATACCTATATCTGATAACAATCCTTGAGATCCTTTTGTCAAAACATCTCCGAATACTGTTGTTACTGATGAATCTCCTAAATAGAAGAACGCAGCTATTGGTATGATTACGGCAAATATACTTATAGCAAATCCAAATCCATGAATTATATGTTGAGAAACTTTATCTAAACATTCCGTCGGGCTACTTAATGCATTTACAAAAACTAGTAATGCTACTGATGTTCCACCAAGCAAAGCTGTTGCATCTCCACCTTTTAAATCAAATACATACATTCCAACTATATCTAATATAAATGCTATTGCAACAATAAATACAGAAAGTTTTGCTTTTGGTCCTACTTCTTTTAATTCCACGTCTGATTCTCTAGCTAATGCTAATTCCTGTTCAAACATTCCCCTCTTTATATCTCTTCTTAACATATAAAATGCTACTGATATTGTTACTATTGCCATTGTCCAATATAGTGGCATACCTTCAATTATAACTGATTGTACTGGTATACCTGCTGCACCCGCTGTTATACTGGGTGCTCCTTGAATCACGAAATCAGTTGATAAGGCTAATCCATGACCAAATAAGTTTATTGCTACAGCTAACCCCATAGCTGGCAACCCTGAACGAATTGCTATTGGTAAAAATATTGCACCTATTAATGCACATGCTGGAGATGGCCAGAAGAACCATGACATTACTAACATCGCAATTCCTGAAACAAAGAATGCAGTTGTAGGGCTTTTTATTACTTTTGCAAATGGCTTTACCATAAAATCTATGGCATGATTTTCTTCTAGTGCTTTAGATAAAGCTACCATAATTCCTATAATTAGTATTATCCCACCAAGTTCATTTAGTGCTACAACAAAAGAGTTAAAAACTCCATTAAGTGCTCCTACAAAGTTTTTCGTAAAGAATAGTCCTAGGAAAAATATGCCTAGTACACAAGGTACTACGCTTTCTTTCTTCAAAATCATAGTAATTAAGATTATTACCATGAAAATGATATAGATGTAATGTGCGCCTGTCAAAACCATAATAAATTTCCCCTTTTCCACGATAAGATAATAACATTATATGGTTTATTAAAATAAAGTGTTCATAGGGCATACTTCCACTCAATACTACAAATTTACATTTTCTATCATAATTACATAATGAAATTTGTTATTTTTTATTTAAAAATATACAATACCATACTAAAAAGAGGGAATATTTTATTTGTTTCAGAATATAATTTATGGTTGGAATAAAAATTTCCAATAAAAGTACAAATGATATAACTATTTCAAATTATTTTTGCTATAATCTTTTTATCATTATATTAATAGGGGGACTTTATGAAAAGGGAATTTCAAGTTAGCTATAAAAAAGAAATCTTAAGATTCGCCTTGCTATTAGGAGAGCAAATGCTTATCAACGGTGCAGAAACTGCTAGAGTTGAAGATAGCGTACTTAGGGTTTGTAAATCAAGAGGATTCAAACATGTCAATGTTTTTACTACACCAACTTGTGTAATAATATCAGACGAGAAATTTGATGGTCTTACTTTTATGAAAACTATATCTAGAAGAACAATTAACCTTACTAAGATAGATAGGTTAAACAACATCTCTAGAGATTTTGTTCAAAATGAAGATATTGATCCATTGGAGGCCATCGGTAGATTGAGAGAAGTTGATGCAGTAAAGGATTATAATCAATTTGTATATTTTATTGGTACAGCCATGGCTTCTGCATCATTTGCTTATTTAATTGGTGGTACTAGTGTTTTAGACTTTGTACTTACATTAATTATAGCTACCATAGGAGTTATCATTTATAATAAAACGTTAAAACTTAATCAAATACCATTTTTTGCAACGCTTATAAGTTCATTTTCCATAGCTGTTTTAGGTAATTTATTAGTTCAATATAATGTAATTGAAAATTCTACCTCTCTGATAGTTGGTTCTATAATGCCACTTTTACCTGGAGTTGCCTTTATTAAAGGACTGAGAGATTTAATTTCTGGTAATTTAATCGCCGGTGTATCTAGAATCGTTGAATCATGCTTGATATCAGCTGCTATTGCTGTAGGCGTGGGTGTTGTACTTGACTTAACTGTTAGATTTGGAGGTTAGTTGAATGAGTTTATTTAATTTATTAGAGAGTTTCTTTTTTTCATCTTTAGCTACTATAGGATTTTCAATATTCTTTAACTCTCCTATAAAATCTTTAATTCCTGCTGGAATTATTGGTGGAATAGGATGGACTGTTTATATCATATTATTTAATTTCTCTGGTAATGCTATTTTAGCAAACTTCTTTGCAGCTGCACTAATTTCACTTCTTAGTGAAATATTAGCTAGAAAAATGAAGTATCCCGCTATTATATTTGTTATACCAGGTATTTTACCTTTAATACCAGGGTTAGGACTTTATAATACTATGTTATCTCTAGTTGAAGGAAATTATACAAATGCTATGTCAATTGGTACTAACTCACTCTTTGTAAGTGCTTCAATCGCAATGGGCGTACTATTAATCACTTCACTAGTTAAAACTTATTATATAATTTGTTTTAAAATCAATAATAAAAAACTCCAGTTAAAAAAACTTATAAAATAATTTTTTATTATATATAAAATAAGATATTAAAATACAATAAAGTTTATAATAAAAAGAAGCATTCATAAATAAATGCTTCTTTTTATTATAAACAATTCTACTTTTCTTCTATTATTCTAGTTACCTTAGGTATATACTGTCTACTCTGTTTAAATTTGTCATCATTTTTTCTTAGTAACAAATAAGATATACAAGTACAAATTAAACCAACTACTCCACTTATAACTTCAGTCGGTCCCGAGAATTTAATTAAATCCAATATGTAATATGTCAATATTGTTCCCACAAGCAAAAATATTAAAGGGACTAAATAGGCAAGCAGAGTTGCCTTAAGCACCCTTACACTTTCCATACTAACTTCTACATGATCTCCTTTTTTTGCTCCTATAGAATTGTCTACCTCCACCACTAAATCCTGACATTCAGACGATAACTTACTACATTTTCCACAAGATGCACATGCTGAATGACGTTGCATTATCATTTTAGCAGTTCTATTGTCTACAATGTCTATAATAAATCCCTGTTGATTCATAATTTCATCCCCTTCATTTAGAAACCTTAACTAGAGAATAAGTTATTACTCTTTTACAAAAAAGTTAATTTTTTTCTATAATATGTTCCGTTAATACCTATTTATTAATAACCCATATTACAGTATTTCTCTCACACCCGAAAGATCATGTATTTTTAGGCAGGTCTCCTGACTTAAAATCATCCTACTCACTTCTCCTTCCCATTTTACCAGTGGAGTTAAAGCTCTCCAAAGCTCTAAGTTTTCGTCATTATTACAGTAGCGGGGGCTGCTGTGGATTTTCACCACATTCCCTTTTAAGCCATTTGGCACCTTGAATAACATACTCATTCTCTAGTTAAATGCATATTTTAGTATGCATCTTAATTATAAAATATAAATTTTTTTTCTACAATACATTTTCATCTTTATGATATGGTTCAATATGAATTATCACTTGGCAGTTTGGATTAATATTATTTTTAATTTCTCTTTCTATATTATGAGATAGTTTGTGAGCATCTTCAATACTTGTGTTAGCATCTATCATTATATGCATATCTACATATATATCATTTTCTACTCCTCGACTTCTTATATTATGAATATTTTTTATTTCTGAAAAAGTATTTAGTATTTCAATAATTCTTTCTTCTCCTATCATCGCTTTATCTAGCAATATGCCAATGGATTCTTTAAAAATTTCATAAGATGCTCTAAGTATAAATAAAGATATTATTATAGATATAATGGGATCTATAATTTGAGGAAGCCCAATCCTAATTCCTATCAAAGATATCAAAACTCCTACTGATATGAAAATATCGCTTTTAGTATGAATTGAATCAGATATTAATATAAAACTATTATATTCCTCGCCTTTTCTTCTTTCATATATAGTTACAAAAATATTTATACCGATAGTTAATATTAGTGAAATCAAACTTATTAACGTTATACTTATCTCTCCAGGATTAACAAAACGCCCAAATCCAGTAATCAATGTCTTTAAGCCTAAAAATAAAAGCATGCCTCCAATAAATAAACTAGCAATTATTTCAGATTTTTTATGACCATAAGGATGTTCTTTATCCACTGGTATACTTGCTATAGTAATCCCTATTAAACCTACCACGTTAGAAAGTCCATCAGATAAGGAGTGAATCCCATCTGTACTTAAACTAGCACTATTTATTAAATAACCAACTACCATTTTAGTTATAGCCACACCTAAGTTAGCAAACAGTATTATCCATAAAACAAACTTAACTTTTTTACAATTCCCCTTTAAACTATTTTTTTCATCATTATCATAATTAATTACCTTTTCCATAAATCTCCCTCCAATTTTGAGTTATATTAATAGTTAATAACTTTTATCATCGTCCCATATATTCAAAAATCCATGGACAAAGCCCATGGATTAAAAAATATTTATTTAGTTTTTCTATTATCAATATATTCAAATAGGGTGATATTTGTTCCTTCTTCTTTGTTAATTAAATTTAATAATGTAACACCTACAAGTCTTATATCTTTATGATTATGTTCAATGTTTTTGAATAAGTTAAAAATATTAGTTCTAATATCTTCATGAGTAAATATGGGGTTTATTAAGCTAGCACTTCTAGTTATTTGCCTAAAATCACCATATTTTATTTTTAGAGTTACTGTCCTTCCCATTTTTTTTAAATACTCCGCCCTATAAGCAACTTCTTCACAAAGTTCATCTAAAATATTAATTAATTTTTCATCTTCTATGTCTAAATTTTCGCTCAATGTAGTCTCTGCTCCAATAGATTTCCTTTCTCGATAAGGTTCAACAGCTCTATGGTCTATCCCCCTCGACAGTTGATAAAATAAATATCCTCTATTTTTAAAAATAGATTCTAATTCATTTATATCTAATTGTCTTAAATCATATCCTGTTTCAACTCCTAAATTATGAAGTACTCTTTGTGTCACTTTTCCAACTCCAAAAAATTTACTTATAGGAAGGTTATCTAAAAATTTTTGTGTATTATCTTCTCTTATAATAGTTAGTCCATTTGGTTTGTTATAATCTGATGCTAATTTAGCTAAAAATTTATTGTAAGATACTCCTGCAGATGCAGTTAATCCTGTTTTTTCATAAATTTCTTTCTTTATCAATTTTGCAATTTCTGTAGCATATTTTATATTTAATTTGTTATCCGTCACATCTAAATAGGCTTCATCAAAAGATAAGGGCTCAACTAAATCCGTATATTTATGAAAAATCTCTCTTATTTCATAAGATACTTGCTTATATACTTCAAATCGAGGTCTTAAAAATATGGCATATGGACATCTTTTATAAGCAGTTTTACATGGCATAGCAGAATGAATTCCATATTTTCTTGCTTCATAAGAACATGTTGCTACCACTCCTCTTCCCTGAGGATTACCTCCTACAATTACCGGTTTTCCTTTTAAGGCAGGGTTATCCCTTTGTTCAATAGAAGCATAAAAAGCATCCATATCTATATGAATTATTTTCCTTTTATTTTTCATAATCATCACCCTTTATTTCTTATCGTTTACTTTATTTTAAAATAGGCCACATTGATTATCAATATGGCCTCAAGTATCTTATTAGTTATAGTATAAATTTTGAGATGGATAATTGGGATCGCAAGTTACATGCATTCCTAACTTTCTAAATGTTTGTTCATCATCTTTGCTTATTATTGTAGTTGAATGAGCTTGTATATTTTTTAATTCTTCAAGTTTTTCCATAGCAAGTTCTGCTGTTGGATTAGTTACTGCACATATAGCAAGTGCTGATAAAACTTCTTCTAAGCTAAGTGATACATTTTTCCCCCCTAAAGTTTCTGTTTTTAATTTTATAATTGGATTTAATATTACTGGCGATATTAAATACATCTCATCTGGAATATTAGCCATATATTTGATTGCATTTAATACTGCTGCTGCAGATCCACACATTAAATCAGAACTTTTTCCTGTTATTATTGTGCCATCTTTAACTTGCATAGCAACTACAGGACAAATATCTTGATTATTACTTTGTGATTTTAGTTTTTCTGAGTATTCTCTTGCAGGCATAACTACGGCTCTATCTTCTGGTTTAACATTAATTTTTTCAAGTATTAAAGATATTGTATCATAAGCATCTTTGTTTACTTCACCTTTTTTGTATTGGCAAGCAGTATTGAAGTACCTTCTTATTATTTCATCTATTGAAGCTCTACGAACTACTTCATCATCTATTATTCCAAATCCAACTCTATTAACACCCATATCTGTTGGTGATTTAAACATAGATTCTTTTCCAGTTATTTTTTCTATTATTTTCTTTAATACTGGGAATAACTCTAAGTCTCTGTTGTAGTTAACCGATTTTTCTCCATAAGCATCTAAGTGGAATGAATCTATCATGTTAACATCTTTTAAATCAACTGTTGCAGCTTCATAAGCTATATTAACTGGATGATTTAATGGTAAATTCCAAACTGGGAATGTTTCAAATTTTGAATACCCAACTGAATTACCCCTTTTGTTTTCATGATATAACTGACTTAAACAAGTTCCAAGCTTACCACTATTTGGTCCTGGAGCAGTTACTACTACTATTGGTTTAGTTGTTTCTATATATGGATTAGCTCCGTATCCTTCATCACTAACTATCGTATCTACATCTGATGGATATCCTTTAGTTGGAGCATGTTTGTAAACTTTTATTCCACGTCTTTCTAGTTTATTTATAAACACTGTTGTTGCAGGTTGTCCTTCAAATCTAGTTATAACTACACTATTTACATTTAGATTATAACTTCTTAGATCATCTATAAGTCTTAGAACTTCCATATCGTAAGTTATACCGAAGTCACCTCTTACTTTATTACGTTCTATATCACCTGCATAAACGCATATTACAACTTCTACTTTATCTTTTATATTTTGTAAAACTTTTATTTTAGCGTTCTCATCAAACCCTGGAAGTATTCTTTTTGCATGTAAGTCTCCCATTAGTTTTCCACCAAACTCTAAGTATAATTTATCAAATTTTTCTACTCTCTCTAGGATATATTTAGACTGTTCTTTTAGATATTTTTCATGATCAAATCCGACTCTCATTATGCACCTCTTCAAAAATTATTTTTTAACCTTATTATTTTTCACTAAGGCATTATTATATACCATACAAGTAATTTTTTTCAAGAAGTTTTTTATATTTTTTGGGATTTTTTCAAACAGAAATAAAAGATAGTAGTATTTTTCTATCTTTAAGGCTTGTATTTATAGATTTTTATTGGGTTTGTTTTTATTAGTTTTTAGTGAAAAATAGGCGCATAATTTCACCACTTTTTTTGTGGTGGAGTTCTATTATATGATAATATTTTTTATTAGTCAATAGTTTTTATAAAAAAAAACAACCTATTTGGAAAAATCCAAATAGGTTATTATAATTTAAATTATAATATTTTTATTAGCAGCATCCACAACCGTCATCACCATCAAAACCACATGCGCAAACTATTAATAATAGTATTAAGAATGGTATCCAAGCACAAATATCTATTTCTGTCCAGCAGTCTTGGAATGCTAAGAATAAGAAGAATAATATTATTATCCACCATCCAGCTCCAAAGAATCCTCCATCTTCACATCCACCAAAGAATCTATCTAACATTACGTTACCCCCTTGTTGATATTAAATAAATTTGTTATCTAAAATATACTATGAAAGTAGGTACGTTTTTGACATTACTTTTTTATAAAAAATAAATATTTTTTAATCTATTGATTTTAATGATTCTACCATCTTTACATTTTTAAGCTTATAGAACATTGCTATATTCACAAATAAACTTAAAACTATAGTTAATATAGCAGCTATAAAATAACTATTTTTATCTATCACTCTACCAAACATCATAGACTGAATTTCTACTGTTACCATAATAAACTGATGTAATATAGTTCCAAGTCCTAATCCTACTATTGTCCCTATGATTGTTAGAATTATATTTTCTCTATAAATATAAGCCGATACTTCATTATCATAAAAACCTAAAACCTTTATAGTTGCAATTTCTCTTATTCTTTCTGATATATTCACATTTGTTAAATTATATAAAACAACAAAAGCTAAGGCTCCCGCAGACATTATCATAATTAATACTACATAGTTAAGATTTTTTATAGTATTGTGGAAAGTTTCTTTTGCTGATGTATTAAATCCTACACCATTGATAGTTTTTATTTCAAATAATGTCTTTGATAATTCTTCTTCCATTTTTACGTTTGGATTATTTAAAACACCTAAAACCTTATTAAATTTCAGATCTTTTTTAAATAAATTATTATAACTTTCAGGTGAAATATAAGCATAATGTGATATATAATTTTCTGTTATATTACTAACTTTTACTGTTACTTTTTTATCATCATCATTAATTAACTCTATCTCATCTCCTACTTTTACGCCTAAATCTTTAGCTATTTTTTCTGTTATAACTATTCCATCATTTTTAAGGGTTATGGACTCTTGAGTTTTTCTATCTTGCAAATGAATAAACTCATCCATTTCATTTAGATTTTGTGGTACAACTATGGTTATTTCTTTAGTTGTATTATTAATTTTTACATCTCCATTTTCATAGCTGAAAAATTCGTATTTATTTATTTCATTTATATTTGATAATTTATCTTTCAATTGTTTAGTTTCATTATCAGTCATATTAGACTGCGTAACTATAGACATATCATATTTAAACAATTTTCCGTATTGTCCTGTTACAATAATTTCTATGGAATCTTTTATTCCAAATCCTGCAAGTATTAAGGCTGTACATCCTGCAATACCTAAAACAGTCATTAAAAATCTCTTTTTATATCTAAAAATATTTCTTATAGTAACCTTACTAATAAAACTAAATTTATTCCATATAAAAGTAATTCTCTCTAATAGTATTCTCTTACCATTTTTAGGTGACCTAGGTCTCATTAATACAGCTGGTGTTTCTTTTAATTCTTTATAACACGCCAAGTATGCAGAAGATGTTATTACTATTAATGCTACACTAGTAATGCCTATTGCTATTGGCACACTAAAAGTATAAATTATTTTATCAACTGAATACATCATTCCATAAGCAAAATATATAACCGTTGGGAACAAAGTAAATCCTATGGCTAAACCTAATAAACTACCTATTAAACAAGCTATTAATGCATATAGAATATACTTTTTGGATATTTGACTAGTTTTATATCCTAATCCTTTTAATGTTCCTATATTAATCCTTTGTTCATCTACCATCCTTGTCATAGTTGTTAAACAAACTAAAGCTGCAACAGCAAAGAAAAATACTGGAAATATTTTTGCTAATGCATCTATACTATTAGCACATCCTTCATATTCAACAAAAGATTGATGACTATCTCTATCTAAAATGTACCAAGTTGGTTTTTCTATTTTCTTTATTTCTTTTTTAGCATCTTTTATTTTTTCTTCTCCAGTTTTAATTTTTTCTTCTGCCCTTTGTAATTTATTTTCTGCTTTACTTAATTCCGATTCTACTTTTTTCTTATTCTCTTTTAATTCTTTTTTAGCTTTTTTAATTTCTTCTTTACTTTGTGATAATTCATCTTCAGTATCTTTAAACTTTTTCTCTGCCATCTGTTTAGAAGATTCTAAATTTAACTTTTCTGATGATATCTTTTTTTTACTTTTTTCTAATGTATATTTACTTTCTTCTAGTTTTTCTTCACCAGCTTTTAGCTGCTCTTCGCTACTTTCCAATTTTGCACTACAATCTTTATAGTTTTTTTCCAATATAGATAATAAATATAAATTTTCATTTAACTTATTTTCCAACTCAGTTTTTTGTTCTTGTGTCAAGTTTTCATTTTTAAGTTGTTCTTCTATTAATGTATTTCCACTTTTTAAATTATAAATTTGAGTATTAAGATCTTTTAGTTGCTCCTCTCCATTTTCAATTTCAACTTGAGCAATTTCTTTTTTATCATTAAATTTATTTAATGCTTTTTCATATTCTTTCTCACCATTTATTAAGTCAACTTCTGCTTTTTCTATCTGAGATTGTCCTTGCCTTATCTTCTCAAAAGTATTATGTTTCTCACTTTTTAGTTGTTTTTCTCCATTTTCAATTTGTTGAACATATTTATTTATCTTATTTTCTGCTTCTTGTAACTTATTTTCTGCTTTTAGTTTATTTTCTTCATATTCTTTTTTGCCTTTTTCAAGATCTTCTTTTGCCTTAGATAATTTATTTTCTTGCTTATCTAGCTTATCCTCAGCATCTTTTAAAATTTCATTATATCTTCTGTTTCCCAGCTTAACTTTTAAACTTTCTATTTTATCGGTTACTGTTTTTACTAAGTTAAAATATTCATCACTATACGTATCTAAATCTTTTGCAGATTGTACAGTTAAAAACATTTCTGTATAAGCGTCTAGCTTAAAATCACTTTGTGGTATCATAATGGCACCTTCCACTACTCCACCACCAATAGAGCTATTTCCTTTTTCATGTGATAAATAATAAGGTGTTTGAACATATCCTACAACAGTATATTTTAACTTAGATAATGAATTACTTAGCTTGTCATCTGTACCTGAAGTTAGTTCAATTTCACTTCCAATAGGATAGTTCAATGTTTTAATCTTTGGTACTTCTAAAACACATTCTCCACTTTTATTAGGTAATCTACCTTTAATAAGCTTAAGTTTATTTATATAATTTTTATCATCATTTAATTTATTTAGATTTAAACCATGGACTTTCACTACTTCTTCATTGGAATTATAAGTTGAAATTACATCTAAGGAGTAGGTAGGATAAACTGCTTCTACTCCATTAATATTATCTATTTCATTTACATCTTTATTTGTTAATCCTAAAGTTGAAATTAACCTAATATCCATTAAATTGTAATCATCATAATACTTATCAGAAGATGTTTTCATTACTATGGGAGCAGATTTTACTCCTGAAAAAAATGCTACTCCCAAAGCAACAATTGCCACTATAGAAAAGAACCTTCCCTTAGATTTTAATATACCTCTTATAAAATCTTTATTTAGAGCTCTTATCATACTACCACTCAATCCTTTCAACAGGTGTTGGATTTTCATTGATAGTAATAGAACTTATCTTTCCATTTTTGACCTTTATAACTTTATCTCCCATAGGAGTTAGAGCCAAGTTATGTGTAATTATTATTACTGTCATTTTCATTTTTCTACAAGTATCTTGTAAAAGTTTCAATATGGATTTTCCAGTATTATAATCTAAGGCTCCCGTTGGTTCATCACATAGTAATAACTTTGGATTTTTTGCCAATGCTCTTGCTATTGCTACCCTTTGTTGCTCTCCTCCAGATAATTGAGCAGGAAAGTTATTTTTTCTATGACTAAGACCTACAGCTTCCATAACTTCATCTATATCTAACGGATCTCTACAAATCTGTGTTGCAAGTTCAACATTTTCACGAGCAGTTAAGTTTTGTACTAAGTTGTAAAATTGAAATACAAATCCAATATCATACCTTCTATAGGTGACTAACTCTTTATTAGTGTATTTGTTAATCTCATTATTATCTACAATAATTTGACCACTAGTTGGACTATCCATTCCTCCAAGAATATTTAATATTGTACTCTTTCCAGCTCCACTTGCACCAGCAACCACAACAAATTCACCCTTATTAACTGTAAAATCTACTCCGCTTAGAGCTTCTATATTAACTTCACCCATTTTATATATTTTTTTAACATCCCTAAATTCAATATAATCGCTCACTTATTCCCCCTCAATTCTATAAATATTTGTTAATTAATTATATCATAGGATAAATATATTTTTGCAAACGCATTCCACTTATATTTCCATAATTATTGGGAATACGCTAGGTCTTCTTTTTGTTTTATCATAAAGCAATTGTTCTACAGATTTTTTTACACTTGATTTTAGTACTTGCCATTCAATAATTTCACTTGCTAAACATTCATCTATCTTTTCCTTAGATAAATTTTTAATTTCTCTTATTAAATCTTCTGACTCTCTCACATAAATAAATCCCCTAGTAATCACATCTGGCCCTGAAGCAATTTCATAATTTAATTTATCAATTGCAATCACAACTATAACCATTCCATCTTTAGCTAGATTTCTTCTATCTCTTAAAACAATATTTCCAACATCACCTACACCAAGACCATCAACATATAATATTCCTGTATGAACTCTTTCTGTTGCAGAAGCTCCTTTAGATGTAATTTCCAATACTTGACCTGTTTCCAAAGTGAAAACATTCTCAGGATTCATACCAAGTTTTATTGCTAAGTCAGCATGATGTTTTAAATGTCTGTACTCACCATGTACTGGCATAAAATACTTTGGATTTACTAGTGTATGAATTAATTTCAGCTCTTCTTGATAAGCATGACCAGATACATGTATATCTTCTAAATCTTCATAAATAACTTCCACACCTTTTCTAAATAATTGATTAATAACCCTCGAGATTATCTTATCATTACCTGGAATTGGTGAAGCTGAAATAATAAATAAATCATCTGAGTGTATTTCTATTTTTCTATGGCTACCAAAAGCAATTCTTGAAAGTCCTGCTCCTGCTTCACCTTGACTTCCTGTAGTTATAATAGTTATATTTTCATCTGGATATCTATTCATATCATCTATATCAATTAATGATTCTGCTGGTATATTTAAATATCCAAGCTCAATTGCCACCCTAGACACATTTTCCATACTTCTTCCACTAAAAACTATTTTCCTATTTTCCTTTATAGAAGCATTTGCTATTTGTTGCATTCTATGAATATTAGATGCAAATGTAGCCACAATAACTCTTCCTTTTGCTCCTGTAAAAATTCTATTTAAAGTTTCGCCTATGGTTTTTTCTGATAACGAATGACCTGGTCTTTCTATATTTGTGCTATCAGCTAAAAGTAATAACACTCCTTTTTTACCAAGAGTTGAAAATCTATTCAAATCCATAAGCCTTCCATCTATTGGTGTATAATCTATTTTAAAATCTCCCGTATGAATAATTACTCCTATAGGAGTTGTTATAGCTAAAGAGCAAGCATCTGCTATAGAGTGAGTTGCTTTTATAAACTCCACTTTAATCTTATCAAGAGTCACTATATCTCCACTTTCCACAGGATAAATTGTTACTATATCTGTCATCTTATGTTCTTCTAATTTATTTTTAACTAATCCCAATGTAAGTCTAGTTCCATAAATAGGCATATTAATTTGTTTTAAGATATAAGGAATTGCTCCAATATGATCTTCATGACCATGCGTTAAAAACAAACCTTTAACTTTATCTTTATTTTCTATTAAGTAAGCTACGTCTGGAATTACTAAGTCAACTCCATACATATCTTCGTCTGGAAATGATATACCACAATCTATAACTATTATTTCATCTTCATATTCTATAGCTGTTATGTTTTTTCCTATCTCTCCTAATCCTCCAAGTGGAATTACTTTGACACATTTTCTTTTTCTCATGTCTATTCTCCTTTTTCACCGTCTAAATCAATTTATTTTAATTTTATATTTTTCCTCATCACATTGTATGCTCTTATTATTATTTGCAATATATGAATAATTTATATTTTTAAAGTAAAAATATAAATGGAGGTGATTCAGTGGTAAATTTAACTAGCAAAGAAAAATTTTTACTAGAAGGCGAAAAATATCAACAACAATTAGCAATAGATAAATACAATGACTATGCTTTACAAGCACAAGATAGCACTCTAAAAAACCTATTTTCTAATTTGGTTAAAATTGAGGAAAAACATTTAGGTATGATTGATGATATGTTACAAGGTAAGATTCCCGAAATAAATAAAAAAGATCTTCATCCATACTATAAAAATAATTCTATTACATCCAATGATTATATAAATATAGATAATATTACCTTAACTTCTATATATGATAATAACAGCTATGAAGATGGTGATAAAATTATATGTTTTGATGCTCTAACTACAGAAGAACTGCTTCATTCAACATCTAGTGCATCTAGTTTAGAATTTGAAAAAAGTGAATTTTACAACGTTTTAAAATACATAATTGATGAAAAATCAGAAAATCTTAAGTATATCAATGATTATATGAGTAAAAAAGGAATGTACAATAATATTATTTATTTTTAATATCCACTTAAAATAGCCATATTAAACAAATCACTTTGTTTAATATGGCTATTTTTATAATTATTTTTCATTAAAATAAATTACATTCAGTACATGCATAGCTGTCCCTATAAATAAACAATCTTCATCAATATCAAATGTGTCTGTATGAATTAAGCTGTTTATTCCTTTTTTCTTATTTCCACAACCTAAATGAAAAAATGATCCTTTACAATCTTCTGTATAGAATGAAAAATCTTCTGCTCCCATGGAAGGATAGGCTTTTTCTTTATAAGATTCTTTACCAAGTAGTATCTCTCCATTAAATTTTATGATATATACTAATTCTTTGTCATTTATAACTGGCGAATACCCCTTATTTTCCAAATATATGCATCCTTTACATCCATAAGCCTTTGCTGTATTTTCTACTATAGTTTTTGCTTTGTCCATTATAATCTGTTTGCTTTCCTCATTTAAAAATCTGATTGTTCCGTTGATCTCAACATTTTCGCATATAACATTTTGAGCTTCCCCTCCAGAAATTTTACCTAAGGTTAATACTGCCATATTAGAAGGCGAAAGATTTTTACTTATTATGCTTTGTAAAGGTGTGATAACTTGATCCACAAAAACTAGTGCATCCGTTCCATTTTCAGGATACGCACCATGAGTCCTCTTTCCTTTTATCTTTACACTATTTGAACTAGCATTTAGAGTTCCCTCTTTACATTCAATACATCCCTTTTCCACATTTGCCTGAACATGTAATCCAAACATATAATCAACTTTAGTATTTTGCAAGCATTTATCTTTAATTAAATATTTTGCTCATCCAAATCGTTCTTCTGCTTCTTGGAAGAAAAATTTAACATTTACTTTTAAATCATTTCTCATATTATATAAAACTTTACAAGCTCCTATAAACATGGCTGTATGAGCATCATGTCCACAAGCATGCATAACTCCTTCATGCTTTGATTTATACGTTTTATTATTTTGTTCTGTTATTGGTAATACATCTATATCTGCTCTTATTGCAATAATTTCATAACTTGGATCTTTTATTATATACGCCAAAATTCCTCTATGACTTTCAAATTCTTTATATTAAATTTCAATTTCATCTAAATATTTCTTTGTTTTTTCTTTCGTTATATATTCTTCCATGGCAAGCTCTGATGTCTCATGTATATCTCTTCTAGTACTAATTATCCATTCATTTAAATCATTTACTGTGTTAATTATCTCTTGAAAATTCATATTATACCCCCATAGTATATGCAAATTTCATATATAATATAATTATAGTATAGGACATTAATTAGAATTGTTGCATCTTGTATATTAACTTTATATTTTTAAGGAGGTAAAAATGAAAATAATTGATTTAACTCACTCTATCGCAAATAATATGACTGTATATCCTGGAGGCCCAAAACCACAAAATAAAATAATAAGTACCGTATCTGAAAATGGATATAAAGAAACTGAATTACATATTCGCTCACATAATGGAACTCATATGGATTCTCCTAACCATGTTTTTGAAGATGGAATCTCCCTTGATAAAATTAATGTAATAAATTTTGTAGGCACTGCCGCTCTTATTGATTGTTCATCTTTAGGAGAAGGGGATATTATTACTTATGATTTCATTGAAAAAAATAAAGAAGCTATTGATAATAGTGAATTTATAGTATTTAAAACTAATTGGAGTAAATATTGGAATACGGACAAATACTTAGGCCAATATCCTGTTATAAGTGATGAAGTTGTGGATTTTATTAAGACTTCCAAAAAGAAAGGGATTGCTTTTGATACAATTTCTGTTGATCCTATAGATGTGTCTGTTTTAGCTAAACATCATAAAATTCTTAAAAATAACATTTTAATATTTGAAAACTTAACTAACTTGGATTTAATAGATAGCGATACTTTTATATTTTGTGCTTTACCGCTTAAATTTGAAAACTCTGATGGAGCTCCAATAAGAGCTATTGCTATGCTAGACTAAATAAAAAATTCGCTTCGCTTATGTCGCCAACGGCTTTGCCCGTTGCTCAAGTCACAAAGTTATAAATTATATGTTATCCATAGAACAGATAACATATAATTTCCTTACAATAAAAAAATCAAATTTATATTATAATTGCAGTTATATAATATAAATTTGATTTTAACTAATTATTTAAATCATCCAATAATCCTCTTTTAATTTCTCTATAAAGCATTATAAAGCATACAACAAATGTAAAACTCGCTAAAGAAAATGCTATTACTATTGATGAATATTTAAGTATTACACCCGATAAAACAAATGATATCATCAATCCAAAATACATTAATGTTGATGTAAGTCCATTTACTTTACCCAAGTATTCTTGATCTGTTATTTTAGTCATAAGTGTCATTACATATCCACTTAATAAAGCACCTATAACATTATCTATGAATTGTAAAATCATTGTAAATACAGGTAATGTTGAATATCCTTCTAAAAATACTGTTATAGCAAATACTCCTATTAAAGAATATACGATCTTCATATCTTTTAAATATTTGGATATTGCAATATATAATAATCCCCCAACTACCGCCCCAATTCCTGCAATACCTGAGAAAAACTGATAAAACTCTTCATTTAATCCCAATCTTTCTGTAATCAAAAATATATCTAAATTACCTGATATTCCAATACCAAAGGAAAGAATAAATAACATTTTTGCAAAAACTTTTATCACCTTTTTATTGTTCACGTAATTAAATGTAAGCCTTGCATCCTCTATAAATCCATCACTTTCTATTTTTTCAAATTGTTTGTTTGGTAGTGTAATGATAAGAGCCACAGAAAGTAAAAACATAAAGGCTATTATTAATAATGTTTTTCCTATTCCAAAAGTAAAATAAAAATATGATCCTAAAAATGGTCCTATTATAGGAAATATGGATGCTAATAGTTGAGAGATCCCTATAGCCAAATCAATCTCTTTCTCATCTACATATTCTTTAAAATATTTTTGTGATGCAGGATAAGAAAATTGCGTAACTATAGCCGATATTAACACTGTTATAAATATAGCTACCATATATCCTTTACTAATTAAAGACCCTAAAATCACAAAAGAAATAAAACTTAAAAAATCCCCTAGAAACATTAATTTCTTAGGATTATATTTATCAGCTATTATTCCCCCTAAAAAAGTTAATAAAAACATAGGTACCATTTCTACAAAATTTAGTGCAGAAATTGCCATTGGATCCTTATTGGTAACATCCATAATAAAAAACATTACAGATATATTTCTTATCCAGATAGCTGCTTGCTGTATTATATCTGTAAATAAAATTGTTGTGAATACTCTATTTTTAAATAAATTCAAAACTTTACCTCCTAATTCTTTCTTCATTTTCTTATTCTAAAGAATGGAGTAAGTCTACAGTCAACTATTTTTTATTTCTAAAATTATTTTCACAAAATAATCGTCCTTATTATTTTGTTTTGGCAAAGAAAAATCATACATTATATAAACATTTGTACATTTATTTTCATTAAAATACTTACTAAGAGATACTATATATTCATTTAATTCCTCTTCATTTCCATAAAAACAAGTTGAAATAACATTACCACTTAAATATTTTTTACTTACTTCTAAATCTTTTTTAGCTATATACTTTTGAATTAAATCTTTATTATTTTTATTTTCTTTTATATAAATCTCATATTGATTTTCTTCTAAGGTTCCATCTTCTAAAATTTGATGAATGTAGTAATACTCTTCTTCATCAAATCCTAAACCTTCTTCTAACTCTAATAAAAATTGTTTATAAAAGCTTCCATCAAATATTTTTTTGAACTTAATTCCATAAAGATTCATTGATTTTTCATATATATTTAACTTACTAAAATCATATTCATTTTTAAACTTTATTATTTTATCTAGTGTTTCTCTAGATTCTTGTAAGTGTTTTTCTTTTATCCTTAATTCTTCTATTTGTTTCTTTATAGATTCTTCTTGTTTTTCAATTAAATTTTTATACTGCATTAAACTTTCACTTTCTATAGTTTTTTTATTTCAGAAAGAGGTATTCCAAGATATTTAGTTTCAAGTATTAATCCTAACTTCTCAAGATCTTCTTCATAATAATATCTATATCCATTAGTTTCATTCACTTCTGGCTTTAAAACTCCAATTTTATCATAATGTCTTAAAGTATCTTTACTTATCTCAAATAATTTACTTACCTGTCCTATTGAAAACTTCAATTTCTCAACTCCTTTTTATTTCTAAAAACATTATAGACTATGGTGTAACTCCATAGTCTATAATGCAATAGTTTTTACTTATAGATAATCTTCACTCAAATATAATTTATGTGTTTTCCTAAGGACAACCAAAATACTCACCAATAAAATACCTTTTACCATACTACTTAATGTTATACTCCACCAAACTCCATTTAACCCAAGTATATCAGGCCTGCAAAGTAAAATTGCTAATGGTATTCTACAACCAGTTAATACTGCAATTATTATTGAAGGTATATATGTTCTACCTAATCCTTTAAAAATTCCAGCAACTGTAATTTCTAAACACATAAAAAGTTGGGAATATCCTAGTATTTTTAAATAATCTACGCCTTTTAAAATTGCCTCTGGTTCATTTATAAAAGATCTAAATATTGGCTCTCCTAAAAATACTAATATTACTGTTGTTAAAATACCCCATATAAATACACCTATTAATGCATATTTAATACTTTTATTTATTCTATCAATTTTCTTAGCACCATAATTTTGCCCTACAAAACTAGATAAAGCCGATGCAAATCCTTCACAACTATTCCAAGATATGGATTCTATTTGAGACCCTACTTTTTGAACTGCAATTGCTACTGGCCCAAAAGATGCTACTATAACTCCCATTATCATAGAAAAAATAGTAAATAATCCATTTTGAAGTGCCACTGGTATCCCAAGTACAAATAAAGTTTTATAATAACTAAAATCAATTTCCCTAAATAGTTTAATTTTAAAATGATTTGCATTATCTTTCATAATTAAATAGATAAAACATAATGACACAACTATATGAGATATAATCGTAGCAAGAGCAGCACCCTCCACCCCCATTTCAGGTAATGGTCCTATCCCAAATATTAACACTGGGTCTAGAATAATATTAGTAACTAAACCTATTGTATTTATTTTAAATGGTGACTTGCTATTTCCTAGGCCTAAGAATATTGATGTAAATACAGGGTTTATAAAATAAAACATCATACCGAATCCTACAATAACTAAATATTGCTCAGCCATATTAATAACTTCCATATCTTCTAATTTAAAAAATCCAACAAGCGGACTCTTAAAACAGATTAGAACTAAACTATACAAAAAAGATAAAATCATATTAATCTCAATTGCAGATTTAATATAGTATTTAGTGCCTTTTTCATTTTTTTCTCCTACACTTTGTGCAACTTTAATATCTCCACCGACTTTCGAAATCATAATAAATGCCATGGCAAGCCAAGGATAAAATCCTGCTGTTCCAACTGCAGCCACAGACTTACTACCTATTTTTCCAACCCAAATCATATCTATAAGGCTGTAGGCAATTTGTATAAAAGCAGTTCCCATTATCGGTAATGATAGTTTTACCAATTTTTCAACAATATTACCACTAGTTAAATCAATTTGTTCGCTCATAACGTCTCCTCTATAAAGTATTTTATCTTAAGCTTATAAAATGCCACCCAAAATGGGTGGCATTTTATATTCACTTAATTATTTTCTATTAACTTTTGTTCTTCTTCCATTTCTCTTAAAATTTTTAATTCTTCTTCACTTAAATCAGAAAAATCAACTATATTTTCTCTAATATAATTAGCCATAAATAATCTTAAATCTATTTTTTCGTATAAGTTATTAAAGTTAGAAAAATCAAACTCACTCATAAATTCAGAATACTCTTCAACACTTCTTTTATTTATATAATTTATTGCTTCTATGACATTATTTTTTTCCATAAATTGCCTATATTCTTTGAATAATTCCAAAGCCTTCACGTCTTCAAGCGCTTTTTCTAAATAATTCATAGTTATATTGCTTACATTAAAAAAATATTCTCCTAATCCTCCATTTTGCATCTCTGTATCAAACCAGAGTAAAGTATACATATTTCTATGAGTTGTCTTCATATTTTTAAATACTTCTAAATCACTACATCCATACCCATACTTAAACTCTAAATCATTGTCCACCATACAAAGTAAATCTTCATCATCATAATTTAATACTCTTATATCACCTTTTTTGCGTTTTTCCTTTTTTTCAACCTTTATAGATCTAGATTTATTCTTTATTACTAAAAGTATGATTATATTAATTGCCCCCAAGATTACAAAAAACAAAAGTATTTTACTTGTAAATGACATAATACATCCCCCCTTATATTCTAGATAATTTATAATACCCTAATATGTAAAATATAAAAATGATAAAGTCGACATTATTATTCCAATTATTATACATACTATGGCTAATATCTTTGATTCATTGTACACTTTTTTCTTATTTTTCACCTCATATGAAAAACAATAAATAAGAAAAATTATTCCACTCAATATAAGCATAACCCCTATAGTACCTATAAAGAACGTTGCCATAATAGAGTTTTTATTTTGCATTTTTTCACATCCTTGTATTTATTTCTATTAATACAATTATTATATTATACTTTTTCTTCATTTTGGAATATAAACTTATAATACTACAAGTATTTTATCTTTACCTTCAATAACAACAGCTATATTTTGCTATAATTATTTTATACTAGTTTTTATAAATTATATATTTGGAGGAATATAAGATGATAAGCTTTGAAGAACAATTAGGAATTAATGTAATTTCAACATCTACGGACAATCATAATTTACCTCTATTTTTAAATGAAGAAATATCTGACAGAGTAAGGAATTTTCACTCATCAATTAGTAACTATAAAATAACACCTCTTATATCTTTAAACAATTTAGCAAAAAAACTAAATATTAAAGGAATTTATATTAAAGATGAATCCTATAGATTTAATTTAAATGCTTTTAAAGGTTTGGGTGGTTTATATGCTATTTTTAAAATAGTATGTAAAAAACTAAATCTAGATGATAGCAAAACAACTTTTGAAGATTTGCAAAGCCCTGAAATAAAAGAATATTTGAAAGATATGGTTTTTATAACTGCTACAGACGGAAATCACGGTAAAGGTGTGGCATTTGCTGCATCAAAATTAGGATGCAAATCTATAGTTCTTATGCCAAAAGGAACTGTAGAAGTTAGAGCTGAGGCAATTCGCCAAGTTGGAGCTTATGAAGTAACTATTACGGACCTTAATTATGATGATGCTGTAAGAAAAGCTGCTAAGTTAGCTGAGGAAAATAACTGGTATCTAGTTCAAGATACAGCTTGGGGTGGATATGAAGATGTTCCTAATTTTATTACCCAAGGGTATACGACAATGGCAAATGAAGCTTATGATCAATTACAAGAATATGGTATTGAAAAACCTACTCACTTATTTTTGCAGGCTGGTGTAGGCTCAATGGCTGGAGGAGTTTTAGGATATTTCGCAAATAAGTATAAAGGTAATCCTCCTATTACCACAATTGTGGAGCCAAAAACTGTTGCTTGTATTTATAAATCAGCTTTGTCTGGTGACGGAAATCCTCATGCAGTTACTGGAGATTTACAAACAATAATGGCGGGTCTAAATTGCGGTGAACCCAATACTGCTACTTGGCCTATTCTTAGAGATTTTGCATCTTTCTATGCTGCTTGTCCTGATTATGTAAGTGCTAAAGGAATGAGGATTTTATCATCTCCTATAGGAGATGATAAAAAAATTATTTCTGGAGAATCTGGAGCAGTTGGTCTTGGGTTACTATCTTTATTAATGGAAAGAGATGAATTAAAAAAAATAAAAGAAGCTATGAATTTAAATTCAGACTCTGTAGTTTTAATATTTAGTACAGAAGGCAATACTGACCCTATAGGATATGATGAAATAATTTATGATGGTAAAAATCCAAGTTCATTTGTGGAAGGAAGGTAATTTCAATGAATTATAATAAAAAAGCTGTATATTTTTTCTGTACAGATTATGAAAGAGATGAAGTTGCACCAAGGGTTCTTAACTACTTAAAAAATAATTATCCCCTTAAGTTGAGCAATACAAAATTTGATAACAGAGATATTTATAATTATGTTGATAAAAATAATAATTTATTTACTTATGTAGAGACTAATAAAGTTTTAAGCTATGATTACGATAAATACATACCTATTTTAAATGAGTTCTTTTCAGACTATGACATAGCTGGTGTTGTAAACTGGCATGGTGGAGAAAAAGCTCCAGATAAAATTCTTACAGTTCATTCAACTGGTGATGTTGTAGGAGGAGTGTACGCTCCTTCCAATCCTCTATATTTAAGAAATTTATTAGTTTCTATAGAAAAACATAGAGTTGAAAATAATCTAGATGATTTTAAGGTAATGACTGAAGGAACTCATTGGACAGGTACCATAAGAGATGGAAATATTAATTTAATAGATAAATATCAAGTTCCTCTATTTGATATAGAAATAGGCAGTACTTTGGAGAGTTGGACTAATGAAACTGCTGTAAAGACCCTGGCTACATCTTTGCAAGAGGTTTTCTCTGATGAAGAAGAAGTAAAAATCCTTCTTTGCACTGGCGGTATGCACTTTGAGGAAACTTTCTCAAATATTATTATAGATAAGGATTATAAAATTTCTGTGGGACATGTTCTTCCTAATCAATGGTTAGTTCAAGGTGAATATGATAAAGATGAAAAATATGATTTATTAAAAAAGTGTACTGACTCTATTATTGGTAGTATTGACGGAATAGTAATTCATGATAATTTAAAGTCTGGTTATAAAAATCAAATTAAAAAGCTTGCCGAAGAATTAAATGTACCTACTTTTAAACATAAAAAACTAAGAACTCCAAAGGATTTACCTATTTGGTAAAATTCATTACATAATTAAAAAGCATATATTAAGTAAAGTATCAGACTCTTATAATTTTGCTTAGTATATGCTTTTTGTATCTTTAAATTATCTATTTATATTTAAACTTTCTTTGTCTTTAATATGTTGTCCAACGATTTTACCCACATCTGTGATTGTCAGAAAATCAGATACATCATCCGCTTCAACTATTTTCTTAAGTCCTCTTACTTCTAGCCTTGTAACAACAGCATATAAGTCTACTTTTGCTTGATCTAAACCTTCTGACCCTGTATCTAAGCAAGCTCCATATCTTATAATAAAACCACTCCTATTCCCAGAAGTATACCACCAAATACAATTGCCATAAGTATATCGTTAATAACCTCTTCAACAAACTTAAATACTTCAAGCAATAGAGAGAATAGAATCATAGCAAAGGAAACTTGAATTAGAAATACTTCCAAGGCTAGTGCTGCCAATAAGATGCATATAGTCATAAATATATAGGAAAGAAGAATAATAATAACAACAACCACCCAAGAATTATATTCTTTATTTTTGAACATATAAACAACACTCTTAAACTTTTAATCTCTATATTAATAATTATATTCCACTATTTGTACTATTTAGAAGTTATTTAATATTATCATGGTTTATTACATCATTTTTTATAATATTAATTATGGTTTCCTTAGCTTTTAACATATCTTCTCCTGAAACATATTCATAGATTCCATGAAAATTTGCTCCACCAGTAAATATATTTGGCGTTGGAAGTCCCATATATGATAGCTTAGCACCATCAGTACCCCCTCTTATCGGAATTATGTTTGGTTTTACTCCAGCTTCTATCATGGATTTCTTAGCCAACTCTATAACATACATAACTGGCTCTATTACTTTTTTCATATTATAATACTCATCTTTAACTTCTACTTTAACTATTTCTTTTTCATATTTTTTATTAATTCTATCACCTATATTTTTTAATAAATCCTTTCTCTTTTGTAAATTCTCTAGGTCAAAATCTCTAATTATATATTTCAACGTCGCGTTTTCTATACTACCTTTAAAATCTGTTATCATATAAAAACCATCGTATCCATCTGTTTTTTCTGGTACTTCATCTTCTGGTAACAATGAATGAAATTCCATTGCTACTGTAGTTGCATTTATTAAAATATCCTTTGCTGAACCAGGGTGAACACTTTTCCCTGTAATATTCACTATAGCACCTGCTGCATTGAAATTTTCATATTCTAACTCTCCTAAATACCCTCCATCTATGGTGTAAGCAAAATGAGCATTAAATTTTTTCACATCAAATAAATCTGCACCTCTCCCCACTTCTTCGTCTGGTGTAAAACCTATAGCAATAGGACCATGCTCTATGTCTTTATTTTCAATTATATATTTTATAGCCTCCATAATCTCTGCTATACCTGCTTTATCATCAGCACCAAGCAATGTAGTTCCATCTGATGTAATTAGAGTCTTTCCTACTTGATCTTTTAAATACGGAAATTCATTTATGGATAAAACAATATTTTTTTCTTTATTTAAAATAAGATCTTTACCATTATAATTTTTATGAATTTGTGGATTTACATTTTCTCCACAAGCTGCTGGTGCAGTATCCATATGAGAAATGAAACCTATTGTATTACACATTTTATCTGTGTTTGATGGTACAAATCCGTAAACATAACCATTGTCATCCATATAAGAGTTCTCAACACCTATTTCTTTTAAGTCCTCCACTAAGATTTTAGCAAGATTTTTTTGTATTTCTGTACTCGGTGTACTTGTTGAATCTTCATCACTTGTTGTATATATTTTTGCATATTTAACAAAACGTTCTATTAAATTTTCCATCTCTAGTCCTCCTATTTATTTTAATTTTTTACATATTTATTATTATTTGTAATAATTATAACTTTTAACACATAAAAAAGGGATTGTTACAAATTTTGTAGCAATCCCTTTTTCTTATATACTTGCTGTGTGTAGTATAGAATCATAGTTTTCCATAAGTCTATCGAAAGATCTATGATCTGACTTATACCCTATACCTTCTCTTTTCTTATCTTTATCTATTATTTTATACTGTTCACAAGCTTTTCTTATTTTATCTCTATCTTCTTTTTTTATAGCTTTATAAAATATCCTTTCACTCTCTGGAATATCTTTTTTATACTCCGGCTTTACAAAATATTTTACATCTTTTATTTGTCCTGCATTATATAAAGATTGAATTACTGCACCATTTTTTAAATGTTGTAAGTGCCAGTCTAATTTATAAGTATGAGCAACATGTGTTACACTTTTTAATTCCTTTTCAAATTTTAAAGCAACTTCCTCCATTAAATTAAAGCTTGTTGAACCTGTTTTATTTAGTTGTGGTAATAAAACTACATTTTCTCGTTTTACACCTAACGCCTTAACAGCTGCAAGAAATTCTCTTTCTCTATATTTATACTTTTCCATTTCACTCATGTTTTCAAAAGTTTTTTCCTTATCAAATATCTTTATTCCCGTTCCATAAGATACCTGTACCACATAAACATGGTCTGCTCCTACTTCATTTATTGCCTCTATAATTGCTGCTGATGCCCAAAGTGTCTCGTCATCTTGATGTTGTGCATAAAATACTACATTATCCTTAAATTTTGTATCTCCATAACCTTCTTCATTTTCAAATCCTGTTATAAACAATGGTAACATTAATAATGCCGCTATACTTATTGCTAGCTTAATCTTATTATTCATCATAATATTCACTCCTTCTCCCTCATGTCTTAAATCAATTATACCTTTTATAAATTACTAAATGATTACGACAGAATAACAATTTTCTTACAATTACGTAATATTGCGCATAAATCGTTATAAATTTGTAATAATTAAGCACTACTTTTGATATTTTCTTTTGATATAATTGATTGGATGAAGAGAAATTATATAAAAGGAGGTAATAATCTTTGATTCTAAGCATCAAAAATTACATTAAAAATTTAAGAGCTTATAATTCCTATTTAAAAATATTTTCTTTATTTTTTATGTTTTTATCTGCATCTATTTTTGCAGAAACAATAGGATTTATTTATAGAGACCAAGTTTTTTGACTATTTTTTTAATGAAATTTATAATAATAGACCTTGATTATCTAGTATTCTCATAAGACAATTCTTTTTATTTGGCTCTGGAGTTCGTTATGGTACTTCCCATATATTCTGGGTGTTTACATCCATCTGCATTATTTTTTTTATTTTGTTTTTATAAATTTTACATTTTATATTTTTGTATTTAAATTGATATGTAATAAATTCGACTGTATTGAGTATATTTCAAAAGAAGTTCAATCTGTTAAAAATGCAAGTATTGATTGTAAATTGCAAATCAAAGGTAATGATTAAATTTCCCTTATTGCAAAAAATATTAATCTAAAAACTCTTATCTATCTATTTTAGATAAAAAATCTAAGCGACTTAAAATTTTAGTAGAAGAAATTTTTGAAGCCTCAAAACTTAGTAGCAGTGAGATAGAATTCAACATAGCAAAAACTGATATTAAAGAACTTTTAATACAAAATGTAGTGGGACTAGAAGATAAAATTCAAGAACGTAGATTAAATTTTATTGTGGATCCACCTGATGAAACTGTATTTACCATATATAGATGTCAAAAGAACTTTCAGAGCTTTTGAGAATTTAATTACAAATATAACAAAATACTCTGCTCCTAATAGGAGAGTTTATATAGATTTATTGGTTGAAAATAATACTATATCCATAATATTAAAAATATGTCAAATTATAGACTGAATTTAAGTCAAGATGAGTTTTTAGAAAGACTTAAACGAGGCGATTCTTCTAGAAATACTGAAGGCTCTGGACTTGGTCTTTCTATTATACAAAGTATTGTTAATACTCAAAATGGTACTATTTAAATATAGATGGTGATTTATTCAAGGTAATTTTAAAGTTTGAAAAATATCATCATAATGATAACTAAATCAACTACATTTGTTAATTATCATATTAAGAAGAAATAGCTATAAATTTGTAATAATTATACACTGTTATTGGTAATTTATTTTGATATAATTAATTAGTCTATAATTTTTGTAAGGGGTGAATTTATGAATGAAAATATTTTAGTTGTTGATGATGAAAAAGAAATAGTTGATGCTATTGAATTTTATTTAAAGCCTGAGGGATATAATATCTTAAAAGCTTATGATGGTTTACAAGCTTTAGAAATGCTTATAGAAAATGATATTAAACTTATTATCATGGATGTAATGATGCCAAATATGGATGGTCTTAAAACAACTATGAAAATAAGAGAAGATAAAAATATACCAATTATTTTATTGTCTGCAAAATCTGAAGATATGGATAAAATTTTAGGATTAAATATGGGGGCTGATGATTATATAACTAAACCATTTAATCCTTTAGAGCTAACTGCAAGAGTTCGTTCTCACCTTAGAAGATATATAAATCTAGGTAATATGTCTGATACAAATTCATCTTCCACTATTGAAGATAAAAAGGTAATTTTAAAAAGCGGTGGTTTAGAATTAAACCAAGAAACGAAGACTGTAACTCTAGATGGAGATGATATAAAGGTTACACCTATTGAGTATAAAATTTTAGAATTACTTCTTTCTAATCAAGGAAGGGTGTTTTCTTCTCATGAGCTATACGAAAGAGTTTGGGAGGAAGATGCTTATAATTGTGAAAAAACTGTGGCTGTTCATATTAGAAGAATTCGTCAAAAAATTGAAATAGATTCAAAAAATCCAAAATACTTAAAGGTGGTGTGGGGTATTGGCTATAAAATTGAAAAAATTAAATAAAGACCTCATTTCAAAAAATCCCTATATAAAGATTGTTACTCTTTTGTTAATGGTTGTATTTGCTTCTTTATTTTTTAATACATTATTATTTTTGATTAGAGATCATTTTGCATTGATTAGATATACCCTTGAAGATCTTTTGAATAATTATGGTTGGTATGGTCAGACAGAAGTTAGAAAATTTATTCTATTTGGTCCAGGAATTTATTATACAGATAATAGAATTGTGGCTTCTACAATAGTAGCTATTTGCATAGTTTCAATTATTGCAATTTTTATATGTTTTAATCTATATAGGAAAAATCTTAAAGCTAAAACTCGATTCAGTAAATATATGATTTACTTATACGACAAACTTACTATAGAAGCACCGTTATTATTTGTTATTATATCTGTATTTTTAAGTATAAATAGCATGAATAGACATATATATTTTTATGATAAATTTGTATTTTATGATGCAATTTGCTTGTTATTGCTGCTGTTTCTAATTAATTATATTATTTATAACAAAAATAATTTATTAAATAAAGCTTATTTATCTCCATTTATAAAAGCTTTATTTAGTAAGAAAAGTAAAAAAACAATAAACAGAAAATTAGCTTATTCTTTATGTGTAGGATTAATCGTAGAAACTATATTTTTATTCATTATACTTAATTCTATATCTGGTGGTTTTATATACTCTTATAAATTTGTATTATTTATAGATTTTGTTACTTTTGTACTTTGTATCTATCTATTCAGAATAATTTGTAAAAAATTCGATTATGTAGATTATATTTCAAAAGAAATCGAATCTATAAAAGAAGGTTCAATAGACTATAAATTAGAAGTTAGGGGCAATGATCAAATTGCCAGACTTGCTAATAACATTAATAATATGAGCGAAGGTTTAGGAAAAGCAGTAGATAACGCTATTCGAAGTGAAAAAATGAAAACAGAGTTAATCACAAATGTATCTCATGATTTAAAAACACCTTTAACATCCATAATAAACTATGTGGACATGTTAAGAAGTGAGGATATTGATGATAATACTAGAAAAGCTTATTTATCTATTCTAGATAAAAAATCTAAAAGACTTAAGATTCTAGTTGAAGAGATTTTTGAAGCTGCAAAACTTAGTAGTGGTGAAATTGAATTCCATATAGAAAAAACTGATATTAAAGAACTTTTAATACAAAGTGTTGTTGAATTAGACGATAAAATTCAAGAAAGTAGACTCGATTTTATTATAGACACACCAGATGAACCTATATTTACTATGGCCGATGGTAAAAGAACTTTTAGAGCTTTTGAAAATTTAATAACAAATATTACAAAATACTCTGCTCCTAACACTAGAGTTTATATAGATTTATTTGTTGAAAATGATACTATATCTATAATATTTAAAAATATATCTAACTATAGATTAAATTTAAGTCCAGATGAATTTTTAGAAAGATTTAGACGTGGTGATTCTTCTAGAAATACAGAAGGTTCAGGTCTTGGCCTATCTATTACTCAAAGTATCATTAATACTCAAAATGGTACTATGGATTTAAATATAGATGGTGATTTATTTAAGGTAATTTTACAATTTAAAATATGTGAATAAAAAAATTCGCTTTGCTCAAGTAACAAAGTTGGAAATGATACGTTATATACAAAACATATAACATATTATTTCCTTCAATATAAAAAACAAAGTATTTAATACTTTGTTTTTTATCTATTTAATAGTTTTTCTGACAATTTTATAAACCTCTTATCTCCTGAAGAGTTATAAATTGTTACACTTCCCTCTTCATCATAATCCCTTAACTCGTCTTTATCCTTTAAAATTTCTTTTAAATGATTTGTAGTTCCTAAATTTCCATCAACTATATTTATACTATGATTTAATATTTTTTCCATATATTCTCTATAGAATACAAAGTGAGTACATCCTAAAACTACACTATTGATTTTACTCATATCCAAGTCTTTGTAATAATCTTTTAATTGGCTTTCAACAACTTCTTCATCATCTAATAAGTCATTTTCCACTATATTTACAAGTTCTGGACATGGCATTTTTATTACAGTATTATCATCACTGTATCTCGCCATTAAATCATTGAACTTTGTTTCTTTTAGTGTAAGAGGTGTTGCCATTACTACTATGGTATTATCTATCTTTCCATCAGCAGCAACTTTTAGTGCTGGCTCCATTCCTATGATTGGTAGGTGAGAATATTTTTCTCTAAGCATATTAGCCGCTGCAGAAGTTGCCGTATTACAAGCTATTACTATGGCTTTCACACCTTTAGCCAGGAAAAACTCTATAATGTCTACACACCTTTCAGTTATTTCTTCCTTTGTTTTTATTCCATAAGGAGCATTTGCAGAATCTCCATAGTATAGAAATTTTTCATTTGGCATAGCTTGAACTAATTCTTTTAATACACTTACTCCACCTAGGCCAGAATCAAAAACACCTATTGCCTTATCTTTATTATTCATTATTACAACCTCCAATACTTACTCTTTATATATATCAGCAGTACAAATTATTTATCATTTTAAATTTAAATAAAACTTTTATAATCATATTGTTTACTCTTTTTATTATAAAATATCTTATTTGTTAATACAAAGAAAAATTTTTAAAGGCTACAATTCAGATTTTATATGTATATGATACTTTTTATACAAGAATATAAAAGAACCAATTTACATTTATTACCAAAGTTGTTATTATATTATTATACTATATAAAATTTTAACAAAGTAAGTATTTAAAATTTTAGGGGGTCTTTATATGAGTAAAAACGATAATTTTGACAAGGTCCTAAACAAGTCTGACGTATTTGTGCTTGCATTTGGAGCAATGATTGGTTGGGGATGGGTTGTTTTATCCGGAGAATGGATACAAACAGCAGGAACTTTAGGTGCTATCTTAGCTTTTGTTATAGGTGGCGTAATGGTACTATTTGTAGGACAAGCATACGCAGAACTAACATCTGCTATGCCTAAGTGCGGTGGAGAGCAAGTCTTTAGTTATCGAGCGCTGGGAAGAAATGCGTCTTTTATCTGTACTTGGGCGATAATATTAGGATACATATCTGTAATAGCCTTCGAGACAGTTGCACTTCCAACAGTGTTACAGTATCTATTTCCAAATTACGTGAAAGGATATATGTACACTATTGCTGGATTTGATGTTTATGCTACATGGGTTATAGTGGGTATAGTAAGTTCCATAGTAATCACTATCATAAATTACATTGGAGTAAAAACAGCAGCATTTCTACAAGGTTTATGTACTGTATTAATTACATTAGTTGGTTTAGCCCTAATTAGTGGATCTTTTGTAAATGGTTCAACTTCAAACATACAACCTCTATTTAATGATGGAGTCGGTGGACTTATGGCTGTAGCTGTTATGACACCTTTCATGTATGTTGGTTTTGATGTAATCCCACAAGCAGCAGAAGAAATGAATATACCATTTAAGAAAATTGGCCAAATATTAATTCTATCTGTTATTATGGCAGTTATTTGGTATGCTATGATAATACTTGGTGTATCTCTTGCTATGGATCATGCAGAAATTCAAGGTTCTGCTCTAGTTACAGCGGATGCTATGGCTAAAGTTTACAATAACAGTTCAATAGCTTCTAAAATATTAATTTTAGGTGGAATAGCTGGTATAATTACTAGCTGGAATTCTTTCTATGTAGGTGGAAGTAGAGCTATTTATTCTATGGCAGCTTGTGGTATGCTACCACCATTCTTAGCAAAGTTACATCCTAAATATAAAACACCTTGCAATGCAATAATATTAATCGGTATCCTAACTTCCTTATCACCGTTCTTAGGAAGAAATATGCTTACTTGGTTATCTAATGCAGGTGGTTGTAGTATAGTAATATCTTATTCAATGGTTTGCTTATCATTCTTAGTACTAAGAAGAAAAGAGCCAAACATGTTAAGACCATACAAAGTTAAGAGAGTTAGATTTGTAGGCTTCGTATCTATTTGTATGTGTTTATTCCTAGGAATAATGTATTTACCTGGTGCTCCAGCTTCATTATCTTGGCCTTATGAATGGGGTATCATTCTTGGTTGGGCAGCTTTAGGATTAATATTCTATGTTTGGGCTGCTCTTAGTGGTATAGAAGCACGTGAACCTAGATATAATTAAATAATCTAAAATGTAGAGCTTTATAAGCATAAAAAATTCGCTTTGCTTGAGCGACGTGTCGGCGAAACACTTTAAGCCTCTGCGTGGGCGCTCTACTTCCTATTGCCAACGGCTTCGCCCGTTGCTCAAATAACAAAGTTGGAAATTATACGTTATCCACATAACAGATAACATATAATTTACTTACAATTAAAAAATTACTGGAACTTATATTCCAGTAATTTTTTGCATTTATATTAAATATTTATGGCTTTTTTATACCTATTAAACATATAAAACCAATACTTATAATACCTATCATAAATATAAATGTACTAAAGTATGATCCACTACTATCGTATAATCCACCTGCTATAGTACTTCCTAAAGATGCAATAATTAGATTTAAGTTAATTATAGAGAAATTGACAGGATAATGTGTTGAACCATAGAATGTGTTTATAAATGCTGAACCTATCGTTGGAATACCTCCATAAGAAAATCCACAGCACATAAATCCAAAACTCATTAATAAAAAGTTATCGTTTATAAAAGCAAGTATTAATATTCCTGCTGATACAAAAAACACTATGTTAATTGTCCACATGGTTTTTCGTCTTCCTATTTTATCAAACATAGCACCATAAACCACACGTCCCACACCATTAAATATTGAAATCAATCCAACTACTGTTGCTATAGTGCTTAAGTCAAAGTGTGGACCAACCTCCATAGCAACACCTTTTGCCTGTGATATTAAAGCAAGCGCTGCTCCATTTAATAAAAATGACCAAAAGAAAAATAACCAAAAAGTTGGTCTTTTTATCATAACTAACGCATTAACATCCATACCTCGCTCTATAATTCTCTTTTTCTTTACAGTCTCTGGAGGTACAAAATCTTCTCCTGGTTTTACAAAGAAAAATCCTCCAATTCCTATAACTATAAATAATAAAACTCCCAAAATCATAAAGGATGTTCTCCATCCACCTATTTCTGTTGGAGTATAAGCTTGATAAACTTTACCTATTATAAAACTTCCCAGTCCAAATCCCATTAATAGTATTCCTGATATTAAGCCTTGTTTATCTGGAAACCATTTTGACATAGTACTCATTACAGCATTGTATGTCAAACCAGAAGCAAATCCACCTAAAACTCCAAAACCCAAATAAAGCCCCATCAATGTAGTTGTTTTTGATGCTAAATAAAATCCAATAAAAAATAAAATTGATGATGTCCATACATTAATTCTGACATTAATTTTATTTGACAATAATCCACCAACTAATCCTCCTAAACAAAACATAGTCATTCCTATAGTAAAGGTTAAAGACAGTTGTGCTGTAGACCAGTTTACAAATTCTTCTGCAATGGGAGATGATAGTACACTCCAAGCATATATAAGGCCTGCAAATAATAAGGCTATAGTTCCTACAATAGCATATACCCAGCGATTTAACTTCTTCATATTATTTATTGTGGCCTGCTATTAAGGCACCATACGCTATAGAATATAATTTTGACTCATGACTATCGGCTCTAGAAACTAAAACTATAGGAGCTTTTGCACCCATTATTATTCCAGCAGACTTTCCACCTGCAAAATATGTTAATGCTTTTCCTATTCCATTACCTACTTCTATAGTTGGCATTAACATTATGTCTGTTTCACCAGCTACCTTACTTTCAAATCCTTTTATTCTTGCTGCTTCTTTTGATACTGCTAAGTCAAATGCTAAAGGTCCTTCTACAATTACACCTTCACCAAACGCACCTTTTTCACAAGCTTCTTCTAAAGCTCTTGCATCTACTGTAGCTTGCATCTTAGGATTTACTTTTTCTTTTGCAGCTAAACAAGCAACCTTTATTTCTTCTAAACCTAAAGGCTTTGTTGCTTCTATTGCATTTTTTAATATTTTTACTTTTTGTTCATAATCAGGTGATATGTTCATACCTCCATCTGTTGTTACAAGTAACTTGTCATAAGTAGGTATTTCATAAACCATAACATGACTTAATAAACTATCTGTTCTAAGCCCCCACTCTTTATTTAAAACTGCTTTTAATATAACTGATGTGTCCAGTAACCCCTTCATTACAAAATCAGCTTCTTTTGAAGAAACTAATTTTACAGCAGTTTCAGCGCATTCTTCTATTGTATTTTTTTGTATTATTTTAATTCCATCTAAATTAAATCCAATTTCTTTACTAATATCTCTTATTTTATTCTCTTCACCAATTAAAACAGGAACTATTATATTCTTCTCTACTGCACTTTGTATAGCCAATAAAACCTCTTCATCATGGGCTGCTGCCACTGATAATATAACTTTTTTGTCGCCCTTTAATTGTTGTAATATATCCTCTAATTTATTTATCATAATTATTCCCCTTTATTTAAGATTTTTCAACTAAAATTTGTAACTCCATTACTACTTCTTTATCAGTTAAAGATAAACTTGGATCTGTTAACTCCATCTCCAATGAATCATCTAAAATTTCATACCCTTGCTTATTGATATAATCTATTAGTTTCTCATAATATGGTGCTGCATCTTTGTGAATACCATTAAATCTAATACAAACATAAGTCCCTTTTGGAAAAATTTTAATTAAATTTTTATCGTATTTTTCCTCTTCTATCATGACAAATATAGATTTATACTCTCCATATTCTCTCTTAATTAAATCTTCTCTAGATATGGATACTCCAACAGTTCCATAAGTTAGAAATATTTTGTTTTCAGACATCTTAGTCAATTTTCTAAGAGAAAGCTCAATATCATAATCAGTCTTAATACTATGTCTAAGCCTAACAGCTTGCCTCTCATCATAATCTAGTTCTCTAATAATTCCTAATAAGTCTTCTCTTGTAGAATCTTTAATTTGCATTATTTTATTATTAATTTTATGTTTTATAAGCTGTAATTCACTTATTTTTTGATTAATAATATTATTTTGTTCTTCTAAAGAATGTATTACATCTTCTGCATTCACATTATTAAGATTATATTTTATTTTATCCAAAGAAAGTCCTAACTCTTTCAAATACTTTATTGTCTCCAAATATTGAAATTGATCTAATGTGTAATATCTATACTTGTTGTTTTTATTAACAAAGCTAGGTTTAAATAAATCTATTTCATCATAATATCTTAATGTTTTTTTATTTATATCAAACAGCTTAGATATTTCTCCGATGGTAAAAAAGTCCTTCATATGACAACTCCCCTAATTTTAATTATATTTATATTATATAAAATTAGAGGAGTATATCCAATTGTGTTAATTTAATCACTTATAAAATTTTCTTTCTAAGCCTTCACCATATCAGATTCCCTATATATTGTAGCTTCTTCTTCGCCATCTAATACTCTAAGAGCTCCAAAAGCTAAAGCTTCTAATTCATTTTCTCCAGCTAATACTTCAACTGGTGCTATAAACTTAACTCTCTTAACTATGGATTCGCTCATATATTTAGAGTATGCAATTCCACCAGTTATAATTATAGCATCCACATCACCATTAACAACTGTAGCAAGTTCACCAATAGATTTTGCAACTTGTAAAGCTAGAGCATCATATATTAATTTTGCATATTCATCACCATTTGCTATTCTTTCTTCAACCTCTCTAGCATCAACAGTATCTAAATATGAAACTATGCCTCCTTTACCTCTTACATTTTTAACCATTTCTTTATGAGTATATTTACCAGAGTAACATAAATCAACTAACATTTTTGCAGGCAGTCTTCCTGCTCTTTCTGGTGAAAATGGTCCTTCTTCATCAGAAACAAAGTCTACCATCTTTCCTTTCTCATGAACATTTAGACTTATACCTCCACCTAAATGAGCAACTATTAAATTTAAATCATTATAGTTTTTATGATTCATTTTGGCATATTTTATTGCCATTGCTCTAGTATTTAAAGCATGAGTTAAACAAACTCTATCCAAGCCATTAAGTCCTGATACTTTTGCTATATCGCCACTTTCATCAACACAAACTGGATCATATATATAAGAGTTAACACCTATTTCATTGGCAATGGAATATGAAATTATAGCACCCAAGTTCGATGCATGATCTAATGTAGGTCTATTAGTTAATCTGTCTATCATTTCCTCATTTATTAAATATGCACCTGATTTGACTGGTGGTAATCCTCCACATCTTCCAACTACTGCATTTATACTTTTTAATTCTATGTTATTTTCTTTTAAAGCTTTTTCTACCTCATTTTTTCTCATTTCAAATTGATCCATTATAGACTTAAATTTTGATAATTCTTCAACTGAATGATTTAATGTGTTTGCAAAAACTTGATTTTCTCCATCATATACTGCAAATTTCGTTGATGTTGAGCCAGGATTTATGGCTAAAACTCTATAAGTCATATTTTTATCCCCTTTTTATAATTTTTTATATTTTTAAAAATTTAACCTTTCACCAAGATAGATATCAAAAGCTATTATAAGAAAAACTTATAATAGCTTTTGATTTTATATGGCTAAATAAATTTAAACAGCTGCTTTACTTACTTCAGATTCTACTAGCTCCATTCCCATTCGGAAAGCTTTTATATTTAAATCAACAAACTTTTCTTTTACATTTTTTCTGATTATATCTTCCCAGTCAATTTTTTCTAACTTCATTGATTTTACTAAAGAACCTAATAATATAACATTCATTACTTTTGCATTTCCTAATTCTTCAGCTTTTTTTGCTGCATCTATAATTTTTGCATTTAATCTTTTTAATTCTAAATCTATTTCTTCTTCTTTGTATTCAAATTTTCCTACTAATGTAGATACTGAGTTTAATCTATAATTATTTACAACTACTTTTCCTTCTGGTTTTAAATATTTTAAATATCTTAAAGCTTCCATTTTTTCAAAAGAAACTATCATATCTGCTCCACCAATTTCAATAACAGGAGAATAAACATTATCATCACTATATCTTACTTGAGAAGAAACTGATCCACCTCTTTGGCTCATACCATGTATTTCGCTCATCTTTACATCGTATCCAGCTTCCATTAATCCTATAGTTAATAATTTACTTGCAAGTATAGTCCCTTGACCACCTACACCTACTAACATAATACTTTTAGTCATATTATTTTACCTCCTTTACTATCGCTTCTTTAGGACATACTTGTGCACATACTTCACATCCTAAACATTGATTTCTATCTATTTTAGATTTTTTAGTTTCTTTATTGTATGAAATTGCTGGACATCCTGTCTTAGTACATTTTTTACATCCTATACATAAATCTTCTACAACTTCACATTTTGTTGTAAATGGCTTATTAAACTCTTCTATATCTTCTTTAGAGAATTTTTTAAGAGCACATGGCCATCTTGTAATGATTACAGATGCCTCTTCATTCGCAAATGCCCAATCAAGAGTATCATTTACTTCTTTTAAATCATTAGGATTTATTACTCTTAAATTTTTCACACCACAAGCTCTAACTACTTCTTCTATACTTATTTCATTAGTTGGCTCACCTTGTAATTTAAATCCAGAACCTGGATTTTCTTGATGTCCTGTCATACCAGTAATTCTATTATCTAATATTATTGATATTGCATTACCATTGTTATAAATAATATCTAAAAGCCCATTTATTCCTGTATGGAAGAATGTTGAATCTCCAAGCACTCCTACAACTCTTTTCTTATTTCCTTCTACCATGTTGAAAACTTGTTGTGCTCCATGTCCTGAACCCAAAGATGCACCCATACAAACTACACAATCCATCGCATTATATGGTGGTGCAAATCCTAGAGTATAACATCCTATATCTCCAGTTATAACTACATCTTTTCTTTTCCCTAGTTCATAGAATAAACCTCTATGTGGACATCCTGCACAGAATGTTGGTGGTCTTGGAACTAATAATTCTTCATTTGCTTCTAAGTGATCAAATGTTTTTCCATATATAGCTTTTCTTATAACATCCGGTGTCATTTCTCCATATGCTGGAAATACATCTTTACCATGACAATTTATGCCTAAAGCTTTAACATGCTCTTCTATAAATTCATCATTTTCTTCTATAACATATATTTTTTCTACTTTAGATGCAAACTCTTTTATTTTTTCATCTGGCATTGGGAAAGTAAATCCTAGTTTTAAATAAGATGCATCATTTCCAAACACTTCTTTTGCAAAATTTATACACATTCCTGATGCAATAATTCCTACTTTAGTATCATTTAATTCAATAGAGTTAAGATCAGTTTCATTAGAAAACTTTTCTAAATTGTGAAGTCTTTCTTCTACCTTCCCTCTTAATACTCTTGAGTTTGCAGGAACTGTAACATATTTATGTGCGTCTTTTACATACTCTTTTATTCCAACTTCTTTTCTATCTTCACACTCAACTATCCCCTTTGAATGACATAGTCTAGTTGTTAATCTATATAAAACTGGCGTATCAAATTTCTCACTTATTTCAAATGCTTCCTTGAACATATCTTTAGCTTCTTGGCTAGTTGATGGTTCAAACATTGGAATTTTAGCTGCTCTAGCATAATTTCTATTGTCTTGCTCATTTTGTGATGAATGTTGCCCTGGCTCATCTGCTGTAATTATTATAAATCCTCCAGTTACACCTGTATATGCTACTGTGAACAGTGGATCTGCCGCCACATTTAAACCAACATGTTTCATAGATGCTACAGTTCTCGCTCCTGCTATTGAGGCACCTGCAGCTGCCTCAACTGCTACCTTCTCATTCGGAGCCCATTCTGCAAGAATATCATCCTTATATAAAGCTATATTTTCTAATATTTCTGTACTTGGAGTTCCTGGATAAGCTGAAGCATATTTTACACCAGCTTCATAGGCTCCACGAGCTATTGCCTCGTTACCTGTCATTAATTTCTTCATGTTAATAGTCCCCCTTATTTTTATGTTTTTTTATGCTAAAGTTGTGTCTAATGATTTAGTTTTTTCAAGAACTTCTTTTATAACCTTTGGTGCTTTCCTACATTTTTCTTCCGATACTGCACAAACAGCAAACCTTAATCCCATCTTCAATGGAACTAGATAAAGATTTTCTTTAGTAAGCTCTTCGCAAATTTCCTTTGGATTATTGCACGGTATACTTACAAAGAATCCATCTCTGTATGGTAATATTTCAAGATTTACTTCTTCTGCACCTTGTACAAAAGCTTCTGCTCTTTTCACAAGCATATCTTTATATTGATTTTTCTCTATTTTATATTCTGAATATTTTTTCTCATCTGCAATTAAATGAGAAAGAATAGACATAGCCCCTCTATTACAATTAGACCAGTTTGCTCTGCAAGAATGCATTAATGAATAGTAGAATTCTTCTGCTATATCTTCACTTGAAGATATTCCTATAGCTGCCCCCATTCTCATTCCATAGGCAGTAAATCCTTTTGACATACTAAATCCAACTATTGTAAGTATATTTTCTGGTAAGTTACCAAATTTTTTAAAGAATTTTCTACTTGCTACATCATCTTTCACAAAATCTATATAAGCAACATCTATAAATAAAACTATTTTTTTACTTTCATCCTTTGCAACTTCTTTTGCAAAGTCTAATATTTCATCCCACTCATCATCTGACACGCTATAACCCGTTGGATTATGACCAGGAGTATTAATTATTGTAAATATGTTTCCTTGTTTATCTATAATTTCTTTAAATTTAGATTTAAAGGATTCCATATTAAATTTTCCTTCATCATTAAATAACTTATAATTTGAAACTCCTCTACCGGCTTCTTCTCCTATAATTCCGTAAGGACTCCAATACCAGTCTGAAGTTAGAATCACATCATTTGGATTAGTATAGTTCCACATTGCTAACTTAATAGCACCACTTCCACCAGGAGAAGCTACAACTCTTACATATCCATCTGGATTATTTCCTTGAAAGCAAACTTTTTTTACAGCTTCTTTATAGTCATCTTGTCCTGCTATAGAAGCATAAGCAGATATTTCATTATTTGGCAATGATTTTAATTGTTCAAAAACACTACTCATAGTTATTAACTTTCCTTCATCATCCATTAAGGCACCAATAGTAGCATTAACAACATTTTCTTTACCTATCTCTTTTTCTGCATTTTGAGCTCTTTCAGACAAGTTAAATATAATATCGTTTTCCCTCGGCCATCTTGCATGATCTGCAACCATACTTAATCTCATATTTTTCCCCCCATTTATTTTACTATTTTTATACTCACAGTACTTCCTAATATTATAATAAACATTCCATTAACTGGAATGTCAATAGATTTTAATCAATCTAAAAAAAAATACACAGTTCAATATATTGAACTGTGTATTTTTTAATCTTCTCTTCTATTGGAAATTATCTTCATCATTTTTAAATGTTGTCTCATAAAGAATATTTCAGCTGTCATAGCAAAACATGCCGCTATTCTAATTGTCATACTTGTGGTATTTAGTGCTATTTGAGTAAAATATGTAAATAATACTAAATCAACACCAAAAACAAAAACATCTCCTAATTTCATTTTTTTACTCCTTATTTATACCTAAAACACATTTGAAACTTCTTTTTCTTTTTTCTCTAATGATTTAACCATATTTATTACTATAGGATTAAATAATCCTTCTACCTCTTCATCACCATCCTTATAAATACCTATGGATACGTTTCCTATTCCAGAATTCATTGGTAATTGTCCTAAAAGTTCCAAATTCATATCATCAAGGAATTTTCTATTATTTTGTCCATTAAATATTTGAATCTTCTTACCACAGTCTGGACATGTTATGTAGCTCATATTTTCAACTACACCTATAACATCTATATCTAACTTTTGAACCATATGAACAGCTTTTGTAACTATCATTGATACCATATCTTGAGGTACTGTAACCATTACTATACCATTTATAGGAATAGATTGCATAACTGTTAGTGCTACATCTCCTGTTCCTGGAGGCATATCTATTATAAGGTAATCTAACTCTTCCCATAAAACATCTGTATAAAACTGTTTCACTGCATTAGAAACCATTGCCCCTCTCCAAATAACAGGCTCTTCTTCATTTTCTATTAATAAGTTTAAAGACATTACTTTTATTCCATCTTTTGTTACTGCTGGATATATAAATTCCTCTGTTGCTCTTGCTCTTTGCTTATCCACTCCCAAAAGTCTTGGAATACTAGGTCCTGTTATATCAGCATCTAATACACCTACTTTATACCCTTGTTTTGCTAAATTTTTTGCTATTAATGCTGATACTGTAGATTTTCCTACTCCACCTTTACCACTCATAACACCTACAATTTTTTTAATTTTATTTAGTGGATTATTCTCAACTAAACAGCTTGATTGTTCCTTATTGCAAGATCCATTTGATGGACACGAATTACAACTTGACATTTCTACTCCCCCCTAATAATAGCTATATCTACAAAATAAATATAGTTCTTTATATTTATTTTGTCAATGAACATAATAATAATATAAAATATAAATAATCACTTTTTAAAAGGATGTGTTGACTATTAAGAATACAATTATAGATAAACTAAAGTTATATAAAGATAAAATTATAGAATATATAAAATTTAATCTTATTGGGACTGCTAATTTTGTGGTAGCTCAAATATTTTATTTAACTTTATATCTAGTTTTCAAAATTAATTATCTAGTTGCCTATACTACTACAAGCATTATAAGTATTACTGCATCTTATTATTTAAACTCCAAGTTTACATTTAAAGATCAAAAGTATTCTTTAAAGAAATACCTGCTTAGTTTTTTAGTTTATGTATTTGAATATGCTCTAAATCTAGGAATTATATTGGCATTAGTTAATCTATTAGATTTAGATGAAGCTATAGCTCCCATAATAGCTCCTATTTTTTCAACTATTCCAGTGTTCTTTTTAATGAGATTAGTTATAAAACATTCAGAAGAAAAGAAATAAACACATTACTAATTTTTAAATTAATAATGTGTTCATTTCTTATATATCTGAAAACTCTATATTTGCTCTGCTATATCTAACTTCTTCATTTTTTTTCATCAAAAACTCTTCACCGTTTTTTATTACTTGTTTAGGTATAACCACTATAAACTCACTCCCTTGATTAACCTTACTATTTACCTTTATACTTCCTCCGTGCAATGTAACAAGAGATTTTACCAAATATAATCCTATTCCACTTCCTTGTTTTTCTATTCTATCTTTACTTTGAACTTGCTCAAATCTTTCAAATATACAATTAGCTTTTTCCTTTGGAATTCCTATACCTTCATCTTTCACGCTAATTATAATTTTATCTTCTTTAGTACATAGATTCACATATATATTCCCATATTTTTTATTAAATTTGACTGCATTTGATAATAAATTCAGCATCGTTCTTTCTATAATATCTGGATCAAATAGAACTATATCTTCTTCCTTATTAGTGTCAAAAATTAAGTGCATATTATTAAATTCTATAAATTCTACAATAGAGCCACATATGTCTTCTATAAATCTGACTATATCTGCATTTATCGGAGTAAAACTTATAAATCCCGCATCAATTCTCGTTGAATCTAATAAATTATTTATAAGTCTTACAAGTCTTAAACTATTAGTTTCCATGATATCTATATATTTGTAAAGTTTATTAGCCTCTTGTGGTGATAATTTCGTTAAATTTAGTTTGATTAACTGAATTGTGCTTGATATAAGATTGATTGGCGTTCTTAACTCATGAGATAAATTTGCAAAAAAATCTAATTTAAGTTGATTTTTCTCATCTTCTACTTTTCTTTTTTCTGTTACATCTGTTAAAATACCTACTCTTTTTGATACATTTCCCTTAGAATCCTTTATTGGTAAAAATTTATACCAAATCCATTTTTCTTTTCCGTTATCTAATTTTACTTTTCCCGTTCCTTCGTTACATTCATCAAATTCAAATTCGTAACTTATATTATAATCATTGCTTTCTACTCGTTTAAAATAATCATCTAATTTACTAATATCTTTATACAAATCATCTGGATTAGATTCAAAAACATTTCTAAAAGCTGGACTAATATAAGTTGCTCTTTCTTCATCTCTAATAATAAATACTGAGTCACAATATTTTGTTATTTCCCTAAAATTTTCTTGATTTTGCTCTAAACTTTTCTCAAAAATCAACTTATCATTAATTTTTATACTAAAGCCCCTAGTTCCTATTACATTATCATTATCATCTATGATGGGCCATAAAGTTGACTCTAAGTACATTTTATTACCATCTTTTTTTGTTAATGTTTGATAAAAAGTTTTTGCATTTTTATTTGCTATTACAATATTCTCTTGATTTCTAAATTGAATAATTTCAGATTCTTCCCATAAATCTATATCTCTTTTTCCTAGAGTGCTCTTTTTATTACCTAGTTTTAAGTCGTGATTACAACCTTCATGTATATCAATATATACTCCATTCAAGTCTTTTGCCCAATTATATATTTTTAAGTTTTCTTCCTTATGACCTATATTACAATCGATTGAATATATTAACATAAAATAGTCTTCTAAGTAATACATATCTACGATTGAATTTCTACCATTTAATTCAGTTGTGTATTCTATCTTCCTATGACCAGTTTTTATTACATCTTTTATAAACTTATCAAGTTCATCACCTTTAAAACTTTTCTTTATCCAATTATTTATTATTAATTCTGTTACTTCCTTTTCAAATACATTATTTTCTGTTAATAATTTAAAAATTTTCTCAAATTCTTTATTTTGTTCAAGTACCTCTATGCCAATATATTTATTATGATTATCCATCTTACAATTTATTATTAAGTAAGCTATTTTGCTATTTTTTATTATACTTTCATAAATTTCTTTTTTCATAATAAAACCCCTTATTTTTAATTCTCTATCAAATTAACATAGATTTTAACGTTCATTATTATTTTAATTATATCACCCTTTCATATTTTTTTCTTCAGTTCATAAAATTAAATTTTTTCCTAACTATATGTATATACGAACCTATGTTTGTCCATAATTTTACTAATATTTATAATTCTTTTAATACAAGGAGGCTTTTAATGAATAAGGTCATATTAGTAGGAAGATTATGTCATGATCCAGAACTGAAATATTTAGGTGAAAAAAATATAGCTGTAACTAAATTTACTTTGGCTGTTAATAGAAGTTATAAAAATGCTCAAGGAGAGCATGATACTGATTTTATTAACTGCGAAGTATGGAATAGGCAAGCAGAGGTTTTTAGTGAATATATGGCCAAAGGTAGATTGGTTTATATTGAGGGGAAAATAAAAGTAGATAAATATTTATCTACAAATGGAGAAAACAGAAAATCTATAACAATCCATTGTGATTCATTTAGATTTATAGATTCTAAACAAAGTAAAAAAACTGAAAATACTTTTAATAGTGAAGAAATCTTTACAGACGAAGTTTTTGATAACAATATATGTGAAAGCGAAATTCCATTTTAATGATGAAAAATGTGTAGATTAAATTAATAATCTACACATTTTTTCTATACTTGTTCAAATGCTTCCCTTGTAATATTTTTCATTTTAAATATCATAAAAGATTTTGGTTCAATATCTATTACAAATTTCCCATTTTCCTTTTCTAAAGTAACTCCATAGTCACCTGGTGTGTATTTTATTCCTATCTCATCTAATAAATCATAGTCTAAATCAAAATCTATATATTTATACTCTTCACTTCTATTTATAATTATTAAACAACTATCCTCATCAATAAATCTTTCATAAGCAAAAACATCATCATCCTTAGTGTAAATAAAATTAGTTTCTCCTTTTAATAAAGCTTTTATCCTATGTCTAGTTTGAATAGAATTTCTATAGAAGTCTATCATCTCATTATCTTCATTTTTCCAAGGGTAAGTTCTTCTATTATCTGGATCCTTACCACCTGCAAGGCCTGCCTCATCACCGTAATAAATATATGGAACTCCTTCAAATGTCATCTGTGCTAATACAGCAAGTTTAATCATATCTTTGTCATTATCAAGCTCTGTTTTTACCCTTCTTACATCATGAGTACCCAATAAGTTTAGGTTAGCTTTAAATGCATCTGGTGGATAATTTTCTTTTATATTCATATATAAATCATTAAGTTCATAAGATGCCATCTCACCTCTTAGGAAAGATAATATTCCTTTTCTAAATGGATATCCCATGGCCGAATCTAATTGTTTACCTAAGAGATATTTTCTTCGTTGCCCATAACTTATTTTATTGGAAGCATCTTCCCATACTTCTCCAATCAAAACGGAATCGCTTTCGGATTTTTTTAGCTCCTTTTTAAATTCAGTTAAAAACTCATCTGGTAATTCATCTACTACATCTAGTCGCCATCCTTTAACTCCCATCTTTGTCCATTTATTTAAAACACTTTCTTCATCTTTAATTATGTAGTTCATATATGAAGGTTCTAATTCATTTACGTTTGGTAAGTCTTTAATTCCCCACCAACATTTGTAACCTACCTTAGAATCATCAAAAGTATACCAACTTCTGTATATAGAGTCTTCATTATTATAAGCACCTTTACTATCATAATTATTAAATTTATCAAAATAAATACTGTCAGCTCCTGTATGACTAAATACACCATCAAGTATTATTGATATACCTTTTGCATTAGCTTTTTCTATCAATTCTGAAAATATTTCTTCATCTCCAAACATAGGATCAATCTTTTTATAATCTCCTGTGTTATATTTGTGATTACTAGAAGATTCAAAAACTGGACTTAGATATATAATACTTATTCCAAGTTTCTTAAGGTATCCCAATTTATTAATAATTCCCTTAAGGTTACCTCCATAAAAATCCCATCTTATGATATCTCCATTTTCATCCTTTATATACATAGGATCATCTTCCCAGTTAGCATATATAAAACTATTTTTCTTTGGATTGCTTGGCTTACCGGTTCTATTACCGTTGTTAAATCTATCTACAAATATGTGATATAAAACACCTTCTTTAAACCATGTTGGTGATTTACTTTCTTCGTAAACTGTTAACTGATATTTATTTAAATTATCGAAACTATATTCACAAGCTTCTCCATTTTGTCTTATTTTTCCATAAAATTTCTTCTTATTCTGTCCATCACTATTAACTTCTACTTCAAAATAATAATAATATATCGCTGGAATAAATAATGGTTCTATTTTACATTCATATATATTTTCCTCTTTTTTAATTAGTGGAATTCGTCTTATCTCTTCACTATTTAAGTTTTCATCTTCTTTTGTTATTACTAAATAAATACTGTATACTTCTTCATTTGTATTAACCTTAATATTTGTATTAACCTTAATATCTGCTCCTTGATTAACTTTTAAGGCTCCAAATGGAGCCTTAAAATATTCATTCCAGGAGTTAAATGATATTGTTTTGCACATCCTCATCACACCCTTTAAACCAAATATCTTCTATATATTCATTTATAGTTCTATCACTAGAGAAAATTCCAGAGTTTGCAATATTTATAAGAGACATCTTATTCCACTTAATTTTATCCTTATAAAGATTACTTATCCTTTGCTGTGCCTCAGCATATTCATCAATATCTCTAAGAACAAAATATTCATCATTATAAGTTATTAATGCATCATAGATTTCCCTACCTTCTTTTCCAAGGCCAGGTATAAATCCATTAACTAAATCATCAACAACTCTTCTTAGCCACTTATTAGAATGATACAAGTCTTTAGATGAATATCCACCATATTTGTCATAATCCAATACTTGTTTAGCACTAAGTCCAAATAAAAACATATTATCTTTGCCTACTTGTTGGCATATTTCCACATTAGCTCCATCTAGTGTAGCTAATGTTAGAGCACCATTCATCATAAACTTCATATTACTAGTTCCTGATGCTTCTTTTGTAGTAGTTGATATTTGTTCACTCACATTAGCTGCCGGAATTATTTTTTCAGCTAGTGATACACCATAATTTTCTATAAATACAACTTTGATTTTGTCTTTTACTCTAGGGTCATTGTTTACTAAATCAGCAACACAATTTATTAATTTTATTATACATTTTGCTAAGTAATATCCTGGTGCTGCCTTTGCTCCAAATATAAAAGTTCGTGGCTGAATATCCAACTCTAAATCCATATTATCTAGTATTTCATGATATAAAGCAAGTACATGCAAAATATTCATAAGTTGTCTTTTATAAGCATGAAGTCTTTTAACTTGAACATCAAATATGGAGTTAGGATCTATTGATATATTATTATTTTCTTTTATATAGTTAGCTAATTTAACCTTATTGTTAAACTTAATCTCTTCTAATCTATTCAATACATTCTCGTCATCCACAAATTTTTCTAATTCTTTTAAATGAGCTGTATCTTTTATCCACTTATTCCCAATCAATTCTGTTATTAAATTAGCTAGTTCTGGATTTGAACTCATAAGCCACCTTCTATGAGATATACCATTTGTTTTATTATTGAACTTATAAGGCTCTTCTTCATAAAAATCCTTTAAAACTTCTTCTTTTAATAATTTAGTATGAAGAGCTGCTACACCATTTACACTATAGCTTGAAACTATACATAAATTAGCCATTCTAATTTCTCCATCATACATAATAGCCATTCTTTTTACCTTATCTTCACCATAACCTTTTTTTCTTAAAGCATTAACATATCTTCTATTAATTTCCTCAATTATCATATACATTCTTGGTAGAAGCTTTTTCATTATACCTTCCGACCATCTTTCTAATGCTTCACATAATATTGTATGGTTTGTATAAGATATTACCCTTGTAGTAATATTCCATGCTTCATCCCAAGATAATCCTTCTTCATCTAATAATATCCTCATCATTTCAGGGATACATAAAGCTGGGTGAGTGTCATTTATATGAATAGCAATTTTATTTGGTAATTCTTGCGGTTTAATTTTATATCTTCTACATTTTCTAAATATATCTTGAATTCCTGCACTAACGAAGAAATATTCTTGCTTTAACCTTAACAATTTGCCTGCATAGTTTGAATCATTTGGATATAAAGTTTGAGAAATTTCTTCTGCATAATACTTATATTTTAATGCATCCTCATAACTAGCCGCTTGATTTTTAGCATATAGAGATGACCTCCCAAAATCTCTTGTTGGTATTTCACTTTTCCATATTCTAAGTGTGTTTATGCATTCATTTTCATAACCAATTATAGGTATATCATAAGGCATTGCCATCACAGGAATATAGTTCTTGTGGGTAACCCTTAGATTACCTTCATCATCTTCTTCCATATCAATTTTTCCTTCATACTTTACTAATACTGCCCTATTTGGTCTAACTGTTTCCCATGAATAAGAACTATTTATAAGCCAATTATCTGGAACTTCAACCTGAGAATTATTTACAAATTTCTGCTCAAATAATCCGTATTTATATCTTATTCCATATCCATGACCACTAATTCCAACGGATGCCATAGAATCAAGAAAGCATGCGGCTAATCTACCCAACCCCCCATTTCCTAGAGCTGGATCTGGTTCTGCTTCAACTATTTCATCTAAATTTATTCCTAGTTCATTTAGACCTTGTCTTATAGTATCTTCAAATCCAAGATTTAATAGGTTAGATTTTAATTGTCTTCCCAGTAAAAATTCTATAGAAAAATAAAATACTGCTTTTTCTTCATATATTCTACTGCCTTCCCAATCCCTTGAAATCATATCTTTTATAACATAACATAATACATTAAAAAGTTCTTCATTGCTTGCTTCTTCAAGGGTTTGAGCATATAAATTATTCATTTTTCTTCTGAAATATTCTTTAAATCGCTTTTTATTTATTGTAATCATTAAATCGCCCCTTTAGCTTATTAAGCCATTAAATATTCTTATATAGTCTTGAGCAGATTTCTTCCAACTATTATCTGTATTCATTGCATTTATAATTAGGTTATTCCAAACCTTTTTATCTTGATACAATCTAATTGCTTTTTGAAGTGTAAAGAACATTTCATGAGCGTTATAATTAGCGAAACTAAATCCATTACCTTCACCTGTATATTTATTATAAGGAGTTACAGTATCTTTAAGTCCACCGGTTTCTCTTACTATTGGGATTGCACCATATCTCATGGCAAGCATTTGCCCTATTCCACAAGGTTCATACAAAGATGGCATCAGAAAAATATCACATGCAGCATAAATTTGCTGTGCAAAGGCGCTATCAAATGTAATTCTTGCAGATAATTTGTTACTAAAATTTGAATTATAATAATTAAACATAGACTGATATTGATGCTCACCTGTACCTAGTACGACCATTTGCAAATTTTCTCTCATTATTTCAGGCATCATATAGTTAATTAAATCTAGGCCTTTTTGTGAAGTTAATCTAGATACAATCCCCACTAAAGGAATATTTGGATTAACTTCTAATCCTAATATTTTTTGTAATTTTATTTTATTTTCTACTTTTTTGTGAATACAATTTACATCAAATTTTTCAAATATAGCTTTGTCTGTAGATGGATCATTTAAATCATAATCGATACCATTTAAAATGCCCTCTAATTTATAAGAGTTTGATTTCAAAAGTCCGTCTAATCCTTCACCATAAAAAGGTGTTTGTATTTCTTCTACATAAGTTTTACTTACAGTCGTAACCTTATCGGCAAAAACAATTCCAGCCTTCATAAAGTTAATATCTCCATAAAATTCTATATTTCCATTATTAAAGTGATCATAAGATATATCAAAAATATTTCCTACTATTTCTTTATTAAATATGCCCTGATATTGTAAATTGTGTATAGTATAAACTGTCTTTATATCCTGATATTTCTTCAAATGAGCATAGTCTTCTTTCAGCAATAATGGTATCATCCCCGTATGCCAATCATTTAAGTTAATAACATCTGGATAAAAATTCAATTTTTCCATAGATGATAATACTGCATTACTAAAAAATGCAAATCGTTCTGGATCATCACCATGTCCATATATACTTGGTTGATCAGACCTCTTAAAATAAAATTCATTATCTATAAAATAAAATGTGACACCATCTAATTCCATGCTTTCTATACCACAATATTGATTTCTCCATCCTACTTTTACACTAAACTCTGCAACCGGTTTAAATTTGTCTTTAAAATATGATGGTATGGTAGAGTATTTCGGCATTATAACCCTTACATCAACCCCTTCTTTTTTTAGAGCTTTTGGAAGGGCATAGGAAACATCTCCTAAACCTCCTGTTTTTACAAATGGCCAGCATTCTGCAGTCACATAAAGTATCTTCATTTATTTTCCCCCTTTTACTCTTAAAGCTTCTGGTTTTTTTCTATGACCATAGGGTAGTCCTTATCTCCTTTTAATTCTTTTCCTTTTGAGATTGTAATATTTTTATCAAATATAACATTTTCTAAAACTACTCCTGGCTCTATTTTGCAATTTTGCATTATTACACAGTTCCTTACTATAGCTCCCTTTCCTACTTCAACCTTTCTAAATAATGTACAGTTTTCAACCGTTCCATCAATTTTACAACCTGTTGCCACAAAGGAATTTTTCACATTAGCATTTTTCATGTATATAGTTGGTGCTTGACTTTTATCCTTAGTAAATATTTTTCTTTCAGAATTAAATAGTTCTGCTGCCACATCATGTCTTAACATTTCTTTACTTGCCTGTGCATAACTTTGAATAGAATTTATACATTTTAAATAATTATTAAACTCATATCCTCCAACTTGTATATTAGATATTTCTCTCTTTATATAGTCTTCAAAATATGAATGAGTTCCCAAACTAGCTATTTTATATATACATTTAATAAAATCAGTTCTTTTCATAATATAAGTTTCCATAGATATGTTTGCACTAGGGAAAGCTCCTATATTTCCACCTATATTTAAAACTCTATTATTACTATCCATATTTAATGTCATACACCCTAAAAAATCTTCATCTGCGTTTGTTATATGTTTATATATAACAGTAATATCATTTTTTGATTGTTTATGATATTTAAGAGCTTCTTTATAATCCATGCTACACAACATATATCCTGGCGCAATAAGTATATATTCTTCTTTACTTTTTTCTATATAATCTATATTTGCTAGTATAGAGTATATATCTCCCGTTCTAAATCCATAATTGTTATTGTACTTAGTATTTTCTGGACTAAATATATAAAGTCCACCTTTTTTCCTGCTCAAATCCCAGTCTTTTCCACTTCCTAAGTGATCCGTTAATGATCTATATTTTTCTTTAGCATAGATTCCAACATTAGTAATACCTGAATTAACCATATTAGATAAAACAAAATCTATAATTCTATATCTACCAGCTATTGGAGTAGACGTTAATGGTCTTGCATAATTTAATATATTTATATTTGGATTGCCTTTTTTATCAAGGTTAATTAATCCCATACATTGATTTTTCATAATCTTCTCCCCCTTTTAAGCTTCAACTTTTTCTTTAGCATTAACTACTTCATACTCTGACACAACACTTATTTCATTTGTATCACTTTTTATCACGGCATTATCCTTAATTACTGCACCTTCCGCTATCATTGCTTTTTCTATTACTACATTCTTACCTATAGTAACATTTGGCATTATTACAGAGTTTCTGATTATGCTTCCCTCTCCAACATCAACCTTATGTGATAAAACCGTATTATCAATTGTTCCTAGTACTGAGCAACCATCTGCTATTAAAGCTTCTTTTATACTGGCATTTTGTCCAATATATTGTGGTGGAAGATCCATCGTATTTGTATATATTCTCCAATTTGAATCGCTTAAATCCACAGCTTCTGGAGTTTTAATCAAATCCATATTTGCTTCCCATAAACTTTGTATAGTACCAACATCTCTCCAATATCCTTTAAAAGGATATGCATACATTTCTTGATTATCTTTTAACATCGCTGGAATTACATCTTTTCCAAAGTCATCAAAACATTCTTTAGTTTTTCTTCCTCTTAAAAAATATTGTTTTAATGTTCTCCAGTTAAATATATATACACCCATGGAAGCTAAATTACTTTTAGGATTCTCAGGTTTTTCTTCAAATTCATATATTTTTTTATCATCATCTGCATTCATTATTCCAAATCTACTTGCCTCATCCCATGGAACTTCTATAACTGCAATTGTAGCTTCTGCATTTTTTTCCTTATGGAACTCCAACATTTTGCTGTAATCCATTTTGTAAATATGATCTCCAGATAAAATTAATACATATTCTGGATCATAATCATCTATAAAGTTCATATTTTTATATATTGCATTTGCTGTACCATTATACCAGTGCCCCTCTTTTTCACTCATATATGGTTGAAGTATATAAACTCCTCCATTTATTCTATCTAAATCCCAATGACTTCCCATTCCAATATGCGAATTTAAAATCCTTGGTCTATATTGTGTAAGTACTCCAACTGTATCTATACCGGAATTAGAACAATTACTTAAAACAAAGTCTATAATTCTATATTTTCCTCCAAATGATACTGCTGGCTTTGCTATTCTTTTTGTGAAAACACCTAATCTTGATCCTTGCCCCCCAGCTAAAATCATTGCTAGCATCTCTTGTTTCATTCAGTTTCCCCCTTTATTAAAGTTCAATTACTCCCATAATTCATTAAGCTTATTTGCCTTTATTACTTATTTAATAAGACTTGTAGATTTATTACTTTTTCTTATTTACTCATTTTTATTATTTATTGGATTAGATTTAAGTTTTATAAATGTAGCTCCCAATGGCGGTACTTTTATTTTTATATGATAAGGTTGATTATGCCATTTGTTATCAATAGCATATAACTCAGTATTTTTCATAGTTTGATTTGATCCCCAGTATTTTTCATCGTCACTATTAAATACTTCTTCATATATATCTAAATAAGGCACTCCAACCTTATAATCGTAGTAAACTACAGGTGTAAAGTTTAAAATACCTATAATAAACTCACCTTCATCTTTACCTTTTCTCATTAATGTAACTATACTTTGATCCTCATTATGAGGGTCTATGAAATCAAATCCTTCATATGAATTATCAATTTCATATAAAGCTTTTTCTTTTCTATATAAATTATTTAATTCTTTTACAAAAACTTTTGTTTTAGCATGCTGTTCTCTATCTAGCAATTGCCACTCCAAACCATAGGCGTATCTCCATTCAAGACCTTGGCCAAATTCTCCTCCCATAAACAATAATTTTTTACCTGGATGTATCATGTAGTAAGAATATAATAATCTTAAACTTGCAAATCTTTGCCATTCATCTCCTGACATTTTATCTAGCAATGACTTTTTGCCATGAACAACCTCATCATGGGATAGTGGTAAAATAAAGTTTTCTGAAAATGCATACATAAATGAAAAAGTTATTAAATTATGATGATGCTTTCTATATATAGGGTCCATCTCCATGTATTTCAAAGTATCATTCATCCACCCCATATTCCATTTATTACTAAACCCTAATCCACCTAAATAAGTAGGTGATGTAACCATTGGCCATGATGTTGATTCTTCAGCTATTATTAATGGATTTTTTATATTCTCATAAACAACTTCATTTAATCGTCTTAGAAAATCTATTCCTTCTATATTTTCTCGTCCTCCATATTTATTTGGTCTCCAATCACCTATATCATAGTCCAAATATAATATGGAGCTAACAGCATCTACCCTAATACCATCCACATGAAACTCTTTAAACCAATACATTACATTTGATAATAAAAAACTATTAACCTCAGGTTTTCCTAAATCAAAGTGAACCGTTCCCCATCCTAAATTTTCTGCTTTTAATGGATCTTCGTATTCAAATTGAGGAGAGCCATCAAATCTATATAAACCGTGCTCATCCTTACAAAAATGACTATATGCAAAGTCTAATATTATTCCTAAATTATTTTCATGACATTTGTCTACAAATGCTTTAAATTCATCAGGATTACCATGTCTACTTGTAGTAGCATAATACCCTACAGTCTGATATCCCCAACTCATATCTAATGGGTGTTCTGTTATAGGCATTAACTCAATATGTGTATATCCCATATCTTTTGCATAATCAATCATTTCATATAACTCTTCAAATGAGAAAAACCCCCCGTCCCATTTTCTCTTCCAGGAACCTAGATGAACCTCATATATATTCATAGGTTCATTATTTGTTATTATCTTATTCTTTTTTTCTAAATATTTTTTATCTTTCCACTTATAATCTATTCCCTCATATACTACTGATGCTGTTTTAGGTCTTAATTCAGAAAATGTACCATATGGATCTGATTTTAATCGGCTTACTCCATCACATCCAACCACATTGTATTTATAAATTTCCCCTTCCCCTAGATCTGTAGTAAATATTGACCAAATACCACTATCATACATGTTTGTTAAAGAATGGGATGTTTCATTCCAATTATTAAAATCCCCCACTAGATATACAGCTTTTGCATTTGGTGCCCATACAGCAAAAGAATTTCCAACTTCCCCTTTATATTCCACTTTATGATTTCCAAGAAATTTATAACTATCTAAAGAATTTCCTGAAATAAATTTGTCTATTTTTTCTTTAGTAATTATGTCTAAATATTTAATCTTAATCCCCCCAAATGATAATTTTTTGCATCTTATATATTTCTAGTAAAATCTAAATCCCCCTTTTTTTTTATAAAATTTTAACTAACTTTATTCAATTTTTACAACGGTTAATTTTAGTTATAATTCGTACTAAAATTAACAATTAGTTTTTTTTAAAATTAATTGTATATCACTTTATTAAAAATTTCCATATATTTTTTACCAATTGTACACTTTTTATAAGACAAAAAAATACTCTAAAGATCTATTGTCTTTAGAGTATCTTCGTTTAATTATTTATTATTCTTATCGCTACTTAAAACTTCTTTAATTCCTTTAAAAGAACCTAAGAAATTAACTGTTTCTGATGGAAGAACAAGTTTAGTAGAATCACTTTCTGCAAGTTTTTCAAGAGCCTCCATAGATTTAAGAGCTAACATATTATCATCAATGTCAGATTCTTTCATTGCTTGGAATACATTTTTAATTATAGTTGCTTCACCTTCTGCCTTGGCCTGAGCAATCTGTCTTATAGATTCTGCTTCCCCTTGAGCTCTAAGTATACGAGATTGTTTTTCTCCTTCTGCTTCTCTAACCATTGCTTCCTTTTGAGCTTCTGCTCTAAGTATCGCTGATTGCTTTTCTCCTTCTGCTTGAAGTATTGACGCTGCTTTATTCCCCTCTGCTTGAAGTATTGACTCTCTTCTTTCTCTTTCTGCTCTCATTTGTTTTTCCATTGCAACTTGTATATCTTGTGGTGGCATTATGTTTTTAAGCTCTACCCTATTAACTTTTATACCCCATTTATCAGTTGCTTCATCTAGTATAGATCTCATTTTTGTATTTATTAAATCCCTCGATGTAAGAGTTTCATCTAAATCTAACTCCCCTATTATATTTCTAAGAGTTGTTGCAGTTAAATTTTCTATGGCAGATATTGGATTTGATATTTCAAATACATATCTAACAGGATCTGTAACTTGGAAATAAACTACTGTATCTATTTGCATAGTTACATTATCTTTTGTTATAACTGGCTGTGGTGGAAAATCAACCACATTTTCTCTCAAATCAATAACATAAGCCATTTGATCTAAGAATGGTATTAAAAAGTGAACTCCTGTATCAGCTTTTTTGTGAAACTTACCAAGCCTAATTACTATACCGACTTTTGATTGTTTAATGACTTTTACACAACTTAAACTTAGAACTACTACTATAAGTATTATGACTACTAATTTTATCATACCTTTTTCTCCTTTTTATAAATTTATAATTAATTTTATTAATTACTTCTCTTCTTGATTGTTAACAGGTTTTACAACTAACTTGACACCCTCTATTCTTATTACCTTAACTAATTGTCCTACTTGAATTTTTTCACCATCTTCAGATATAGCCGTCCAATCTTCTCCTGTCAATGTTACAATTCCTGTCATATATTGAGGTATTTCTTCTTTAACAATACCTGTTTTTTGCTCTATACCTTGTAAATTTGTGTTATATTTATAGGTTTTATCTTTATCCACAAAGTATTTTGTAAATACAACTAATAAAGTAATTGAAATAGCAGCAAATAATGCTATCTGAATTATTATGCTTTCTATAAATGTACTTAAAACCATTAAAATTAAGGCCCCTATACTAAACCATACTAAAGTTAAACTTGTTGTCATTAATTCAGCTATTCCAAATGCTACTGCAACAATTAACCACACTGTATTCATTATATCCCTCTTCTCCATTTAGAAATTCATTTTCTTTATAATAGTATAACAATATAAATATTGGTAATAGTTACAAATTAATTTCAATATCAAACTCATTCATAATACTAGGAATTTCATTTATAATTTGTGTTGCATTTACTGTATATAGTTTTTTAGATAAAATATCACCTATGTATCCATGTATATATGCTGCACACACTACTGCATTAAATATTTCTAGCCCTTGCCCAATAAAAGAAGTTATCATACCAAGCAAACAGTCTCCCATACCTCCATTTGCCATGGCGCTATTACCAGTTGGATTTATATATAAAATGTTTCCATCGGTGATAATAGTCTCATAACCTTTGAGTAAAACTATTATATTATTTTCTTTTGCAAATTCTTTTGCTACATCTAGTCTATTTTCTTTTATATATGAAATTGACTTTCCTGTTAATCTAGACATCTCACCCAAATGGGGCGTTATTATGATCCTATTTTCACACTTCTTTAATATATTTATATTATTTTTTAGCACATTTAGTCCATCTGCATCTATTATCATAGGACAGTTGCTCTTATTTAAAACATATTCTAATCTTTCTAATGTTAATTTATTGTCTCCCATTCCACACCCAAATCCTATGGCACTAGAAGTTTCAATTAATTTGTTGATTCGATTTTCCTCTTTATAATTGGCAGTCATTCCTTCACTTACTTTTGAACTAATTATATCTTGTATATCTTCATCGCAAACTAAAGTAACTAATCCACTGCCACTTTTAATAGCCGCCTCACTAGCAATAAATGCAGCTCCAGAAAATCCCTTTGATCCGGCGAATATAGTAACCTTACCAAAATTGTTTTTAAAACTAAATTTGTTTTTTGATTTTATATTACCTTTAACAAAATCTATCGATGTAATATATTCATTGTCATCATATTTTTTTATTATATGCTCAGGTATTCCTACGTGCTCTACTACCACATCTCCAATATATTCTTTTGTTTCATACTTTAAAAAACCTCTTTTATAAAACTCAAATGATATTGTTTTATCAGCTTTTATACATACTCCTAAAATTTCACCTGTGGTTGCATTTATTCCAGATGGTACATCTATAGAGTAAACTAAATTCTTATTTGTATTTATAATATTTATAATATCCTTAAAAACACCTTTAACTTCTCTTTCTAAACCAGTTCCAAAAATGCAGTCAACTAATACATCACTATTTTTTATACTAGTCTTTAACTCTTCTAATATATTGATATTTTCTCCTTTTATATCTAAAGTTCTACAAGATATATTCATAGCCTTTAGTATATCTAAATTGGTTTTTGAACATGGTGTGATTTTTTCCATACTTCCAACTACAAATACCTTTACATCCTTCCCCCTAGCTTTTAATTGTCTTGCTATTCCAAGACCATCTCCACCATTATTTCCTACACCACTAACAACTATATACTTATCATATAAATCCATATCTAAATGCTTAATTGCTGATAATATGGCATTTTCCATCATAACTATTAGAGGAATTTTGTACTCATTAACACAAACCTCATCTAGTCTCTTAGTTGACATAGAAGTTCCTATTCTCATTTACATCACCTCTTAATGTAAGTATATTTTACTTATTTAAAATACTTGCATCTATTTTTTATACATTCCTTATTATACTCTTTGAATTCACACTTAAAGTTTTCTTCTTTTTCTAATTTCACTTGAAAATATTCATCAATAAAGTCTATAGCTGTTTCCATAGCAATATTAGATACCCTTTTACAGCACCTTGGTCCACCATAGTCACTTATTATTTTCAAAGTTTTTGATGTTATCAAATTACTTAGTGACCATTCTTCATTACATAATGGTGTAGCATTTAATATTACACTCATAAAAATTCCATTTCCTATACCACTTCCACAAGCACCATAAAAACCACAAAATCCCCCTAATACATTCTTTGCTCTCTTTTCAATTTCATCTAAGTATTCACCCTTTTTATATTCTTCTCCTATTGTGTTTAAATATGCCGTAGTAAGTACTGCTGGAACTAAAAAATGATGTTCAGGGCCATGCATTTTTATGGATGGATGATATTCCAAAGATCTTGCCATTATAAAGGGATTTTTTTCTTTTGAGTTTATTAAATAAGTTTTAATTATTTTATTTGCATCATTGCTATGGCATATATCACATACATAATGTCCATTTTCACATGATGTAGTAGAGTAAAATTCTTTATCACAATAATAACATTTCATTTTTTTACTTTCATTAAAATATACAAGTTCTTTATTACAAATTAAACAATTAGATTTATTCATTTTTATTAAAAATCCTTTCATATTTAATTCTTCTTATAAGAAATAGTAATTCTTTTAATATAAAAAATAAAGGATAAATT